>JAGVXV010000037.1 GCA_018303625.1 Candidatus Woesearchaeota archaeon
GCGCTGTCGCAGAATAAGATGTAATTGCCTGCTGCCGGCAGGCTTAATAGCTGCAAAGCCACGAACTTGGTTCTTGATGTCCAATTGCCGCTCTCGCAGTAATTGTCCTTTATGTATTGCCCTGTTGAGATGCATTGTGGATTTCCACTAGGGTTGTTATTGTCGTTTACATTACCATCAAGGCTTACCAAACACTGCCCAGCCTCTGGGCAATAGCCTCTTGTCTCGCAGTCTTCTGCTACACATAATAGCTCTGCTTTTTTCCATGCACCATTTATGCACCTGTAACCGCTATAATCTTTGCTGATGGGGCTTGTAAACTGGTTTTCAATGCAAACACTTCCATTCCAGCATTGCTGCTGCTGGCAGCATTCTGTTTTTATGTTTGTATCTAAAGGCCATGTGCTTGCCTGGTTTCTTGTTTTGCCCTGGGTTGGAAGCCAGCTTCCTGTGTAGGAGCAGAATAATGAATTTGAGCATTTAAGGCTGCATTTTTCCCCTTCATTGCTTGTGCAAGTAGATAGCCTTCCATCTTCATTTAATACAGAGGGGTTATTAACAGGCTGCTGGCAGTTAAGAATAATTTTTCCCTGATAGCAGGAACTTATATTTGCTCCACCATCAAAATTATCCTGCAAGCTGTCGTCGCCGCAGCATTTCCCATTAAGCCATTTTCCTTGGGCGCATGTTTCGCAGATGAATTGATTTGAATCTGGATCATTGAAAAACTGCGCATTGAAGCAGCCTGCATTGTTTCCGCTGCAGAAATTTTCATTGTTGTCATCGCCGCAGCATTGGCTTGAAGCCCATGTTCCTTGCGTGCAGCTTTCACAGATGAATTGGTTTTGGTCTGGATCAGAGTAATATTCTGAATTAAAGCAGCCTTCCAAGTTTCCATTGCAGAATTGGTCTTGGGAATCATCGCCGCAGCATTTCGCTCCTCCAGCAACTCCACCACTTATGCAGCTGCACGCTCCAGTGTTCGTATCTGGCTCTGTCACTGCATTGTTCCTGTCGCTTGTCGCAGTTGAATAATACTTAAACGAGGTGTTCTTGGGGATTGTTCCTAAATTAACAGGCTGGTCCTGATTGTTAAAGCAGCCTAAAAACTGGTCTGACTTTTGGCATTCAACACAACATCCAGGATTACCTCTATTATTAGAACCTTCCCAAGCTGTGCAGCCATTAGCAGTCTCACTCCATCCAAAGTTTCTTCCATATCCCGTGTTCCATGCACGTATTTTTGTATCTCCGGTATTGCATGAAGCGCCTGACAATCCACACTTGGTGTAAGTTGCTCCCTTAATGTACTGCCCGTTATAAGGCTGTGCATCAATTACTGGAAGAATCAAAATCAGGAATAAGGCAATAGAGATGAATAGAATGAATTTATTTTTATAAAATCTGTTGTCCATTTGCAGCCTCTTTTTTTATTTCTATTCTGAAATTAACTTATAAAACTTTTGGTTTTAATATTATTCTGAGAATTAAATTTCATCCTTCCTGAAAACTGCTTTAAAAGAATCCTTAGCTTCTTTCGGATGCATTCCTATAGTCTCGAATAAGCTCATTAGATCGTTAGGAGACCTCATTTCATATGGCTTTTTTGCAAATGAGGCTATGCACATCTTTACCTTGTATTTCCTGCACAACTTTATGTTTTGGCTCATTCTTCCGACAAGCTGATGCCTATCACTTGATTTTAATATTGAGCTAAAAGACAATCCTATCTTTAAATCATTTTTTTTTGCAAAAGTGCATAATATATGATTCAGCCCTGAGGCGCGGTGGTGCATGAAATCCCTTTTATTTTGCGCTTCTAAATCAAATAAAATATCCGCTTTGCCACTTTCAAGAACTTCCCTGTTTTTTTCTGAATTCTGGACTAACACCAAATCGGAACTGTTTTTGGCTTTTCCAATTTCATTAAAATCCGCTAAAATACCTAAATATAATTTTAATTCGGAGTTTTTCTGTTTTTCCTTGATTAATTCTTTTTGTTTTTCGTTTTTGCTTTTATCAAATTTATAAGCAAAACATATTGCATTGTAACCTAATTTAACTGCAATTTTGATGAATTCATCTTCATTATTTTCCGGGAAAACTATGTCAATGAGCATAAGAGAGAATTAATATGGAATTTATATAAAGGTTTTTGTTTTGGGTAAGATATTTTTTCCATATAGAAAATATATTCCATAGGAAGTGAAGGGGGCATAGCATTTCCAATGAATATATTATAAAAATTCTTTTTGAATATAAAAGTATTTAAATACAAGCCCTTTATAAAGCATTTATAAATAACTTTTTTAGATGGGGGTGCTAAAATGTCTAAAAAAACTGCTAGAGATATAAAAGTAGTCAACATAGTTGTTTCTACTTCATTGGAGCATGACATTCCATTGGAAAAGATGGCTGCTACATTGAGCAATACAGAGTATAATCCGGAGCAGTTTCCCGGGCTCGTAATAAGGATAAAAGACCCAAAAACGAGCGCTCTTATCTTCTCAAGCGGCAAGGTTGTATGCACTGGCGCAAGAAGCATGGAAAAAGTCCATGAAAGCATAAAAAAGATAATAAAAAGCCTGGAGAAGATAGGAATCAGAATAAAGATAAAGCCTGAAGTCAAGATACAGAACATAGTGGCTTCCGGCAGCGTTGGGATGGACCTTAATCTTAATGTTCTTGCAACCAAGCTTCAGAATGTTGAGTACGAGCCTGAGCAGTTTCCTGGGCTGGTTTATAAGCTTTTAGCTGCCAAGGCGACATTTTTGCTGTTCAGCAATGGAAAGATTGTTTGTACTGGGACAAAAAGCGAAAAGGAAGTTCACGCAGCTTTGGATAAGCTGATTGAGAACTTAAAGAAAGTCAAGGCTTAATTTTTCTTTTTAATTTTGGTTTGGGCACTGGACATTTGCGCGCGTGAGATTTATAAAGCATAAAAAAGAAGGCTTAGGTGTGGTGGTAAATGGAAGCTTTAGAACAGATAAACAAGTTCCACGAATTTGTTGAGACTAATTATTATTCTTCGCTGCTGAATTCTCTTAGGAAAGACACTAGGTCGCTTATTGTTGACTTCTCCGGGATTTCAAAATTCGATGTGGAGCTGGCAAATGAAATTCTGGAAAATCCTGAGGAGGCCATAAAGGCCGCGGAGCTTGGAATACAGGAATTTGATATAGAGAATATAAAAGGTGTTAGGATCCGGTTTAGAAACCTGCCGGAAGGGCAGAAAATCATGGTGAGGGACATCAGGAGCAAGCATCTTGGAAAGTTTATGTGGACTGAAGGAATTGTCAAGCAGAAGTCTGATGTAAGGCCGCAGGTGACATCTGCAAAATTTGAATGCCCGAGCTGCGGGAATGTTATAAATGTGCTGCAGTTAAACGGGAGTTTTAAGGAGCCTTCCAGGTGCAGCTGCGGAAGAAAAGGCAGATTTAACCTTTTAAGCAAGGAGCTTGTTGACGCGCAGGGCATTGTTTTGGAAGAAGTTCCTGAAAGCATGGAAGGCGGCGAGCAGCCAAAAAGAATCAACGTTTTTCTCAAGGATGATCTGGTAAGCCCGATAAGCGAAAAGAGAACCAGCCCGGGCTCTAAGGTGATTGTTGTCGGAATTATAAAAGAAGTCCCAATTATATTGAGGACAGGAGCCAAAAGCACAAGATTTGATATAATGGTTGAGGCAAACAACATAGAGCCGGTTGAGGAAACATTTTATGATTTGGAGATCAGCGAAGAGGAAGAGAAGCAGATTTTAGAGCTTGCCAAGGATCCGAGATTATACCAAAAACTGATAAATTCCATAGCACCGTCAATTTATGGGTATGATAAGGTTAAAGAGTCGTTGCTATTGCAATTGCTTGGTGGCGTAAGAAAAGTAAGAAGTGATAAGGTTGTAAGCAGAGGAGATTTGCATATATTGCTTGTCGGCGATCCTGGCTCCGGTAAAAGCGCGATGCTTAAGAGAGTCAACTTAATAGCTCCAAAAGGAAGGTACGTATCCGGAAAGGGTGTTTCAGGAGCAGGAATTACCGCTGCTGTTGTCAGAGATGAATTCCTTAGGGGCTGGAGCTTGGAGGCCGGGGCTTTGGTCTTAGCTTCCAACGGCATTTGCTGTATTGACGAGATGGACAAGATGTCAAATGAAGACAGAGCTGCCATGCACGAAGCGCTTGAGCAGCAAACTGTCAGCATAAGCAAAGCCAATATTCAGGCTACCCTACTGGCCAGAACAACTGTATTAGCTGCAGCAAATCCAAAATTCGGGAGGTTTGACCCGTATGGCATAATTGCAGATCAGATTAACCTCCCTCCGACATTGATTAACAGGTTTGATTTGATATTCCCAATAAAAGACCTGCCTGAGGAAACCAGAGATGAGAAGATGGCAAGCCATATACTAAGCCTGCACCAAAGCCCGGACATATTTGAGCCTGAAGTGCCGACAGAGTTATTAAAGAAATATATATCTTATGCCAGGCAGAAAATACGGCCAATCCTTACTGACGGGGCTTTGCAGGAAATAAAGGAATTTTATCTGAAAATGAGGGCAACAGTATCGAGCGAGGGGGGAATCCAGGCTATTCCTATATCCCCCAGGCAGCTGGAGGCTCTGGTTAGATTGAGCGAAGCAAGCGCAAAAGTAAGGCTTTCCGATAAGGTGACAAAGAAAGATGCGGATAAGGCAATAGAGCTTATAGAGTACTGCTTAATGCAGGTCGGGCTTGACAGGGAAACCGGGAAAATTGATATTGACAGAATAGCTACAGGGGTCACTGCAACCCAGAGGAGTTATATACTCATTATTAAAGAGGTCATAAGCGAATTGGAAAACAAGTTGGGAAAAACCATCCCTATCGATGATGTTATTGAGGAAGCAAAGTTAAGAAATATCAGTGATGACAAGGTGGAGGAGGCTTTGGAAAAGTTGAAGCGCTCCGGTGATTTGTTTGAGCCTAGAAGGGGCTTCATAAGCCGTATTTAATTTTAAAATGTTGGAAGAGCAAAAGAAAATACAAAAAAGGCAGATAGCGGTTAAAGTTTCAATTAGCGAACTGCTCAGCGGAAAATATGTAAGGGAAGAGGGCCTGATGCCAAATTATATAGAAACTGCTGACGGCAAGAAAATTTCCAGAGTGAACATAATAGGGACTGTTGTTTTTAAGTTTGACGAGGAAAGCCTCAATTATAAAAATTTTGTTATAGATGACGGCTCCGGAAAGATTTCTGTCAGAAGCTTTGAAAAAAATTTTGATGTTGAAAAATTGGGCATAGGGGATACTATTATGATTGTAGGGCGCCCAAGGGAATTCAGCAATGAAAGGTACCTGCTACCGGAGATTATAAGAAATATCAACAACAGACTATGGGTGCATATCAGGAAGCTGGAACTTGACATCGTTAACAAAGCCAGTTATGGCGCAAAGACAGCCAGTGAACCTGTGTATGAAAGGCAGAAGGCTGCAGAGGACGAGATTGGAACTCCCCATTTATTGGATTCTGATTTAGTCTACAATTTGATTAAGAAACTTGACGCTGGGAACGGCGTTTTGATTGACGAGGTAATAGAGAAATCAAATCTGAAAAATTCTGGAAAACTTATTAATAATTTGCTGGAAAGCGGCGAGATTTTTGAGATAAAGCCCGGCAGGGTTAAGGTCTTAGAATAACAAGGGTGTTGCGTAAACCTCTAAAAATGCGGCTACCAGAAGGAATGCTATGCTTATGACTAAAAGCTCTGAGGCGTCAAAAAGTATGTTTGAGAATTTCTCGCTTTGGTAATGGTGCTTTATAATTGCCACGGAGATTATGCCTCCTGCCAACCCTCCATAAAAATAAGCGATGATTTCCGGAATCCCGTGCAGCGAGTATCTTAAAAGGCCTACAGAAACAACCTGAAAATAGCTGCCTGCCTTTGCCATCCCTATGGAAGATGCGTACTGGCTTATATTGGACCTTATAAAATTCCCGATGGCTGCGCCTATTACAGTAGCATTCCACGTAAGAATGAAAATAGCTCCCGCACCATAGATGAAAGCGAAGAGTATCGAATAAGAAAGCACCTTGACATTATTAAAAAATATCTTTATGAATGTGCTGAATTGCTGCGCAAGGCTACCTGAGACCATGTTGTTGATTGATTCTATTGTTTGTGTCTGCTTGTCAAACAGCGAGCCTACGGTAGATGCCGGCAAGAATACATACCAGGCGACGCAGGAAACAGTAATACCTATAAACAAAAACATGAGAAAAACAATTGCCTTGTTGTGCTCCTTGAGCAGGGTTATTTCCTTGTCTATGATTAAGTCCTTTTTCTCTTCAAATTTCATGGTATTGTAGACTATAGGTATGCAGGCCATCACTGTCAGAAAGACCATTATCAGGCTTGCCTGTTCCCTGAAGATGCGCAAGGATAAAAAAATCCCGACAGAGGAGTATAAAAACCCTATGAAGAACATCTCCCAGGGCTTCCTCTCGGCCTTAAACGGGTTTATTAACGATTCCAGCACCATAGGATAATATTTTTTAATGGTGTATATATACTTTTTTGTTGAGAATAAAACAATTAGATTTATAAAACAGCAAAAAATACCAGCCGCATGGGATACAAAGAGCTCCTTGAGCAGGTCAGAAAACAGATGCCTGAATCCGTGTTCAAAAAAGAAAGGTTTGAGATAACCAAGGTTGTCGGGCATGTACAGGGCAATAGGACCATTATCAGCAATTTTTTGCAGATAGCCGGCAATCTCGGCAGGGAGCCTGAGCACCTGCTTAAATTTGTTCTGAGGGAATTGGCCGCTCCCGGAGAGATAAAAAAGAGTGGGAGCATCATTATAGGGACCAAGATTCCTGCATCAAGAATAAATGAAAAGATAAAGGAATATGCCAATTTGTTTGTTTTCTGCCATGAATGCGGAAAGCCTGATACAAAGATAGAAAAAGAAAGGGAATTGACATTTATCAAATGCATGGCCTGCGGCTCCAAACATAATGTAAAAACTAAGATAGCATAGCTATGATGCCAACACCTATTAAGATAATTGTTAATGTCCACAAAACAGCTGACAATAAAAAAATAGTTGCTGTATGCGATAATGAACTTATAGGGAAAAAGTTTGAAGAAAAAAACCTGCAGCTTGACCTGGCATCAAATTTTTACAGAGGGGAAGAGAAAACTGAAGAAGAAGCAATTAAGATTTTCCACTATGCCTATATAATAAACTTCGTTGGAAAAAGGTCTGTTGAACTTGCCTTAAAACAGGGGATAATTTCCGGCAATAACATAATTTATATTAAAAAAATACCACATGCGCAGGCAATATTGGCCTAAAACCACTTGCCCAAGCCTATCTGCTTTTCTTTATCCCTCCCGAATATGCTCTCAACATTCCTTCTTGTCAATTCCAGGGTTTGTTTTAAATAGCTCGGCAGGTTGTATTTCTCGGCTAGCGAGATTGCCGGCTCAAGGTATTTTATGATTGAGCCTTCCGAGACGGTAAATATTATTTTTCCGTTGCATTTTATGCATTTGCCCAGTAGCGGCGGCCTTCTGTATTTTTCATTGCATTCCACACATCTGAATTCCTGCACAGAAAACTTCCTTAGGTTTCCCTTGATATCCCTCAGGAAATGCTTTTCTATGACCAGCCTGGCTACATCAGACGCGTCAACAGCCCTTATCCTGTCCGCCAGATCCATTTGGCCTTTTAGCTTTTCCTCCATCGAGGGCAGTGTCTTGTATGCTGAGCACCTGACTCCAGAATTCAGATTGGTTATCGGATGCGTAAAGCCGATGCCTTTATACTGTTTTGGTGTATTCAGATTCCTGCCAAATTGCTCTATTTTAACGTCACGAGGCTGGCTGAAATTTAAGCATGCTTCATAAAATTCCAGCGGATAGCGCCATACAACATCCATATCAAAAACCATATCATCAACTTCGGCAGGTATGATTTTTGAAGTCAGGACAAGAGGGGCATCCTGAGTTGAGCCTCTGGTGTTAGGCAGAAATTTCCTTGAAAAATTAAGCAGCGAGTCCATAAGCAGCATTACTGATGCCTCATCACCGTCGCAATCGCGCCTTGTCGCTGCGTGAAACATTGGGTGTGCAAAGAATCCCTGTGTTTTCGAAAAGCCTATGACCCTGCCTATTATGCCTGCTGATGTATGCGGGGCCAAGGCGACAACCAAGCTTCCTATAACATCACTCTCTGATGCAAAATTATAAAAACTTTCAACATTGTAGAATTTTGTCAATAATTCATCTATAAACAACCCAATCCTGAACAAGACCTTATCAGCCCCATCTTCAGGGCTTTCGTCGCAGGAAGGCAGGATAACATCCTGCGGGCTAAGCTCCAATACCTGATCCGGATTTTGCAGTTCTTTCCCGTAAATGTCTTCTTCGTAACCCAATTGCTTAAGTTTTTCTATAGAAACGTCAATATCCCTTGGCTTGAAATGGGTTATCGGCAATTGAGTCATATCATACCTTATTGTGCCGTCTTTGTTTACATAAACGCTATGCTTCGCCCTCAGAATACCCTTTATAATATGCTCCGGGATATGGTCTTTATTGGATGTGCCCCTTACACCCTTTATTAAATCTGGAAATGACGACATATTCAACTTTTTGAGTGAGCTATCAAAATGTGTTTTGATGTCTATCTCCTGCTGCTTGAATGACTCTGCTTTCCCGTGCTTGCCGCAATGGCTTTCCTCGATTAGCCCGCAGACTTTGCAATAGTGCAATTTTTTGGTTTTTTTGCCGCAGTTCTCGCAAACACAAAAAATGGTCTGCATTTTACAATCTTGGCACATATAGACTGGAAAATCGGAATTTATTTTACCTGCTTCCAAACAGCTTTGAAACGACCTTAAACGGCCGCCTTGATTACCTACGGGGAAAAGCACGTGAGGGCTTCCTGTCAGTTTTCTCATCTTGGCTTTTTCCGGCCTCCCCATCCTAGCCCCGACAAAAACCCCGGATTTATCGTTGATTTTAATCTCCGATAGCTTGTTTACAATTTCCAGAACATCCCTATCCTGATTTTCGTCGATTATTGCAGCCGTATTTTTAATGCTGCTTTGCTCTCTGAGGTTCAGGCTAACGGTTATTGCGATGGCATTGTCCTTTTCCACGACAACAAATTCGTCGTTAACAACAATATGCTCAACACCCAACAACTCCAAGACGCGTTTCGGAGCCTCCTCAAACGGAAAGATAATTTTGTTCAGGGTGTTGCTCTCAAATGAAAAATTCGCATTTCGCATCCAGTCAACCAGCATTTGCAGGTTGTCAATCGAGATTGTTTTCCAATGAAAAGTATAATCAGGATGTAAAGGAACTCCCAGTTTTTTTGAGAGTATTATTGCATTTTCGATTTTTGGCTTAATTTCCAGGGGATTTTTGGCAAGGCTCTCTAATTCGGCTTTGGGCATCTCCAATAACTCAGCCAGTTTTCCGAAATCCAGTGCCCCGAATAAATCTACTGTTGCATGCTCAACATCTAAAGACCACCATTCCTCACAATAGCCTGCAGGCAATAATTGGTGGGCCCTGTTATAAAAATCTCCATAACTAAACAAGATATCACCTAAAAACAGGATTTCCTTAATCTGGTCCATTAGCCTTTTTGCCTCCTTTAAGGTATTGATTTTGATGACGTTGCCGTTATTCAGCTTTACAATCGGGCCTTCTATTGAATCACACGCCACGATAGCTGTGGCCTTTCCCGGCCTTTCCACTTTTAGCTGCGTGCCAATGGCTATGTACTGGTTTAGGATGTACATTGTAGCAGGGTGTATTGCCGCAGCACTATATCCTGATGCCCTGCATCTTCCATACCTCAGCCTGAAACCGCCGACACCTAACGGATGCGTAAGCACCGGCCTTCCAGCAACAAGATCTTCTATATAGGTGAATATCGGAGTAATTTTCTCCTTTAATTCAAAAGTTGCTTTTGATTTGACTTTCTTCTGTAATTCTGAGAATTCCTTTAGGAATGACCATTGCTCAAGATCAAAATCCTCCTTCCAGCTGGAGATGTTTGCCCAAAGCTTTGACGCTTTTTGCGCCAAACACTCACCTATAACAAGGCACGGGCCGCTCCTTATCTTGTTTGTCTCTATCCTGTCCAGATCCTTGTAATTGGAGACCTCTATTTCTTCTGACGGGTCGCCATCTATCTGGACAGGCAGATGCTTAACCAAAAACCTGATTTCTTTCTCGCTCGGCAGGTATTGCAGGTTTGTGACGCGATCATGATAGTCGTAAAGCTCTGTCACGGTTCTCCTGATTTCCGTTTCTGTCGGGTCATAAGGGAAGTATCCTGTTTTTTTCCTTAGAAAATCTGCTATAATAACTGAGACCGCCCCAGCAGTGCCTCCTGCGCTCCTTATCGGACCGGAATACATCAGGCAGAAATATTCTTTGCCGTCTTTTCTTTTCTTTAATTTTAATTGAATAAATCCTTCCAAAGGGCTGGAAACTATGCCTAAGGTCAAGTAAGCCAGGCCAACCCTTATCCCAGTTTCTATGGCCTCTATTTTGTCCCTGAATTCGCAGAATTTCTGGTTGAAAACTTCCAAAGCTATTGTCAGCGCGACACGCCAGTCAAGTTTTTTAAATGTTCTTTCTAGTTCTTCAATTCTCTTGGATAATCCTGAACCGATGATTTGTGGAGTTAATGCACCAACTAGGTTTTCTACACGCTCTGCCATATTTTTAGCCAATGGCAAGTCTATGTCATCCTCTGGATCAAGGCCTTTTTTTCTGGCTATTTTTGCCAGGTCGTAAGCTGTCTTGACATTTTCATCAATAATACCAAAATATTTTTCCATGTCCGCAGTAAAATTTTCTTTTTGCATTTATTTTCCAAATTTCAGGATTTTTACTCCCCTTGTCTGCAAATTAACTATAGGGACCCTGCTTGGCTCAGGATTGTGCCCCATTTTTTCCTGGAAGGCTGTTTTGCTCTGCCAGCAGCTGCTGCATATCATTGTAACGTTTCTGTGATTAGATGTTACTGACTTGTGTATGTGGCCGCTGACAAAAAAATCCGGGATGGGGTCTATAACCAACGGGTCTTTTTTCATATCGGGGATGTATAAGTTTGAAGTGTGGGTCGGTGCCAGATGCCTTCTTTGGAGCAGGAATTTCATGATCAAGTCCGCCCTGTCGTAACCGCCATTATTCCTGAGGGAATCCACATGAGCCACAAAATAATCAAAAGAATAGCCGTGATAAAGAAGTATGTTAAATCCCGGAAAATCTTTGGACGAGTGTATATTGACCATTGCAGGATTGGAGACTATAATTGCATTTGGCAGTTCGTAAATCGGCTGCGCAAAGTCCTGATAAAAAGGCGGTTGTGGTTCTGCAACCCTGATAGCATCGTGGTTTCCGGGGCATATAACCAGCTGAATGTTTTCCGGAATCCTTTTCAGGAGCCTTGCGCATTCTGCATATTGCTCTTTTATGTCCTTTATGAGCAATTCCTTTTCCTGTTCTGGGTAAACACCACATCCATCAACTAAGTCCCCTACCACGAATATGTATTTGACTTTAGATGCTATGCTCATCTGTTCTTCAGTACCTGTTTCCTGGTTTATCCACTTTAGAAATTTGTTAAAGTCCTCCCCCAGAAAATTGACAGAGCCGACATGCATATCTGACAGGAAGATTGCATAAACTTCATCCTGAGCCTTTTTTACCTTATTTGTTAGGGGGATATCCGGCAGAATAATGTCGTTTGCAAAAATCACATTTTCCCCGTTAACCCCCGTGACGGCTATAGTATCATCCAAAACCAGGCCCTTGGCAAGATTGTATAATGTTGGATTATTTTTGTTGATGAGAACCTTAATGTAGCCCGTCCTGTCCTCCAAAACAAGGATAGTGTTGTTGTTTTTTGTTGTGTATTTTTCATAAATAATCCCTATTACCGATACGTTTTCCTTATCTTTCTTGTTAAGGATGCGGTTTATAGAGGTTATGTTTTTGAGGCTCTGCCTGTTCCTCAATATTCTTTCAATTATTGAATACCTATTATAGAAATGCTGTGCGAAGTCCTGCACCACTATATTCCTTGCATCCTCAGCATATGAGTACAAAATTTTGACTTTGGACTCTTCCGAAACCTCTTTTCTGGTATCCTCTGTTTTTTTTGAGAGGTAATCCAAAAAATTGCTATAGTTTTTTGTGCTTTTCCCTTTCTCGAATAAAACCCTTAGCCTGTCGAATTCCATCCAATTGACATCTGAATTTTTTCCTGGGTCCAGAAGTTCCCCGATATAGTCGTTCAAAACAAGGATTTCTTTGGTGTTGTTGCTGGTTAGTAGACTGGAAACCCTTTCGAGTTCATTCTGGTTTTCTATGCTTTTCAGGATGTCTGCGCTCAACAACAATCCTTTTTTTAAAAAAGATTCCACTAGTTCTTTTTTGTTAAACTGGATTTGTTCCATTTTAAGAATGCTGCTATAAATCCAAGCCCTCTTCCAATATTTTTTTTATATGTGGGATAGTTGATTTGTTTATTGACAGAGAGATTTCCCTTGTTCTGCCGTATCTTCCTTTGGATATTACCTTGGTGTTTATGATTCCAAAAACATCCAGTTCTGCCAGTATATCTGAGATTCTCCTTTGGGTAAGCGGCCTTAAGTTGATTTTGCCGCAAATCTGCTTGTAAAAGTCGTAAATCTCCCCCGTGAATATCAGGTTTTGTTTTGATTGTAATGAAAGAATGGAATACAAAGCTGCTTGGTGCTGTTTTGGCTGGGTCTTTATTGTTTCAAAAACCCTGTCTTTCTCTATGCTGTCTTCTGCCTCGTCTATATGTTCTATTTTTACTTTCTGGTTGCCATTTCTTTCGGCTATTTCCCCTGAAACCCTAAGCAGCTCTAAAGCCCTTCTTGCATCGCCGTGGTCTCTGGCAGAGTAAGCTGCACATTTTTCAATAACGCCCTCCCCAATAACACCTTTTTTGAAAGAAAGCTCCACCCTTTCCTTCAGGATGGATTGCAGCTGAAGTGCGTTGTACGGTGCAAAAACAACCTCTTCCTCAGAAAGGGATGATTTTACCCTAGGATCTAAATTATCCACAAATAAAAGATCATTAGATATTCCTATCAAAGATATTTGTGAATTTGAAAGGTCGTCATTTATCCTCGTCAGGTTGTATAAAACCCCATCGCCTGCCTTATTAACGAGCTGGTCTATTTCATCCAAAACCAAAATAACTGTCTGTCTTTTCTTATCCACAACATCAAAAAATATCTTGTAAACTTCGTCTGTCGGCAGCCCTGTTGGTGGAACAGCCTTGCCGAAAAAGCTTGCCAGCTGCGCCATTAACCTATATTCGGTATCTGCCGTCCTTTTTAACTTGCAATTTAGGTAGAATATCTCAAGAGGTATGTTTTTTCCCTTTGCAGCGTACTGCATATTCTTTATTACGTATTTTGTTGTTGATGTTTTTCCTGTTCCGGTTTTGCCGTAAATGAACAGGTTGGAAGGCTTATCGTGCCTCAAAGCTGGAGCAAGCACATTTGCTATTTTCTTTACCTGTTCGTCCCGGTGGTGTATTGTTTCTGGTATGTAAGAGGACTGTAGGGCTTTTTTACTCAAAAAAAGGCTTTCTTTTTTCGCAAAAGACTCAAAAAAGTTCAACAAACCACTTTCCACCATGTTTTTCCAAACGAAATGGTGCTATTTAAGGTTTTTCTTTTGGAAAGTCGCACACCACGGTTTCTTATGGAAAGGCTATTTTTATTATAGTTATTATATTATATTATATATTTTCTATATAGAAAGTAAGTAGTATCTTTAATGTTAACAAAACAAAATCAAATTTCCACAGGAAAAGCAGGACTGTGGATAAGATTTATCATTATAAAGTAATAAAAATCGAAATATTTAAATATGCTTGCTTCTTTCCCTGTTTGTATGCTAGAAAGTAAATCTTTAATCAAACTGAGGGAGCTGGGGCTTAATACTTATGAATCAAAAATCTGGACAGCCCTGCTGAGCAGGGGAGTCTCAACAGCAGGCGAGCTTTCTGACATAGCAAACGTTCCAAGGAGCAGAAGCTACGATGTTCTTGATGCTAGAGAGGGTCAAAAAGAACGTGCAGGAAAAAACCAGAAAAGAAGTGACAACAATAGACCTGTTAAAAAAAGGAAAGATGATTGAGGAATTAATGCTCCTTCACGAACGGGGCATTGTGTCGCAAGATACTTTAGACATTTCTGGCTCGTTAACTGGAAGGAAAAACCTTTACAATCATCTGGAAATTATGCTGAAAAACGCAAAGAAAACAGTAATAATGGCAACAAACAGTGAGAGATTTAGTGAGAAAAAAGACATTTTCTCGGGCGTTTTTGATGTTTTGGCTAAAAAAGGAGTAAAAATAAGGGTGGCTTTAAAGTCAGACAAAAATTTTAAGAGACCTTCAGATTTAAATAAAATAGTTGAAACAAGAGCCACAGACGTAAACACCAGGTTTTGTGTTATTGACGGCAAAGAAACACTATTTATGCTTTTTTCAAATGATGAAATTCATCCGAGCTATGATTTAGGCATCTGGGTAGTTAACCCCAACTTAGCCAAGGATCTAGAAGATGTTTTTGGAAATGCCTGGAAAAGCATGGCAATTCTTAACTGATATTCGAAAAGTTTTTATACCAAAACCTTTTTAATCTAAAATTATCTATAAAGAGGTGTTATGATGGCATTTGGAGTCCAGGAAATAACTTTAGCCATAATAATAGGCACTTTGGCGGCAATTGTTTATTCCCTAAGAGTTCTTGTTTTGATGGAAAGGAGAATTGCCAGGATAGAGGGCCACATAGAAAGGGTTGTCGGCAAAGTAATGAAAGAGGAAGTAAAAATAGAAAGGGTCTTGAGGAAAAGGTAGCTTATTTTATCAATTCGTCCAGCAACAATCCTCTTCTCTCTGCTACTTTGTTGTCAATAACGAATCCTTTCTTTGTTTTTTCTATATCTTCCGGGCTTAAAAAGAGCCAATCTTTTCTTGCGAACCTTACGGCAAACCATGGCTCTGCCCCAAAAACACTGCAGAATTCCGTTAGCTGCCCAATATCATAGGAGCTAAGGTACTTCTTCTCTTTTTTTGTGGATTTGCATTCTATGGCAAGCCTCCTAATCTTGTTGCCCACTATCAGGTCCGGCCCCGGATATTTCATCGAGCCAGAGCCCGCCGAGCGTATGGCAGCAAATCCCTTCTGCCAGAACATATGCAGCAATTCCCTCTCAGCCTCAGAACCTTTGGTTTTGTTTGCCATTCTCACAGATTTATTTTCATAAAATCCTGGGCGCAAATCACATTATCAAAATAATTTCTTGCCTCTTCTTCCAACTCCAGCGTGTTTTTATACCTGGCGCTGAAATGTGTCAAAACAAGTTTTTTTGAATTAGACCTGTTTGCAAGCTCGGCTGCCTGCTTGGCAGTCATATGCCCATATTCCATGCTTTTATCTTCAAGCTTTGACGCATACGTGGCTTCGCAAACCAGCAAGTCAGAGTTTTCCGCAAGGAGGTCTGCATTCCTGCATGGCACAGTGTCGCTGATTATCGTTATTTTTTTGCCTGACGCAACACTGCCCACATCATCAGGCATAATTTTTTTCCCCTTGAACAGGATCGGCTTGCCTTCCTGGAGTTTTCCAATCCAAGGGCCCTCCCTAAGCCCGATTTTTTTCACTTTGCTGATATCGATCTTCCTCTTGTTTTTTTCTATAAGGCAATAACCCAAAGTTTCTATGCCATGCTCCAAAGGAAGGGCTCTTAAAATAAAATCCTCATTCTCAAATACTACCTCCTCTTCAATTTCCCTGATTCTGATATCAATCTTCTTGTCAAAAACAAATACCTTGAACATATTCTCAAAGGATTTTTTTGTGTTTTCCGGGCCGTAAATCTCAAGGACCTTGTTGTAATCTGAAGCCGCCATGCTTTGTATTAACCCCGGCAAGCCCAAAACATGGTCGCCGTGCCAGTGGCTTATCAGGATTTTTGTTATTTTTGTCAATTTAACCCCGGCAATTTTTAATTGCCTTTGTGTGCCTTCACCGCAGTCGAAAAGAAAACCCTTATCCTTATAGCTAATCAAAATCGCGCTTTGGTTTCTCTCCTTTGTCGGAACCATGGAGCTTGTTCCTAAAAATTCAATCTGCATGAAGAAAAGGAAATATTTTGCTTATATAATACTTTTCCTTCCGATTAATTTCTATATGTAAAATACCAATTCCCAGGTTAAGTAAAGTTCTGTGTGTTGTAGTCTAATCTTGAATATTTGGCATCATTCATTTTGTCACTTAATCTTACTTAACCCAATTCCCAAAACATTTTTAAATGAAATACCTTTACAGATTGCTAATGAAAAAACCAGAAAAGGAGATTTCCAAGCAGTTGATAAAAACAACATTTGCACAGGAAAGGGTTTTGACGGAGAATAGCAACGAATCCAGGGAGCTTTATAACCAGAGCAGATACGGAAATCTGCTTGAAGACGGCAGGGTGCAATTAAGCCTTATCGAATCCCTGTATCTGCTTGAGAAGGGAAAGATTGAAATTTCCGACAGAAGGAACAAAAAGCTCGATTTTGATGTTTTTCTCAAAAAAGCAGGTAAAATAGAGCCAAATTTATGGATAAGGTACTGCGTTTTTCGTGATATAAGAAACAGGGGCTATATCATAAAGACAGCTTTGAAGTTTGGTGCTGATTTCAGGGTTTATGATCGCGGCGTAAAGCCCGGAGAAGATCATGCGAGATGGGTTGTTTACCCGGTGCATGAAGGCTCAACTTTGACATGGTACGAGTTTGCGGCAAAAAACAGGGTTGCACACTCAACAAAAAAAAGACTGTTGATAGGTGTTGTGGATGATGAGGGAGATGTAAGCTATTGGGAAGCCAGATGGCTCAGGCCATGATATTTACTCTACCTATGTTTTAACTATTCCAAAATAAGCTAGTGATTAGCTTACACTAAGAGCTAATTTTTTGCCCCGTATTCAAGAAAATATTTAATCTTGTAACAACAAAATATATAAAACAACCTTTCTTACTTTCATATATGGATATAAGGGACAGAATCTTAGAGCTGATGAAGGCAAAAGGCCCAGTCATACCCTCAAATATAGCCAAGGAAATCAACTCAAATATTCTTATGTCTTCTGCCTTGCTTTCAGAGCTTTCCTCAAAGGGCAAGGTGAAAATCTCAAGCCTTAAGGTTGGTGGGACACCATTATATTACTTGCCGGGGCAGGAGCCTTCTTTGCAAAACTTTTCAAATAACCTCCATGAAAAGGAAAGAAAGGCATTTGATCTTCTGAAAGAGAAAAAAATCCTTAGAGACAATAATCTGGAGC
The DNA here is from genome assembly GCA_018303625.1 of Candidatus Woesearchaeota archaeon. Lineage (GTDB taxonomy): Archaea > Nanobdellota > Nanobdellia > Woesearchaeales > GW2011-AR4 > JAGVXV01. Next base: position 17,387 of record JAGVXV010000037.1, read on the forward strand.
CTGTTGTAAGGGTGGCTTTGAGGGAAATCAAGGATTTTGCAGTCCCTTTGCACGTAACACACAATAACGGCACGGAAATATTCTGGAAATGGTATTTGCTGGGAAAAGACGAGACAGAGAGCCTGGCCAAGGAATTATTGCTCGGGAAAGAATCAAAGAAGGAAGAACCTAAAAAAGAAATAATAGAGAAAGATGTTTCAAAAGAGCTCAAAAGAGAAGAGATAAAAAAAGAAATCATACAAAAAGATTTTAAGAGGGAAGAAACAAGAAAGGAGCCAAGGAAAGCCGAAGAGGTAAAAAAGGAAGCAAAGCAGGAAAAATCTGTGTTTTTCGATGAAATAAGGTCATATTTCAGCAAAAACAAAATCTCAATAAAAAATACGGAAATAATAAGAAAAAATGCGGAAATAGATTTTATAATTGAAGTCCCTTCCGGAATCGGTGTTTTGGAGTATTACTGCAAGGCTAAAAGCAAAACCAAAGTCAGCGATGCGGATTTGAGCGGCGCATATGTGCATGGGCAGCTGAAAAAACTTCCAATCCTTTTTTTGATGGACGGCGAGCTTACAAAAAAAGCAAAAGAAATGCTCCAGAACGAGTTCAAAAGCATCAGCGTAAATAAAATCTAAAATGGGCGTCGCATTCAAGGATTTAATAACAGCAAAGGAAATATCCATCGAAGAGCTGGGCAATAATCCCCTTGCTGTCGATGCCCACAACACCCTCTTCCAGTTTCTCACAACTATAAGGGGCAGGGACGGCTCTTTGCTTATGGACTCAAAAGGCAATGTTACTTCCCATTTAGTCGGCTTATTTTCAAGAATATCAAATTTAATGCAGAAAAGCCTGAAGCTTATCTTTGTTTTTGACGGCATTGCACCAAAATTAAAGCAAAAGACGGCTGAAAAGAGAAGAGAACTGAAGATCGAGGCTGAAAAGAAATACAAAGAAGCTTTGGAAAAAGAAGATGCCGAAGAGATTAAGAAATATGCTGCAAGGACAGCAAGGCTGACAGAAGAAATGATAGCGGACTCAAAAAAGCTGATTGAATGCTTCGGGCTGCCTGTGGTTGATGCACCTTCTGAAGGGGAGGCGCAGGCATCATATATCGTAAAAAACGGTAATGCATTCGCTGTTGTGAGCCAGGATTATGACTCTTTGATTCACGGCTCGACAAAGCTTGTAAGGAACTTGTCAATAGTCGGCAGGAGGAAGAGGGCAGATTCATTAGGGTATGATGTTGTAAAGCCCGAAATCATAGATCTGGCTGAAAATCTAAACAACCTTGGTATTGACCAGAACCAGCTGATAGCGTTGGCAATGCTTATAGGGACAGACTACAATCCCGGAGGCATAAAGGGCGTAGGGCCCAAAAACGCCCTGAAATTGGTAAAGTGGCACAAAACAGATTTTGACGCATTGTTCAAAGAAGTGAAATGGGATGATTTTTTTGATTTTGGATGGGAAGAAGTCTACAATTTGATTAAGAAAATTCCTGTTAGAGATGATTATGACATCCAATGGAAAGGCGTAGACGCCGAAAGAATGAGAAGGCTCCTTATTGACGAGCGCGATTTTTCAGAGGAAAGGGTTAATTCAACACTGGAAAAATTAAGCAAACAATATTCCGGCAAAAAACAGAAAGGCCTTGGAGAATTCTTTAGTTAAAAATGAAACAAAACCTTAAGTTTTTATTAAAAGACAAGCTGTCAAAAAATGAGCTCGAACTTATGCCTTCGTCATTCGATGTTGTGGGCAGCATACTGATCTTCTCAGATTTTCCAAAAGAATTGTCAAAAAAGGAAAAAATTATAGGGGAAGGAATATTAAGGAAATTTAAAAACGTAAAAACCATATTAAAAAAAACAAAAAAATATTCAGGAAAATTCAGAACACCAAAGCTAAAAATAATTGCCGGAGAAAAAACAAAAGAAACAATACACAAAGAAAACAACGTTTTAATTAAGCTGGATGTTGAAAAAGTCTATTTTTCCGCCAGAATGTCTTCTGAAAGGAAGAGGATCGCGGATTTGATAAGGCCAAAAGAGCGCGTTTTAGTCATGTTCTCCGGATCCGGAATCTATCCTTTAGTCATTGCAGAAAATTCAGAATGCAAAGAAGCCTACGGAATAGAAATAAATCCTGTTGCGCATAAATACGCGCTGGAAAACATCAAAAAAAACAGGCTGGAAAACAGGATAAAATTATTCTTTGGAGATGTCACTAAGATAATGCCGAAACTCAAAAAAAAATTCGACAGGATACTGATGCCATTGCCGAAGGGGGGGGAAAATTTCCTCAGGCTGGCATTGAAACACATAAAGAACAATGGAATTACCCATTTTTATGATTTTGAGCACGAAAGCGAATTCAAAAAATCAGAGGAAAAAGTAAGAAAAGCCTGCACTGAGGCAAAAAAACAATTTAAAATCCTGAGAACAACAAAATGCGGGCAGTACGCGCCCGGATTCTACAGAATTTGTGTGGATTTTAAGGTCATTTGATGGAAACTTTTAAAAGCAAAACTTCCTTATCACCGTTGCACACGATGATGATGTGAACACCCACTAAGGCGAAAGCCAATGAAGTACGGAAAGTAACTGCTGAGTGTGTACTTATGATTCTCAAAACAGGGTAGCATAAACAGAAGACAGGAAATATAACAAAATAACGGTAAAAATTAAAGTCATAAAGCCCCTTAATAATCTCAATTTTTTACCAGCGGCCTCCTTTGCCCCAAGCCAGCTACCCAACCAATAAAAGAAATATGTCAGAATCGCTATTGCGAGCAGTCCAAAAACCAAATAAAAAGGTGCAAAAACACCAAATGGCGGGTGGCCGCCAGTATCTAGGAAAGCAACAAGCGTCACAAACACAAAAAAGACTCCATAGGAGAGTACTATAGCAATTTTTCTTGATTTTTTGAAGATATCTGATAACATGATGATTAAAATTGGTATAAAATAAACAAGGTATGCTGTGAATATTCCGTATTCCGGCCCAGAATCTGGAGATAAATCATATTCAAATAAAAAAATCGCAGCAGAAAACAACAGAGAAGAAAGTGAAATAAAATATGCTAGGAAATGTTTAATGGGTATTTTGAAAACCATTCTAACCAAACATCTTCAGGTAATCTTCCTCTGCCTTTTCCTCGTGCCTTACCTTGATGACAGCATCGTAAAGATCTTTAGGCAGAATCTTTGTCCTGTTCTCCCTTATGGCAAAATAGCCTGCTTCTGTGCATACTGACCTTATATCAGCGCCTGAAAAGCCGTCCATCAGCTCAACAACCTTTTTTACATTTATCTTTTTGTCAAGATTCATGTTTTTGCTGTGTATCCTGAATATCTCGAGCCTTGCATCATTTTTTGGAAGTGGGACATTGATTAGCCTGTCAAGCCTTCCTGACCTTACAACCGCAGGGTCCAGTATGTCTTTCCTGTTTGTTGCACCAATTATCTTAACGTTGTCCAAAGGCTCGAAGCCATCAATTTCTGCAAGCAGCTGCATAAAAGTCCTGTTTACCTCCCTCTCGCCGCTTGTTCCCAATTCAATCCTTTTTGCAGCCATCGCGTCAATCTCATCAATAAACACAATACTCGGAGCCTTTTTTCTCGCGAGGTCAAAAATCTCGCTGACCATTTTCGCGCCTTCTCCTATGAATTTCTGCACAAGCTCTGAGCCTACAACCTCAATGAAAGTGGAGTTTGTGGAAGATGCAACAGCCTTTGCAAGCAAAGTCTTTCCTGTTCCAGGATGGCCGTAAAGCAAAATCCCCTTCGGCGGGTTTATGCCTATTTTTTTGAATAATTCGGGCTTTTTCAGGGGCAATTCAACAACTTCCTGTATCTCCCTTACCTGCTCGTTTAAGCCTCCCACATCATCCCAGGAAACCTTCGGCTTTTCAATAATAACAAATTTCTCGATGTTGAATTTTTTTGTTATTGGTATTTTCTTTATGATTGTAAGGTTTTTCTGCTCTGCCAGAACCATCTCCCCGGATTTGAGCTTTCCGCAGCTTTCGCCTATGTTGACAGAAAACTGGTTCCCGTTCGGTATTCTTATTATTGCCTCCTTCCCAAAAATGTCCCTGACTTCGCAAACCATCAAAGGAGGCTCCTTGAACCTGTCCAGCTCTTCCTTCAACTTGTTTATTGTTTCCTTCAGAATCCTGTTTTCCTCTTCAATCTGGTTTGTGTTTGCAGTATAGCTGTATATTACGCTGTCCAGTATATTTTTTTCTTTGGCAGGCATTTTCAATGTTAACTAATGCAGCTAGGTTTAAATATCTTTTTGTCAAAAACCACCAATTATAGGCAAGCTATGATTGGCGAAACCTTGCAACCATCCAGTACCAAGATGTGGTTTTTGAGCATCTCAAAAATACTCACATTTTTGATGATCATCGGAAATCTGTTGATTTCCGAGATGCTCGAAAATATACCATTATACGCAGCTACATTGTACTTACGCCCATCAGTTATAAACTGATGGTATATTTTCGACATGTTAAACCAGCAATTTTCCATTATCCATTATTTTTTTGTTGTCTATGAAAATAGTAGGTCTTCTGATAACACCATCAAGATGCAGCGGAACATCAACTTTGCCTCCAAAACCCATATTATTTCCTAGGGCAATATGGCAAGTTCCAAATACCTTCTCATCCTCAAGTACATGGCCGCTTATTTTTGCTTTGTCATTGGTTCCAATTCCAAATTCTGCTATATTCCTTGCTTCCTTTCCGGCACACTCCAGCAATTTCTTTATTTTATCACTTTTTTTGCCCTTGATATCAACAGCATAGCCGTTTTTCACCATAACTTTTATAGGGCTTTTTACCTTTCCTATGCCTGCAAATGAGGCATCCACAATGTAAATGCCATTAGCTGTCTTTTCCAAGGGGGCTATGTAAGTCTCCCCGGCAGGCAAATTCCCAAATGAGCCTTTTTTATCATAAATCCCGGCATCATCCCCCAAAGCCTTTCTTCCGGCAATGCTGAAAGAAAGATTCGTGCCTAATGTTGTTTTGACAGCTACCCTTTTGCCATTGTCAAGGATTTTTTTTATCTTTAATGTCCTTTTTTTCAATTCATCATAGTCAATATCAATGCACCTTTCCATCATCTCACTGTTCACTCCGGGCAATGTGACTATCCTTACACCTTTTTTTGTTGCCCTTATCCTTGCTTTTGTGTGGCTTAATGATTTTGATGTAACCATGATATTAACATCATAGTTCAGCATGTCATTTGCAATATCTTCAGGAGGCTCTGTCCCATGCACTTTAGGGATAGGAATCTCCTCCAATTCAACGCTGTCTGTTATCTTTAGGGCGCTTTCAAGGAAAGCGTCCCCTATCTTCCTTAGCTTAGAATCAGTCACAACCAAAACGCTTTCATTTTCCCTTAAGCCCATGCATTTTTTCAGAATAATGTTGGTTGCCTTTATCACGGACATTTTAAACTACAAATTTTCCTTTTTTTATTACCCAATGCTCTTTTTTATCCCTGCCGATGCCGTAAATATCCAGTTTCTGCCTTGGGCAGTTTATGACAATGTCTGTATGGTACTCTGATGCCCTGTCAGGCTCAAACCCGGAGCCCAGAGCAATATGGATCATGTTTGCTATCTTCTCGTTGACAATAAGGTAATCGCAAAGCTTTGCATTCGGGTTTGTGTTGATTGCAAATTCCCCGACCCTGCTGAAATTTCTTTTCTTCAGGTCTATGGTCTCCTGAGGAAGGCTTTTGTGCTTTTCCTGATTGAGGATGTTCTGCCATGCCTCCTTCTTTTTTTTCTCAAATTTTTCAATAATGTCTTTAGGGCCTGAAATGATCTTGTAGCTGTCGCCAAATGTTTCTATAACCAAAGGATTCTTATCGGAAAGAAGGTAGCTTTGGTCTATGCTTATGACAACATCCCCTACAAATGTTCCTTTCATTGATTCAGGCGTCATGAAAGCCTCTCCTCCCGGGATGTTTGCCATTGTGCCTGCCTTTATGCCCGTCTTTTTCAGATACTCCGAATTTATCTTCTCCCTTACATCTATATCAGATGTCTTTACAGTCCTTCTTTCGCCATCAGGCTTTACCATCACTATCTCAAGGTCTGTCTTATAGCCGTTTATCTTCTCACCAATAACCCTTATTATATCGCATTTATCTACGATGCCCCTTATCTTCATATCCCTTTTGTACATTGCCATCCAGTCAATTTTATTTGTTTCTATAAAGATGTCTATGGGTAGCGTTTCTGTAAAAGCCACTCTTGCAAATGGCTCTCGGTCGTCAAACTGCGTTTGCGGGTAAAAATCAAGCTTGTAGATAAACTGGCCAGGAGTCTGCCATCTTGTTTTGCCGTTCAGTGATGGGTATCCAATAACCTCTCCAAACAGGTGCTTTCCAGGATAGCCCTTTCCCGAGATGAAGAATGTGGCATCAACCGGCTCAAATCTTTTTAGATTTAAAAGCTTGGATACATTTTTGAACTTCCTGAATATCTCCTCATCCGCATCTTTGCAAAGCTCGCATCCAAGCAAAGTGGCCTTCAATTCAGAAATCCTCTCGCTTTTTGCGAGCATGGAATCCCTGACAGAATACGAGCTCATGCCCAGCTTTCTTCCGTCCTTTATTGCCAGCATCATGCTCCTGCTGATTGCATATGAGTCAAGATAGTGCCATAACGGATGGCCCAGCATGCTGTCTATGGGTATCAATGTAAAGCCTATGTTTACTTTCTCGTTCTTCTGGAGATTATATACCTCTTTCCATAATATCCTGCATGTTTCAAGGAGTTCTTCTGCCTTGTTTTTGACAAACCATTCTGTCCTGAATGGCAGGATGAAAGAGCCTTCAAATCCATTGGTTTTTGCTTCTATGACATAATCCGGCTTTTCAAACAATTTTCCAAACTGTTCCCCCATCTTTTTACCAACTTCGCTTATAAAACCAGCCAGGGCTGCTGCCTTTTCATCCTTAGAACTTTTCTTATGTTTATCATACACATCGTATACATCGTTAAGGGCTTCAAGGGCATCACTCTTTTTGTCTATGCCTGAGACGCCGATGTCGCCGCCAAGCTCGTGGATTGCCCTTGACAAAGGCGCTATAGAATAAAATGCCTTCTCATTGCCTATATCAAAAACTATATGGAATGACTTGCCTTTGGAGTCTTTAATGTTTTTTTTATACTCTTCAACAGCGTTCAAAAACTCTTTCTCGTTGTACTCCATAGTAAGCGGCAGAAAAGACTGATTTAATAAATCTTGCGGTATCGGCTGATTACTGTAAAATTTTTTGGTGCTTTTGTGAGTATGATGGGATTATTATTCATCAATACTGTATCCTCAATCCTTATGCCGAGCTTTTTCTGAAAATAAATCCCAGGCTCTATTGTAAAAACCGCGTTTTTTTGTATTTTGTCTTTTGAATTCAAAGTCAGATTAGGCATTTCATGGATTTCTATGCCCACACCATGCCCCAGGCCATGGGTAAAGTATTTTTCGTATCTCCCAAGCAATTTTGTGCAGTTATTGTAGATATTGCCGCATTTGTCATTTACCTTTATGTCTTCAATAATCTTATTTTGCGTATTTAATAAAAAATTGTAGAGCCCTTTCTCTTTTTTGTTCGGTTTTCCTATATACAACGTTCTTGTCATGTCAGAGCAGTAATCCTTGTATCTGACGCCGAAATCTACAACACAAAACCCTTTTTTGAACTGGATATTTTTTGGGCCGTAATGGGGCATTGAGCTATTGCTTCCTGAGGCAACTATAGGCGGAAATGAAACATCACAGCCCAATTTTTTTGACTCATATTCAAGAAAAGCAGCAGCTTCGCTTTCAGTTTTGAAATTCTTAAAATCATTAACAAGATCTGAGAAAATATTGTCTGCTATACTGCAGGCTTTTTTTATATTTTTTATCTCAACGGCTGTCTTTATTTCCCTTAGCTTCAGGCATTCCGCGCTTATATCAGCACTTTTAAAATTCCTGAGGTTCTTTTTCAATATCCTGTTAAAGTTCAATGTTACAAAGCCCTTGTCCAAGGCAATTTTTTTTGCTTTAATCCTGTTTTTTTTCAGCTTCAGCCTTAAAACCTCAAATAATCTCTTTTTTTCGCTGCTGAAGGTGTTTTTAAAGCAGCTCTTAGCCTTTTCATATTCCATTGCCGGGGCAATAAGGAACGGCTTTTTCCCGGGGGGTATTGCCAATACTCCCAGGCCGCTATAGCCTGTAAAATACAGCAGATTTGGGCTGTAAGACGAAGAATCCAAGCTGTAGAACAAGGCGAAATCAGCTTTTTTGCTTTTCAGTATGCTCCGGAATTCCTCAATCTTCATGCAGAGCAAAAGAATTAAATAATATTTAAATTATTCCTTTTGAAATGAGAAGGTACCAGTTAAGTAACGGCTTGACATTAATTTACGAAAAAAAGCCGGCAAAGTCTGTTTCTGTAGCGATTCTTGTGAAAGCAGGCTCAAATTACGAAAACAAAGATGTCTACGGAATTTCGCATTTCATAGAGCACATGCTCTTTGAAGGCACAATGAAAAGGAAAAACAGCAGGGACATTTCAAACGAAATTGAGAAGCTTGGCGGCGAAATGAATGCCTATACAACAACTGACAGGACAGTGTTTTTTGTAAAGATACTCGGAAAGCATTTCGATGCCGCTTTGGATGTTTTATCTGATATTATGCAGAATTCCGTTTTTGACGCAAAGACCATAGAGAAGGAAAGAAAGGTTATCCTAAAGGAAATAGACATGGTCAACGACCAGCCGAGGTTTTTGCAGTGGATATTCTTCAACAAAAACCTTTTCTCAAGGCATCCTGCAAAAAACCCCGCTTACGGCTCCATTCAGACTGTCGGGAAAATCTCCAGGAAGGATATCCTAAGCTATTACAATAAGTACTATGTTCCGAATAACCTTATCATATCTGTCGTCGGAAATGTAAGGAGCCTGAAACTGAAAATTGAAGAATCGTTTAAAAATTTTAAATATAAAAAAGCCCCGAAATACAAAAAAACTTTTGAGTTTGCCAATAAGCGCAAAATTTCCGTTTTAAGGAAAAAGCTGATTAATTCATACATGGTTTTTGGGTATAAGACCTTTCCCAGATTAAGCAAAGAGAGCTATACCCTTGACCTTATACTGGGGATTCTTGGCAGGGGCCAGTCAGGATGGATTTTTGATGAGATAAGGAACAAGCGCGGGCTGGCCTACGAAGTTGGCGTTAACCACGAAGCCTCTGTTGATTACGGGCATTTTGCAATCTACCTTAACACGGACAAAAAGAACATAAATCAGATAAAAAGCATCATCCTCGAGGAATTTAAAAAACTGAAAAAGATAAATGCAAAGGAGATTAATGAGGCAAAAACCTTTATCGAGGGCCAGTTCCTTATGGAAAATGAGGACAATTTTCAATTAGCGGATAAGCTGGCTTTCTGGGAACTGATAAAGGATGCAAAATTATTAAATGATTACATAAAAAACAT
>JAGVXV010000038.1 GCA_018303625.1 Candidatus Woesearchaeota archaeon
TAGCAACAAGATACCTGCCAATATTAGGCGGATGCACAAGCAGCACTTTCATCTAAATTCACTATTGTTAAGTATTGGCTGCGGTATATAAATTTTTCTTTTATAAGGCGATGCAGCGTTAATATTAGCTTTCCCTGCACCGTTCTATGGCCAAAAGAATCACAAGGGGGTGGGGAACATTAGAAAAACATTAAGAGCGTGAATCAATCTATTCCCAAAAATTATTTTTATTTAATCTTAAAAATTAAAGCAAATAATGGAAAAACTCTAAAATAAATGCAAAATCCTAAACTAGAAATCATGCATAAGCAACCCTTAACAGGTTCTTTAATCTGACTTTGTTTTTCATGCTGAAGCTGTTGTAAATCCTGAGCTTGACATTTCCAGGCAATGTATAGACATAGGTTAAAAACAATGGAAACTTCCTGTATCTCTCGAAAAAGCTTATCGTGGAATCTTTCACTAAAAGCTTTAGGAGCGGCTTTGGTATTTTTCCGCTTTTCCACCTTGTATGTATGCCGGAAATCCAGAAAATTAAGTTGTTGAGGTAAACGTTTGTGCGCTTCCTTATATGGTAATTGGCATTAAAATAATCTGAGTCGTAGCCCGCATCTTCCTCGTTTTTGATTACCCCTTCTTCCTTTGCCTTGTTGTACAAAGCTATCCCGGGAAAGAAAACAAGGTTGTAAGCATCCAGCCTGAAAGGCTCTGGCAGCTTCCTTGCCAGGTCGATTGTTTCCAGCAAGTCGTCTTTTTCCTCATAAGGATTTGAGTATATCAGTTCGTACCTTGGCATCAGCTTGTCTTTGAATTTATTAATCACCTTTGAAGCTTTCAGAATATCCTCCTTGAATATTGGCCTGTTGTAATACTGGAGGGTTCTTCTGCTTCCAGACTGCACGCCAACCAAAATCTCCTTTAGGCCGGCGTCAACCAAAAGCCCCAGTTTATCCTCAATAATATGCTTTGCAATGCCGTAGCACCTGAAAGGCAGGTTTATGTGCTTTTTGTACAATTCATTGAAAAGAATCAGGTCTTCCCTGCTCCTCATAAGAAAGCAGTCGTCAGTGAACCATATTTTATTCATAGACGGCAGATGCTTTTTTATCTCTAAAAGCTCGTTTATGACATACCTTATGCTTTTTTTCCTCACTATCCTGAATTTCCCGTCGTACAGCTCGTTGAATGTGTGGTTGCTGCAAAAGGAGCATGTGTAAGGGCATCCGCGCTGCGTGTAAACCAACAGAAGGTTTTCCTTGTATTTTTCAAAAAAATATTCCTCTTTCATATTCACTATATGCCCCTCAATCAAAACATAATGGTCCTTCATGTTGTAGTCAGGTATAGGCAAAGCGTCAAGGTCGTTGTTTAACGGCCTCAGCTCATTCCTAATAACAACCCCATTTTTTCTTAGCCACAGGTTTTTAATGCCGGAAAGGTCCTTGCCCTGCTCAATGCACTGGACAAACTCCAGAAGCGCAAATTCGCTTTCGCCCCTGAATACATAATCAACATCCTGGATGCATATATCCGGGTTCATAGTAGGATAAGCCCCTCCCCAAAGAAGAATCTTGCCCTTTAAGTGCGAGAATATCTCTTTTGCCCTTTCTGCTGTCAGGGCCATGGAAGTTACGCCGACAATGTCAGAATCTTTGGTTAATTCCTTGACTTGGTTAATGACGCTTTCAGGGTAAAGTGCGGAAGAAAGGATATTCCCGTCAGTCATTTCATTGCCTGTTGTCAAAAAAATAAGCTTGACATTGTGGCCATGGCTTTTTAAAAGCGAGGATATTGATCTTAAGCCGTGATGGGCAACATCATTATCCACGCTTATCAATGTGATGTCCATTATTTCATTCCCCTTTTATACGCTCCTAAGCTAATTTAAATCTCTATATCCTAGCCTTATTTATAAATTTTTCTGTGAAAAAATAGCAGTGGAATTTAAATTTTATATGCTGTCTTGATGTCGAGCAAAGCTTTATAAAACAAGTTTATTACCCACAGCTTATGGAAGTTGATATCAGGAAAGGAATTGACGATACAATAAACAGCAAAGTGCAGATTTTCCATGAAAAAATAAGAAGCGGCATAGTCCTGTTTGAAAAAGACAGGTTCCCGAAAATACTTGATTCCGGCTACGATCCTCTGCTGTTCAACATCATAAACTGCTCTTTTCTTGTCAGGGGCAATATCAATGAATTCTTCAGCATTATAGAGCCATTTGTTGAATTCAACCTAGCCAGAAACATATTTGAGATTGAGGACTCAAAAGTCAGCGAATTCAGGAAAGTGCTCTCAGGCATTAACGCCTTTCCCGGCATGGATTTGCTTGAGATAATGCCTGCAGACGCAAAAGGCAGCCATCCGGATTTTTTAAATAGGATGGGAGCAAAAACATCCAGTCTGGTAGTAAGAGACAATGAAAATATCCTAAACCTCCAAAATTTTAGCTCGAAAATAAGCAGGAAATTCGATATAACCTTCTCAAATAATCTGTTGCATGACAGCAGCAGCATCGAGGATGACAAGCACTCAAACTCCTACAGGTGCATGGAGCTTTACGCCATATTTTCAAACCTTACAAAAAAAGGCGGTTTCAGCGTCCATTGCCACGGCTCTTACATAAGCAGCCTGCATGAAACATATTTCCAGTTTTTAGGGTTTAAAGTAATAGATTACTTCAGGGTTGAAACGGGGCCTTATAATTTCGGCATCATCCTGCAAAAGATGAACCATAAGGAAATAACCGGCGACGAATTCAGCTACTTGTATGCTGAGATGAAAAAGAGGAATCCAATAAGATACAGGTAATTTCTTTTGAGCTAGCATGAAACTTAAAAATGCATATATCAGGAACCTGAAAAAAGAAGACCTATCTTTCTATGGCTATCCTGTCAAGTACGCATTGAAGGATTATGAAAACATACTCGATAAAATAAAAAAGAAAGCGGAAAAATACAAGGAAATTGTATCCATATATCATTTTGGCGAAGTAAAGGCTCCGGGCATATCAGATATAGACCTTATATTTGTACTGGAAGAAAGTTGCAAACTGCCTGCGCTTCTTAATAAGCACCATGTTGACAAGGATTCAAAATACCTAATCTTTCACCCTTTCCTGATTTTCAATGAAAGCATCATGAAGGGCATAAAATACATCTACCCCGATTCAAAATATATAAAGGTATATGGCGGGGATATTGCCTTCCACGAGCCTTCCAAGGATGAGATCAAAAAAATAAAAACATACCTTATAGTGGATACTATCCTGAGGCACTTTCCAGTTGATTATCTTTACATACTCCTTTCAAAAAAGATCAACATAAGGATGGTGCTGCTGAGGCTTAATGCCCTGAAGCATACCTTCAATATGTTTAAAGGCATTTCGGGGAAAGAGAAGCAGGGCTGGAGGGATTTCTCAGCAAGAGTTGATTCATTGAGGAAAGACTGGTTTGGCATGGATAAGAATTTGAGGGAAAGCATGCTTTTGGAATTACTAAAGGAAGCAGTCTACATATCCACGGATTTTGTAAAAGAAGTTGACATTTTTTTATCAAAAAGCAAGGGCAAAAACATAGATGCAGGTAAAGACACTATTTTATTCAAAGGCAACAAAAACAGGATATCTTTTGTAAGGAATTGGGGTATGGACCATTCGATAGACCAGATGGTAAACCATTTTTTAGCATATAAAAACTTTTACTCAATATTGCCGATGAGCTTTTTGAGGCAGTTGTGCTGCTATTCAAGTGCCAATGGAAGGCTCAGCAGCTATATAAGAAGAAGACTGAATGTAAGGTGCTTCCGGGACAATATAAATCCGACAATGAAAAAAAGAATTGAGAATCTGAATGAACAGGTAGAGCTTGCAAACAGTCTTAAGCATTCGCATTACCCCTGCTTTTTTCCTCTTGGCTACAAGACTGAAAAAGGCCTCAAGAACAAGCTTATACTGCTTTTTGTCATTGTGACAAACAACTCGACTTTCCGCAGGGTGCTGTTTTTCTTTAGAGGCATATCAAAAAAGCTTTATTGAAAATTTATCCTGGCTGCTGCATTTCTGGCCAGTAAATCCATCTTTTCCACAAGGCTTTTAGCATCAATATTGTTTAATCTGCCAATCCCGTTGAACAAATCCCAGTATCTCGAGTTTATCTGGTATGCAAGCAGCGGGTTTATATTTGCACCCGCATCAACAAAAGGAAAATTGTTCGGGGTTTTCCATCTTTCCCTTATGGCAGTAACAGCGTCTATAGGCTCCCATCCGTTTTTATTGAAATCTTTTCTCGCTTTGGCGAAGGAGAATTTCTTATAGACGTGTATGTTTTTTGCCTGCAGGTACATAGTTGGGAAAAGTGTCACCGCATGAAGAAAATTCTTCAGCTCATAGCTGCCCATGCTGTATTTTCCGCTTAAATGCAGGCTCTTGAAGTAATCCACAAAAAAGCAAAAGCGGCTTATGTTTTCGGCTTTGCACTGCCTGATTCTCAAATTCAAGGATTTATTTCCGAAGATAGACTTGGAGTATTTAAACAAAACCGTGGGGAAAAAAGCCTGGCAGTAGTAATCCATATCATATTCTGTTGTTGCCATATGGCCATGGTGCTGCAAAGGGTCTATCCTGTAAAAATATATTTTTGAATTGTAGAGAAGATTCCTTAGCTTTACCAGGGATTCAGGATTATCTATAGCCTCTTTTTTTATTATAATAAAAGTGTCAAGGTCGCTCCAGCCCTTGATGTAATCTTTGGTTGCTATGCTGCCATGTATGTGAAAATCAACCAAAAGCCCTTTTAATTCTTCTGCGGCAAATTTTTTAAGCTCTGCCACAGGCTGCAAATATTCCATATCACTTTTGCTGTATTGTGAAAAATCAAATTTCTGGCATTTTATTTTTCTGCTTTTTACCCATGTTTTTTTTATCTTAGAGAAATCCCTATACAGGCTTGATATGAAAAATTGGGCATTGTTTCTATCAGGCTTTTTTTTCCCGTACAGTTCCAATGAGTTGGTGAAATCGCAGCTATTTTGATGCAGAAATCCTGCAACTGTTTTAAGGTTCCAGATTTTTTTTGTATTTGCCTCAGACAGGTCTTTTATTAGCGGGTAAAAAATAAAGCCTTTTTTTGAAAATCCGCCATTGACATAGGAATAGAGTATCTCGTGCAGCTCCTCCTGCAGGAAATTTATAGCAATATCCTTGCTTATGCTCCCGTTCTTTATGCCTTCCAGTATAAAAGGCCCTTTGTCCGCATAAAATTTTATTTTGTCCATGCTATTGCTGCCTTGCCAGCCTCCTCACCAATGAATAGTCTTTTTCATCAAATGTCCTGAGCAAAAACAGGGCCGCAAAATACACAAAAGCCCCAATTATTATCAGCAAAAACATGTTCAGCTTCAGAAAAACTATGACTATTGTCATCAATATTGCCGCTATTAGCGGCTTGTACAGAATCTTAAGCACATTGAAGGCATGGATGCGCTTTGAGACAAAAATAAATGTTAGCGCAAATAAGACAAACTCGCTGATAAGTGTCGCTATTCCCGCCCCGATATAGCTGTATTTTGGTATGAGCAGTAAGTTAAGGGCTAAATTCAGTATTGCTGTTATGCCCTGCGCCAGAGTTCTTAAACGCTGCATATGCACAGAAAGCATTATCCCTGTTATGAAGCTTACGAACTTGACAAATACAAACCATGATACAAGCTTCAAAACGATTACTGAGGGAAAAAACTCTTTTCCATACACAAAAAGTATTATATTCCTTGCCAGGACATAAAATCCGATGCTTATCGGGAGCCCTATTATGTACATATACTTGAACGACCTTTCGTATATCAGCACAACCTTGTCCCTGAATTTGTCAAAATTTTTTGACAGGACAGGATAGATGGCAAATACATACATTCCTGGTATGAATAATATTGCCAGTGTTATGTTATAGGCCGCGCTGTATATGCCGACAGCGCTGTCGCCCTTCATAAGCGAGAGCATAATGCTGTCAATGTAAAAGTATATGCTCGCAAAAATCATGGAGAGGCTGAACGGGACTGCACTCCTGAAAATTTTTTTTGAGAATTCATAGTCAAAAGAAAGCCTTATTTTTTCAAATTTTGAAAGGATAATGAAAAAGCTCAGGATGAAAATAACAGCCTCTATGGCCAGGAAGATAACCGACAATAATATTATATCCTTGTAGAGGCTGATGGCCAACAAGCCGAAGGCCAAGGCAGCCAGCATCCTTAAAATTTTAAGAATTGCCTCGTAATGCATCGCCTCATAAGCCTTGAAAACGGAAAACAGCAGCTCGGTAAATGACTTCAGGAATGCAAAAAGCACAAGAATGTAAACCAGTACTCTCGTTTCTTTCTGGTAGTCTGCCGCATTAAGGATTAAGAATGCTATGATAAATGTGATTATAGACAACGCAATTTTTATTGCGAAAGAATTTACAAGGTACTTGCTCACAAGGCTCCTGTTTTTTGCCATGTCCCTTATGAGCATATAATTTATGCCCATGTCCATGAATAGCACGGCTATAATGGAAAATGCATAGGCAAAATTGAACCTGCCGAATATGGAAGCCCCCAATATGCGCGCGATAAATACGAAAATGAGAAACTGGGAAATTTTCGTAACTATTTCGGATATGCCCAAACTTATGGTATTTATTGCTATCTTCCTTACGCCATTCATGCCCCTGAAGTTTCTTAGTAATTATTTAAACATTTGTTTTTTAAATAAAAGGCATTTTAACAATATTTTTAAACTGGCGGATGTTTTCTCAGCCTATGAAAAAAGGCAATATCCTCGTTGTAGCAACAACCTTTCCCAGGTGGAAGAATGATACAGAGCCTAATTTTGTCTTTGTGCTGAGCAGGCTGTTAAGCGGCTACGGCCATAAGGTCACTGCACTAGCCCCTCATTTTCATAGGGCAAAAAAATACGAAGTTATTGACAATGTAAAAATCCGCAGGTTCAGCTATTTTATCCCATACAAGCTGCAAAAGCTTTGCTATGAAGGAGGGATTTTCGGAAACCTGAAAAAATACAGGATTGCAGTGTTTCAGCTCCCATTGCTCGTCGCTTTTGAATTTCTCAGCATGGCGAGACTGATAAGGAAGGAGAAGATTGATGTAATACATGCCCACTGGACAGTGCCGCAGGGATTTCTGGCTTATCTATGCAAAAAACTGTTCAAGACGAGATACATCGTGACAGCGCACGCCGGAGATATTTTTCCGCTAAAGTCGAAATTTTTCAGGTTTCTCTCTTATTTGGCTATAAGGAATTCTGATTTCTGCACAGCTAACAGCACCTTTACAAAGAACGAGCTCAAAAAAATCTTGAAAGGCAAAGAGATACAGGTAATACCTATGGGTGTTGACCTGGGCCTTTTTAGCCAAAAAAACAATAATCCAAGCTTGAGGAAAAAGCTTTCACTAAAAGGCAGCTTTATACTTTCTGTCGGCAGGCTTGTCGAGAAAAAAGGCATAAGCTACCTGATAAACGCAATGGGCGAGGTGGTAAAAAAGTTCCCGGCAGCAAAGCTTGTTGTAGTCGGAGACGGCCCGGAAAAATCCAATCTCGAATCACTCACAAAAAAACTGAACCTTAATGATAATATAATCTTCACAGGCAAAATAGAGAATAAATACCTTCCTCAATTCTACGCTACTGCAGACCTTTTTGTAGGGCCGTCCATAGTGACAAAAAGCGGCGACACAGAAGGGCTTGGGGTAGTTTTCCTTGAGGCCCTGGCCTCAGGAACATGCGTGATAGGCAGCGATGTAGGAGGAATCCCGGACATAATAAAGCACAACCGGACAGGGATTCTTGTGAAGCAGAAAGATCCAAGGCAGCTGGCAGAGGTCATAATAAAATTGCTGTCAAATGAAAAATTAAGGAAGAATCTGGCAATAAATGGCCAAAAATATGTAAGGCAAAACTACTCCTGGGAACTGATAGGGAAAAAATTCAACGAGCTGATGCAAAAAATAAAATGAAAAAGGAAAGCATAATACTGAATGTTTACCCTGCAATTAAAAATTCCTTATTATTGATAAGTTTTGATGAATTGAAATTCCCGGAAGATATAGATTTCGGAAGCATAAAGGTTGTTGATAACGCAAATAAAAAATTATTGTTTGATTTAATAGACAAAAAGAATTACAGACAAAAACTAAATTACTCCAGCAAAATAAACAAGAACCATATATGCATAATCTTAAACAGAAATAATGTAAAATATATAAAGATTGCTTATAATCTCTCCAAGAAACAGGGCAAATACGCAAGCCCCGAGGAAAATATCAAAATAAATGATGATTCCCGCCTTTCCATCTCGACAAAAGACATATCCATCTCATTCGAAAAAAGCGGCTATTCTATAGAAAAAATAAAAATCAACAAGAAAGAATACGGGCCTTTGCAATTAGTAAACTCTGGAGGAAACTTCTTTTTCCAGAAAAATATGGAGAATGCGGAATTTGACATCATTTCAGATTCCAGCATAATTAAAATACTTAAAATAAGCGGCTCAATGGCGGTTCTTGGCGATAAATGCGCCAAAGAGGGCTTTTTGCCCGTGGAAATTACATATTATTTTTGGAGCTCTGACGGAAAAAATATAATTGCAAAAGCTGAGATAGAGCTTAAATATGACGAGGCAACTGACTTAGACGGAAACAGGGCCGAATTTCTAAACCCCCAGATTTGGTACAGGCTGGAGAATTTCAAGGAAAAATTGTCTGCAAATACCCTCTGTGCAAATAAGATGGGTGAAAGTGAGATAACGACGTTAAAGCACCCATATTACGCATTTTTTGCAAATAAAAACGCATTTTTAGCCATGTGCCCTTATCTGGCTTTGCCGAATGATGGGATTCATATAGAAAAAGGGAGGGATTTTTTCGGGCCAAGCTGGCATTCTTTGTCTGAGCAGAAAAAGCCTTACTGGGCAGATGAAAAAGAGAGTACGGGAAAGCCCCAAGGATACTTTCCATCGCATTCATTAAGAGGCTACTGGAAAATAGGGATGTATTTTGATACATCGAAAAAAGATATCAAAAAAATAGCAGGCATTTTTTCCTACCAGCCCAAGATTCAGAGCATATTGCACCTAAGCTCTGAGCAAGTTTCAAATGCCTATATAACGAGGTGGAATGGCAACAAAAAAATTGCATTTAATGCCATTACTGATGATGCAAAAATAAATGACTACCTATACAGGGCAGAAGGAAAAATGCCGAAATGGGTTCAAATTGCGATAGCTACAAGAACCTTGGGCATAAATTACCACCGCTTTTGCTATATTGGAGATAAATTATTTTATTTGAAAAAATACCATTTGCTCTCGACATTATCGAGCACTTTGCTCTGCTTTTTGGGTGTTGGAAAGCCGTTAAGGAAAAAATTCAGGAATGAAAATCTTTCATACTTGCCGCATACAAATACGCATCCCAAAATCTACAGGCTCAATGCTGGCAGAATAATCGGGGAAATCAAAAAATCAGAAAAAATCTGGGCTGAAAACTGGAATTATAAAATCCCGTTATCGCATGTTTTTTCCTACACCGCTCCATACGGCCTGGCTACTGAAAAAGGAACCATGGAAAAGGCTGCCTTTTCAGCCTCTAAATGCCTGCAGTGGATAAGGGAATGGCCGATTCCAAATGCGCCATTGGACTTTTTCCTTCCGACAAGGCTTTTCTGGGGCATCAGCATAGGGGAGTTTTTTGATGAGAATAACTGCGGCAGTATAAAGGAAGAATTTTACGAAAGGCGCAAAAACGGCTGCGATTACATGCTGATTTCCGGCCATGTCCCGGAATATGGCGTTGAATGCCCCCAGTATGTTAGCGAGATGTTCAAATTTTTTGAAAAACACGATGATGTCTGGTTTGCAGATTCAGATGAGATAATAAAATACTACAAGGCCAGGGAAAGCATGTTTGTAGGCAGGCCAGAAAAGCACGGAAGCGCATTTTTAATGGAAATTGAAAATCAATTGCCCAAGTTCTTTTCCACTGAAGTGACATTAATCCAGAATATAAGTAAAAAAATCAATAAAATAGAATTTACTCTCGACAAAAAAAATTATATTGATGTACCCTACAGGCTAATAGGAAAAAAAACAGTCATGTATAACGTGCCTTCTGATGCAAATGGCATCTTAATCTCTTAGCTGTTTTTATTTACCTGCTTTTAAGAAATCTTTTATGTTGATTGTTATGCCCTCTATCTGCTTTTCAGTAAGTTCCGGAAACATTGGCAGGGAAAGTATCTCATCAGCGTATTTCTCTGCAAAAGGGAAGCTGCCTTTCTTATAGTCCAGATGCCTGTAAGCCTCCTGAAGGTGTACTGGCGTCGGATAATGAATCCCTGTTTGTATTTCTTTTGAAGCCAGATGCTCGATAAGCTTCTGCCTGTTTTTTGCCCTTATGACATACAAATGGTAAACATGCTTGTTATAATCCTTCTCTGCAGGCGTTGCAACATCGCAGTCTTCAAGCAATTCATTGTAAATTAAGGCATTTTTCCTTCTCATATCGTTCCATCTGCCCAGATGCCTTAGCTTGACTCTTAAAATTGCAGCCTGTATTTCCTCAAGCCTGTAATTATAGCCAATGTACTTATGTATGTTCTTTTTTACCTGCCCATGGTCCCTGTAAATCCTTATCAATTCTATAAACTCCTCGTCATTGCCAACAACTGCGCCGCCTTCACCATAAGCCCCCAGATTCTTTCCAGGATAAAAGCTGAAGCATCCAATATCCGATACAGGAACTCTTTTGCCGTAATGCTCCGCGCCATGGGCCTGGCACGCATCCTCAATTACAATTAAATTGTGCTTTTCCGCTACCTCATTGATTTCTTTCATATTGGCGGGCTGGCCGTAAAGGTGCACGGGAATAATCGCCTTTGTCTTTTTGGTTATTGCGTCTTCAAGCTTTTTAGCGTCAATATTGTATGTTTCAGGATCTATATCAACAAATTTCGGGGTTGCGCCCGTGTAGGATATTGCAGCGCAGGTCGCTATAAACGTATTTGGCGCTGTTATAACCTCATCATTCTTTCCAATGCCTTTTGCCAATAATGCCACGTGCAAAGCCGATGTCCCCGAATTTATCCCGACAGCATATTTTGCCCCGCAGAAAGATGCAAATTCCTTCTCAAATTCCCTTACATTCTGGCCTAAAACAAAGCCCGTAGATTTAAGAACATCATTTATTGCTTTGTTTATGTCTTCTTTTATTAAACTGTATTGTGCGGCCAGATCAACGAATTTTATCATTTTGCTATTCTTTTACCTTTCCTATCACTTTTGCAGGATTTCCTGCAACAATAACATTATCAGGAACGTCCTTTGTTACAACAGAGCCGGCCCCTACAATGGAATTTTCCCCGATTGTAATTCCGCCAAGTATGGTCGCGTTTGCCCCAATGGAAGCCCCTTTCCTGACAATAGTTGTTTCCGGCTTCCAGTCCTTGCCTATCTCCTTTAATTTCCCCTTTACAGTCGCCCTTGGTATCTTGTCATTAGTGAAGCAGGCATGCGGTCCTACAAAAACCTCATCTTCCAGGATAACGCCCTGCGGCAGGAATGCAAATGCCTGTATTTTGCAGTTTTTTCCTATTTTTACGCTTTCCCTTATCTCCACAAAGCTTCCTATCTTGGTGTTATCACCTATTTCGCAGCCGTAAATATTCACAAAATTGTATATCTTCACGTTTTTTCCAAGCTTGGCATTGTTTATAATTTGCTTTTCCATTTTTTCCGGTTACTCAAATTAATTTAAATAGGTTTCCTTTGCAGAAATATCTCTCTGCCTTTGCTTTTAAGCGACTTCTGCATAGCCTCTATGACCTGTATGACTCTTAGCCCTGAATAGCCGTCGCTTACAGGCTTTTTCCCATTCTTGATGCAGTCTATAAAATGGCCGCACATGGCATTTAATGGCTCTTTGCTGTCAAGTTTGGGTATTAAAACATCGCCGCTCCTGTAAACAAGCTTGAACTCCTCCCATGTATCATAATACCTGTCTTTTGGCAGGCTGCTTTTTTCCAGGGCAACACCCTTATCATATACTTTTATCTTTTCTGTCTGCTCTGTATCATCATAGACCAGCATCTTTTTATTGCCGACAATAGTCATCTTCCTTATCTTTAACGGGTCAAGCCAGCTTACGTGCATATATGCCATGATATTTTCAGGAAACTTTAATGTCAAATGCACATCATCTTCTATACCCTTCTGCACAAAATCCATTCCTTCTGCCCTCACGCTTAGGGGCATTTTTCCCATCAGAAAAAGCAGTATTGATATGTCGTGAGGCGCCAAGTCCCACACAACATTTATGTCTTTCTGGAACAACCCGAGATTTACCCTGATCATGTCTATTGTGAATATTTTCCCGAGCTCTTCTTTTTCTATTAATTCCTTTATCTTTCCTACTGCGGAAGTATATTCAAAAGTATGGTCTACCATGAGCGCTTTTTTGTTTTTTTCGGCTATTTTTATCAGTTCTTTGGCATGCTCAGAACTGCTTGTCAGGGGCTTTTCAACCAAAACATGCTTGTTGTTTTCCAACGCAGCCTTTGCCTGCTCAAAATGCACAGAAACAGGTGTTGCGATTGCAACTGCATCAACATTCCTGTCTTTTATTATGTCCAGATAATTTTTTGTTGTTTTTATTTTTGGGTAAAGCCCCTTAATATGGTTAAGCCTTTCTTCCCTCAAGTCAGAGCACCATGCGACATTACATTCATTAATCTGGGAGAAGTTCCTTACAAGATTAGGACCCCAGTAGCCGCAGCCTATAACCCCTATATTCACCATTTAAACCTCTGTTAAGAACTCTAAATTAGCTTATAAAGATTTTTGTTTTGTTTGTTTAAACTCACGTTTTAATTTTTAAAGGTAGCAACAGACATCCTTATCAAAGTGGTAACACAAGTTTAAATAGTAGATATTCAATAATTAGGCTGGGGGTGAATATTTTAATATTTTTTAATTAAGGCACTCCTTAAACTTAAGGGGGTGAAATAATCTTAATTAGATACTGGTTAGGTCTGGTTAAACCATTTTTCCCTACCTTTTTCTCTCCATTACCAAATATTTTCTTATTAAAAAACTTTAGAGGTGAATTTCTATGAAAAAAATAAATGTTATATTATTGGCTATTGTAGCAGCTGTTCTTTTTTCTGTAGCTGTTTTCAGCCAATTAGCCCCAATAACCAATATTGTAAGCAAAATAAACCAAATAACCCCTACCATAAAATTGGAAGAGACAGAAACCTGCAAAACCGCTTTTTACGATGAAGTCCAGAATATTTACAATAACTGCGTTTATTACAATAACTATACAACCTGCCTAAATGCCTCAGGCCCAAATACTGCCTGCTCTTTGCAGCAAAACACATGGAATTTCCAGTGCAAAACAGGAGAAATTACTCTTTTAAGAAACACGACAGAATGCAAGCCAAACAATGAATTTATCATCTCAATTAATCAGGAAGCAGCAGTCTTAAAGAAGCAAATTGACTATTCTGAATGGGGGCCTTGCATTTACAGCCAGGAAAACAGCTGTTTGATTGTAACTTGTCAATCTAGATACGATGGAGCCAATGATGGCCAATTTCACAGGCCGCTCAAGCTTTACAGCAACAGATTATGAAACTCTAAGCCTGATATTTGGTGCAATTGCTTCTGATTTAAGCATTATAAAGAAGAATGGCACTTTGATTGTAACTCAATTTTCTGCAGAAAACACAATCAATGAATTAAGCGAGAACTGGGGTTGGAATTGCAGCAATGGAGTTTTCTCAACAGTACCATTTAACATGTCCGGAAATCAGGAATTGCTTGTTGTGATGGAACACAACTACAGTTTGGTTTCAGTAAGCCACAATTTAACCTGCA
>JAGVXV010000015.1 GCA_018303625.1 Candidatus Woesearchaeota archaeon
GCAAAAATAGCTTCAATCTTATTTGCTGCAATTTGTTTTACAGTTTTTTATTTCTTTTTATTAAAGAATGATATCAAATATGCATTTTTTTGGGCTTTGCTTTATCTGTTTTCTTCTGCAAATTTAATGTATAGGTTTATGGAAACGAGGCAGCTCCCATTGGCAATTGCGTTAATAATCCTTACAATTCATTTTCTCCAGAATAGAAAATACCTGTTTTTGGGCATAATCTCTTTTGCTTTTGTCTGGCTTTACAGCGGATTTATAATCCAATTATTTATTGTTTTAGTTTACATAATAATTGAGAGAATCTTTTCGAGAAAATTTGATTATAAGATTATATTGTATTCTTTTTTAGGGGCCCTGCTGGGGCTGGTTATAAACCCCTATTTTCCGGGAAATATCCCATTCTTATACGCCCAGGTATTCAAAGTGAATTTATTGTCTAATCTGTACAATGTTGAATGGAAGCCCTGGACTTTTATTGAATTTGTAAAAAACAATATTTTGATTTTGTTTTATTTGATTGCCTCATTATTTATTTTAATTAAAAATAAGAAAATTGACAGAAATAAGGCATTTTATCTTTTCCTGGCTTTGTTCTTTTTAATTTACACGATAAAAACAAGAAGGATGCACGAGTACCTTATTCCATTTGCAATTTTGTCACTAGCTTTCTTTTTTAAGGATTATTCAGGAAATATTGATGTAAAATACCTTGATTTAATGAAAAAGGCTGCTTTGGCGTCATTAATCATCATTATATCAGTTAATTTCATTCTTGCAAGGGAAGAGATTGCCAATAACACTTTTTTATATGATTATGAAAAATGCGCGGAATGGATGATGCACAATGTCTCAAAAAATTCCTTGGTTTTCAATAATGCATACACTTTCACTTACCTTTTTTTCAAAAATTCTGATTTAAGGTACACCCACGGCCTAGATTTGACATACTCTTATCTTTACGATGCAGAAGAATTTGAGAGGTACATAGGAATTCTGCAGGGCACTTTAAAAAGCGATGCTGATTATATCATTGAAGATTATAATCCGGATTATTTGATTTCCGGAAAATTAAAGCAGGATGTGCAGCTTTTCAATTATATTGTGAAAAACAGGAAAAACTACAAGGCTGTTTACGAGGATGAATGGTGCGCTGTGCTTGAGGTTAAGTAAAAGTTTATAAATTAATTCTTTTCTCTGCAAAAAATGATTGAAATCTGCGCTGTTGGAGGCTATAACGAGGTTGGAAAGAACTGCACAGCCGTTAAGGTCGATAACGAGGTTATAATTCTTGATTTGGGCCTGCACCTTGAGAATTACATTAAGTTCACGCAGGATGAGGATATTGTCAATCTAAGCGGAAAGCAGCTGATGAAAGCTCATGCAGCCCCGGACATAGAGTCCATAAAAGACTGGAAAGACAATGTCAAAGCGATAATCATAGGGCATGCTCATCTTGACCATGTTGGCGCCGTGCCTTATCTAGCCAGTTATTTCAAGGCGCAGGTCATAGGGACGCCCTATACAGTCTCTGTCATAAATGAGATATTAAAAGAGGAAAAGATTAAGATAAAAAACAGGATAAGGGTGCTGAACTCAAATTCCTCTTATAAGCTGTCGGATAAGATAAAAATTGAGTTTATACATGTAACCCATTCGATACCGCAGACAGTCATTGTTGCATTGCATACAAAATACGGAATCCTGGTTTACGCAAATGACTTTAAATTTGACCTGCACCCGGTATTGGGGAAAAAGCCGAATTTCAAAAGGCTTAAAGAATTGGGCAAGGAAAATGTCCTGGCTTTGATTGTTGAATCCACTTACGCTGATGACGCGAGAAAAACGCCTTCTGAGATGGTTGCAAGGGAGATGCTGAAAGACATTTTATTGGGCGTTGACTCCAAGAATAATGCAATTATTGTAACTACATTTTCATCGCATTTGGCAAGGCTGAAGTCAATAATAGATTTCGGGAAAAAACTGAACAGGAAAATGCTTTTCCTTGGAAGGTCGCTGTCAAAATACGTCAAGGCAGGCGAAAACATCGGCATTATCAGCTTTACAAAAGATGTTGAGCTTGTAAAGTACAGCAGGCAGATAAAAAGAAAATTGAGTAAGATAAGCAATGAGATGGAAAAATACCTGATTGTTGCGACAGGCCATCAGGGCGAGCCAAAAGCTGTTTTGGCGAAAATAGCAAACAGGGAGTTTCCTTTTGCCCTGCGAGAAAACGACCATGTCATATTTTCCTGCAAAGTAATACCAACACCTACAAACATAGAAAACAGGAAAAACCTTGAGGAAAATCTGAAAAGCCTTCACATCAGGATCTTTAAGGATATACATGAGTCAGGGCATGCCGCCAGGGAGGATTTGAGGGAAATGATAGGGATGCTGAAGCCAAGGAACATAATACCTGCGCATGGAAATGCTGAGATGAAGAAAGCCCTAGCCTCGCTTGCTATGGAAATGGGCTATGAAACCGGCAAAAGCGTGTTTATTATAAGAGATTCACAGCGCCTCTCAATAAAAACACAAAAAATATAAATATAGCGCATTTTCTCAGTTTGGGGGGTAATTATGAAACTTACTTTGGCCGAGCCAAAATATCTAAAGGAAAGCATAACCATAATTTCTGATCTGGTTAATGAAGCCAGGTTCAAGATTACTAAGGACGCCATAGAGCTGGTTGCCATGGACCCTGCGAATGTTGCCATGGTTCTTTTCAAGCTTTTAAGCAGCACTTTTACAGAATATGATGTCAAGAACGATGCCCAGATAGCAATAAACCTGAGCAACTTGAAGCAGATATTGCGCAGAGCGAACTCTAATGATATGATTACGCTGGAACTTGGCCAGGAAAACAAGCTTAAAATACAGCTGAAAGGCACAACAACAAGGACTTTTAACCTGCCGCTGATAGATTTGGAGGAGAAAGAGCAGAAAATTCCTGACTTGAAATTTCCGGTAAGCATAAATATGCCAACAGGCATTTTCAATGAGGCCATACAGGATGCGGATGTCGTTGCGGAATCTGTAACATTCCTTGCAGAGCCAAAAAAGTTTACTGTTCATGCTGAAGGTGATTTAAGCGAAGTAAAAATTGAGATAAAAGAGGATAATGAAACAAAAGTGAATATAGATGGAAATGAAAAGATAAGGGCGAAATACAGCATTGAATACCTGAAAAAGATGATAAATGGCTCTAAAATTGCCGATGAGATGACAATAAGGTTCAACAAGGATTACCCGCTAAAGCTTGAATACAAGGCGCTTGACAAGGTCATGCTGAGCTTCATTCTTGCGCCCAGGGTTGAGAATGATTAGTAAGCAACAAATTCTGATTTGATTTGTTTTAATGATGTTAGTGTTGTTGTTTTCCCTATGCCCTCTCTGGAAAGAACGTTCTTTATGAAATGATAATAGGCATCCTGATCTTTTACTCTAACTTTAAGTATTAACTCCCAATCACCGGTTATAATGTCAACACTTTCAACTTCGTCATATTTTGCCAGTTGCATACTAATTTTTTCAGGATCTTTATATTCGCTTGGTAAAAGTTTCAGCAAAACAAAAGCGCAAAAACCCTCATCAATTTTTCTATAATCAAATACTGCTTTGTATGCTTTGATTTTGCCTTCTTTCTCGAGCTTTTTCAGGTTGAAATGTATGGTAGTTGAAGGCTCCTTAAGCTTTTGCGCAATACTTGCTATCTTCGGGGCACAATAGCCATTTTTCAACAAAGGAATTAACTTTTGGTCTATATGCTTCATATTATTGTATAATATTCAATTATTTATAAATTTTTTGGTTATTATTTGAATTTTATTCAGTAATATATATTAACGTTATAAAGTTTCTAATTGCATGGTATCTGAAGCAATCTCAAGAAGAGCTGGAATTATTGGAGGTCTAGGTCCTGAGATTAGTTCCAGGTTTTGCTTAAATGTAAATGAGAAGTTTAAGGATATTGCCAATATGCAGCCAGATTTAGTGATGGAAAATATTCCCGTCTCTCCTGATGTTGAAAAAGAATTAATTGAGGGGGGAAATCCCAAAAAGATCCTGGACTTGCTGAGAAATGCTGTTATTAGGCTGAATAAGTCGGAAGTTGATTTTATTGTTATTCCATGCAATACTGTCCACTTCTTTCTGGATGATCTAAGGAAGATATCCAAGAAACCTATATTGAGTATAATAGAAGAGTGTGTTAATGAGTGTAAAGAAAAAAAATTTAGGAAAATAGGTTTGATAGCAACATCAAAAACTATCCAGGAAAAGTTGTTTGAAAATGGGCTTAGTGGCACCGGTATTGACTTATTATTGCCGACAAAAACAGATCAAGTTAGAATAAATAAGGTGATTCTAAATATTCTTAATAAGAATAAAAATCCAGGTGATAAAAAAATTGTTATGGAAATTGTTAAAAAATTAAAAAATAGGGGCTCTGAAGCTGTAATTTTAGGCTGCACAGATATATCTTTGCTAATATCAAGTGAAAATTGCAAGATTCCTGTATTAGAAACTGTCACAATTCTCGAGAATTCTTTGGTTAAGAACTTGATTTATAATCGTTAATTGATGGGGCAATTCTAACAAAATGACACGACTGGCAATTATTGGAGGAGGAATTATGGGCAGTTACATTGCTAAAGCCCTTGCTCCTAAAATAGAGATAGTAAGTATTTATGATAAGAAGTTAGCTAGTGGCATGGATTTTAGGAAAGAATTGGAGGAATCTCTAAGAGGAGTGCCTTATGAAATAGCTTGCACACCCCAATGGGCTGTAAAAAATGCGGATTTTGTTGGTTTTTGTGTACCGACAGAGGTTGTTTATGAGGTAATGCTGCAAACATTGCCATTCTGTAAGAAGGGTGCTATAATTTTTGGACAAACAAGCAGAAAAACTCCTGAAGCAGAAGCTTTTGACAGATATGTTGCAAGAAACAGGAATTCTGGATTGGAATTAGTAACTATTCATACGCCCTGCAATCCTAGTATATCCGATCCTAGAAAAACTTATTTAGCAGTAGTAAGGCATAATCCACAAAATAATCCAGCCTATGAAAGTAAATTTGGGCGGGCTTTACAGTTTTTTGAAGGCATGCCAGACCATTTTAATATTTTTGAGAGTGTTGAAGAGCATGACGTAAAATTCGCAAATACACAGATTGTAGTCTCCTGGTTAAATTCATCTATTGCAAGCTCTATTGCTGAAACAGGGCATTATCCTTGGATTAATGAAAATTATGGCAGCGGTTTTGATGTAATGAAGTTTTCTTATGCTATGAGAGCTGCACGTCAAAAAGCAGAGTTATATAGGGATATGTGGATTGGAAGTGAACATGGAAAGATATTAGTCTCTCAAGCTGTTGCTGTTGAGGAGGAGCTTTACAAAATGGCTGTTGGAAATCGAAGAAAAGAATATAGAGATAGAGGATTGGCTGCTAAAAAGTCTCTATTTGGCGAAAAAAAATTAGAACCAATATTAAGTGAAGAATCCGTGAAAGTATTTCTAAGAAATAGTAAAATAAGACCAAACTCACATTTTCCTCAATACTTATGGGCAGTAGCTTCTGCAGATAGAGGAGTAGACCTTTTTGCAGACCTCAAAGCAACTACTCCTAATCATACTTCTATGCTGTGTTTAGTGGATTACTTGTTTAATGCAGAAGGAGTGCTAGAAGAAGCTATGGCAGCTCCCTTCGAGGATCCAGGAATTAGGGCTGATGATCTTGTTTTTCATGATCAACTGCACGGATGGGCTAACCCAATACTATTTAATAACAGAGCAATGTATGATAGTAAACATGCAAGAATGAGAGGAAAACTTGATGATAGGGTCATACAGGAAGGAGTAGAAATTAGTAAAAAAGCAGAACCGATTTTCAGTGAAAGTATGAAAAAAGCGATAGATTCTGGAAGATTTAAAAGATAATGCACTTTCAAATAATCAGCATGTTGAAAGAATTCAGTAAACTATATAAATAAATCATCTCAAAATTATTCTATGGATAAGGTTCATTCTTACCTGTTAGACTGGACAACAAACTCCGTTAAGAATAGGGACCTTCTGGCAAAAAAAATCACTGGCATAGAGAAAGGCAAAGACGGTTTTGATTTAGTTGTTAGGTATAATGACGGAAAAGAAGTTTTCTTTATTATAAAGCCTTTAATCAGCGACATTGACGGGTTATTAGAAAAGATAGGCAAAGATGCCCATTTTACCATAATAACACTTAATAACAAAAGCAATTTAGATGCCTTGGTAAAAAGCTGGAAAAAGTTAATGGGATACAGGCTTTTGGGCATCCATTTCATAAATCCATTTTCAAAACTTGACAAGAAGTGGGTGATATTCCCCTATACACACCACAGGGTATGCGATGAGAGTTCTCTTGGACTTGGCCTTAAATCGATGTTTGAGATGGTTGAGCAGATAAACGAGGAAGAATTAAAGGCAAGGTTAGGCTAGCAAGGCTATTGCCTGGCCGACAAAGCCCGCGCATATTGGCACAATAAGGTTGTCGTCCAGCTCGTCCAGGGATGTCTCGACTATTGTTGCCGTAAATGCCATCAGGATTGGAGCGTAAATATTTATTGAGAAGAAAAGCCCTATAATAACCCCTACAATCATGTTGGTAAAAAGCTCTGCTATAAGCCCTGCCAAGGTCTTGTTTCTGAAAATAAGCGTTGTCCCGTATTTTTTCCCAACTAAAGCTGCTGCCATGTCTCCAAAAGTCGTCATCAGCAAAGCAGCCAGCGCAATCGGGAAATCAAATACTGCAAGGCATATAATTGTTGCTGACAAAAAGAATATAACGCCGTACATCCTGTGCTGCTCTTTAGGCCTTATAAAAGCCAAAAAAACAGGAATTTTCCAGTTTAATTCCAGCCTGAAATATTCAAGGACAAAGAAAAAAATAAGCAAAGCGACAAGAACAAGCAGAGCTGCCTGCTCGCCATAGGTTTTGCTAAGGACGGCGTATATTAATAAAATTACAAGGATGGTTATATGTATCAGTTTTCTCCCGACTTCATTAAAAAAACCCCACGCCATAAACGCCGAATAAGCAGCCCGATTTATATAGTTTTCTGAAGAAAACACCATAAGCTTAAGGCAGACCTTGATAGAGATGCTATACGGCTGCCGGGATTCGAACCCGGATAGCAGGCTTTTTCTGCGGATTTAAGAAAAGCCGCATCCAACTGTGCAAGTTGCTGGGAAGCCCGAATCATAGCCATTAGATCACAGCCGTGCAATACTCAGGTGTTTTCCAGATTATATTAAATTTTTTATTGTTTATGCCAGAAAATTAAAATTCATAATATTTAAATAGTGGCGCCATAAAAAGCCTGACTGTAAAATAAAAAGGTGGAAGCATCGAAAGAAGCAATGATGTAAAGATAAAGTGCTACAAGTGCGGCAGCCAGTACGCTGTCGATATGATGCGCATGGATCCAAACAGCAATAGGTTTGTATGCAGAAGCTGCCTTGAAAGAAAGCCGGCTCAAAAGCAGGAGCAGCCAAAGAACGTTGCTGAGGCAAAAACACAAAAAAATGAGCCTTACAAGGAATACTTCTGCAAGCAATGCAAGTATAACTTCAAAAGAGCCAGCAATATTGACATAGGGGCATGCCCTTACTGCGGCGCCTCGAATTCTTTAATGGTGAAGGGAAGCGCAGCCAGGATAATAGCGGATGCCGCTAAAATGAAGGATGACTTTGAGTTCAAGCGAAAATGAAAGATATTATGGTTGCGTGCAAGAAATGCGGCAATAAGGCGCCTGCGTCATCAATGAAGCTTGATTTTGATGAAAAGCTGATGATATGCCCTGACTGCGTTAAAAACAAGAATATACATAAGGAAATAGGGGAAAAGGTTTTGAAGAAGGGCAAAGAGATTGTTGAGGAAAGTGAAGAAAGACCGAGCAGAATGACGCATAAATGTGCTTCCTGCGGGTATACCTTCAGGATAAACCTGGAAACAAAAACCCCAAAGAACTGCCCTTACTGCGATAAAAAGATTTTAGGGTTTTAGGATTCTTTTTCTTCTTCAGGGTAGGATGGCACTGCAGCCTTGCTTATTATCATGACATCTCCTACGCTTTTTACAAGCTGATGCGGCACGATAACGCCTTTTGCGCTTCCCAATACCTTGTTCAGGAAAGAATTCTTTGTTGCCCTGACACGCCATCCGAAAACCTTATTCTGGGTCACGATGCACTCTTCCACATCTCCAAAATACTCGCCGGAGTCAGTAAAGACCCTCATATCATATGTTTCCGAAACCCTTTTCATCTTAAGCATAAATATCACCTTGTTTTTTACTACCGAAATAGTTTAAGTATTTAAAATTTTGTATTTTACCATTTTTGAGTTTATAATTCTAGATTCAGAGGGTATAATTATTAGAGAAAGGAGTTCAATAATGATTTTATTCATTAACTTATCAAGAAACCCATTGTTTTTGTGCTGGCAGTAGGCTTTTATGCGTAAAAGTTGATGATTTTTGATAAATTGCGCCATTAACGATTAAAAAATAAAAATCGTCCTCCAGCCCTGCCGTCCATACACACCGCCTTTAATCAAAAGTTTTTTATAAAAGCAAAAGTTAAACAATAAATATGCCGTCGTTTTTAGCGAGACCGAAAAGAACCAAAACCAAGAGACCTGTAAGTTTTAAATCTTCGAGCGGTAGGGTAAGCTTTAAGGCAAGAAGAAGACCGCTTAGAAGAAAAAGAGTTTCTTGGTAATTAAATCCCAATTTTGGGGAATTTGATAGGTTGAATACCCCACGGGCTAGTTGGTTTTCTCGGACTTCTTCTAGTTTTAGGTTTTTTAGTGTGTTTTTTCTTTCCACCTTTTGAAAAATGTACTTTTCTATACCGTTCTATAGATTTTGTACCCATACCCCTATTACATGGTCCACAAATAGGTCTTAAATTAGAAATATTATTTTTTCCACCTTTAGCAACAGATTTATTGTGGCCTACTTGAAAGTCAGTGATATGGATTGGTCTGATTCTGCAACAATAGCATTTTCCCTGTGCTTTGTTACCCATATATTTCAACCATACTTGGTCACGTAATGGTTTGCCAATAGATTTTCTACCTCCACCCATAGGTTTAGAAGTCCCTCCAAAAAGGGTATCTATTCTTTTTGGATTTCCGAGTATATCACGCATAATGTTTAAAAGATTTAGCTTGTATAAATAGTTTTCTTTTGTACTTTTTTCGTCCTAAAATGCCTAATAAACCCTGTTTCTCTTGTCAATCTTCTCAATATAAACCTTTGAAGAAGGATAATCCACAAAATAGAGTATTCTGTAATCTCCAACTCTTACCCTAAAAACCTTAATATCTTTATAGCCCTCAACCCTTTCAATATCCTGCGGAAAAGGATTCTTTTCAAGCTCATCAATCTTGTCAGATAGTCGTTTCACAAGTGATTTGTCCTTGATAGATTTGAGAAATTTAAGTGCTGGCTTCTTTAATTCAGCCGAGAACATTTTACATTCCTAATTCCTTTTTTGCTGTTTTCCAAGAGACAAAATCAGAAGTATCGCCTGATTTTATTTTTGAGATGCTTTCATCTAATTGTCTTCTCTCTTTATCTGTAAGTTTTGTATCCTCTATATATTCTGTTAGGTAATTTACATCCTTTCTTAATGTTTCTATGCTGCTTTTCATCTCTTCAAGAGTGCCTAAAACCTGTTTCTGAAAGTCTTGTGTCATAATAAGTTTCAAAGCAAAGGATATATAAAAAACTATCGTTCGCCTGATGCCCTACGAAATTCTACTATCGAACCCCTTTCTCTTCTTTGAACTTTTGTAAAACCGAAACATTTTTATACTTGTAGGATTTTCCTACTAGTATGACTGAACTTATAACAGTAGGGAAAAAAGGGCAGATTGTAATACCAAAGAAGATGAGGGATGATTTAAAGATAGACAAAGGCACGAAGCTCCTGATAAGCGAGGGCAAGGACAAAATAACAATCAAGCCGGTAAAAATGAGTGAAAAGCATCTTCTTATGCTGCTCAGCGAGACTTCTTTGAAGAAAACATGGCAAAATCCTTATGATGAGCGGTGGGATGATGTACTCTAAAGAAAATTTTAAATTTTATTATTATTGCCAAAATTCTCTAAGAGAACTTTGAATGAAAAATGTCAGAAAAAAATTATGATTCAAAGTTCTCTAAAGGAGACATTGTCGTGA
The DNA here is from genome assembly GCA_018303625.1 of Candidatus Woesearchaeota archaeon. Classification (GTDB taxonomy): domain Archaea; phylum Nanobdellota; class Nanobdellia; order Woesearchaeales; family GW2011-AR4; genus JAGVXV01. The sequence continues at coordinate 10,234 of JAGVXV010000015.1, forward strand.
TAAATTTCCCTTTTTCTGATTTGATTAATGCAAAAAAGCGCCCTATGGTGGTGCTTGCTGAAAAAGGAGAGGATATTATTGGATGTGCTATTACAAGCAGCCCCCACAGCGAAGGTGTCCCAATCGAAGGATTCGAAGAAGGAAGCTTGCCATTCAAAAGCAAAATAAAATACTGGCAGATACATACTTTCTTGAAAGATTTGGCTATAAGGAAAGTTGCAAGAATATCAAAAAATACTCATAAAGAACTGCTTAGGCATATAAATAAACTCTTTGAATAATAAGTACTCTTCAGCGTTTTTTGCACAGAGAAAGTCTTAATTTTTGCAAAGATTTTAAAAATATTGAGAAACCTCTTTCCCATATGAACTATAGGAATTTAACCCTGATTGGCACATCGCATATAGCAAGGCAAAGCCTGAAAGAGGTTGAGGAGGCATTTGACAGTGAAAAGCCCGATATAATTGCCCTGGAGATTGACAAAAAGAGGCTTTACAGCCTGATGCACAAGCCTAAAGGAAGGTTGAGCATTTACAGCATAAGGAAAATTGGGCTTAAAGGATTCATTTTTTCCCTGATTGGGGCCTGGGCTGAAAAAAAGCTTGGGGAGATTGTTGGCGTTGCTCCTGGCTCTGAGATGAAAAAGGCTGTAATGCTCGCAAGAAAAAACGGCAAAAAAATTGCTTTTATAGACCAAGACATTGAAATCACCTTAAGAAGGTTCTCAAAAGCCCTCACATGGAGGGAAAAATGGCGTTTTTTTATTGATATTTTAAAGGCGGTTTTTTCAAGGAAAAAAGAGATTGACTTTGACCTAAGCAAGGTTCCAAGCAAGGACATCATAAAAAAATTGATTGACAGGGTGAAAAGCCGCTATCCTAATGTGTATAAGGTTTTAATAGAGGAGAGAAACATTGTTATGGCAGAAAATCTTTCAGCCCTGATGGAAAAGAACGAGGATAAGAAAATTCTTGCAATTGTAGGGGCAGGCCATGAGGACGAGATTTTAAGGCTTATTAAGAAGCCTTCTGTCAGATATTCTTTCAGTGTCGGCTAAAACCAATAAATTCTTACTTTTTAGAATGAAAGTTAGTTTCCTAGATGGGTAAGGGGTAAATCTCAGAACTGGCAATTCACAAAATTTATATTATACCCAGTCCATACTTCTTCATAAATGGTAAATTGTAATTTGTGTAATAAAAGAATGTTGTTTTTTCAAAAAAATTACTTTGAGGATGATAAAACTAAGGTTTACTGCAAGGAATGTAAAGAGAAAATTGAACAAAAATTACTTGAGAAAGAAGAAAAGAAAAATAAAACGGAGTTAGAAAAAAATACTAAATTATTGATAAAACAAGGTTATAAAAAAGTAAATGGTGCTATCTTATGGACAGATAATTCAAAATTTTTTGAAACAAAATTTTTAGCTAAGCTCAAAGATAAACTCATTAATTTACCTATTGAAAAAGGCAGTTTTTCAAAATTGAAAATAGATGATTATAAAATTGAATTAGAATATCCTAATTCATTTAACCCATTTATGGAATCTATCCCACAAACTGATATAAAGTTTAGAGGGTATTTACGGGTAATTTATATAAAACCTGTTTTCAATAAAATATTTTTTTCTGCTGACACTAAAATTGAATTTAATAAAGAATTTCCATATCGAAATCTTAAAGATGCTTGGGAATCAGTTCTTAAATCAAGAAATTCTCTTATCCCTTATGATACTGGTGATTCATTTGATTGGGAGTTTATTAATAAATTTGTAAGCATAAACAAAATAGAGAAATTACAAGATTTAAGGAATAAAAAATATGTAGTAGATCCAACAAAAATTAATGGTAAAGTCTCTTTATACATTAAGAATTATGGTTGTGATACTATTGTAACAACAAGAGATCCTGATACTGGAGAATTTAAAAGACAACATAATATCTTGGATTATTTTTTTATATTGAATAACTGCTATTTAATAATTAGAGAAATTTGGGTTGCTCATAGACATATAAAATTTGTTCTGCCAAAATTTGATAAAATAGTTGAAGAGAGTGTAATAGAAATCAAAGATAAGAATATTAGTTCAAGTATTTTAGACCAACTGTTTGGATTTCTAAAGAACATCCCTATTGAAGAAAAGGAAATGGTCTTGGATAGGGGTAGTTCCTATATTCCAGAAAAAATAAAATTTGAGATTAAGAAGAAATATCCTTTGAATTCAAAAAATATAAATGAGAATACATTAATCAAGTATTACGTACCTGATTTAGGTATTACTAATATCTTTGTTAATAACACTAACATTTCTGTGCCGTATCTCTGTTGTGATATAAATGAAGTTAAATCTAAACCAGTTTTAAGAAAACAAAGAGCAATTGGAGATTTTGAAAGATTAAAATCTGTTGTTGATTTGATTGGTAAAGTATCTTATTATGAAGATAAAGATGAAATAATCTATTTTAATGAAGAATTTTATTTTATACTTGATAAAAAGACCTCAAAACCTAAGTTCAAATAAAAGGATATTTTTCCCATGAATTCTTTGTATTTATGACTCTACTAGTTTGATAGACAGAAACTACCTAAAGTATAGTCTGCTACCTTAGGAATTGATTGAAAAGTAAGAATTTTATTTTGCTGTCGCAACTTTTGAGAAGTTAGTAACTCAAAAGGCTTTTAACAAGCAATACATATGTCAAAACCAATATATTTAAATATAATATTCATCAAAATTTGTTTATGGGAGAAATAGTTGATTTAGCAGACAAGATAAAGAGGTACTATAAATTTACTCCCTCTGAGCTTAAAGGCCTTATTATTGCAATACTGGTTACCTCTTTTGTGATTTCCTTTAAGGAGTGGGGTGTTGGCAGTGTTTTTGACTTCAAAGCAGGCTTGTTTAACTTTTTCAATGCAATCCTTATTGTAGCATTATCCTTCCTTGTTCATCTGTCAGCGCAAAGGGTTTGGGCATTGGCAACCGGCTACAGGCATGAATTCCAGATGTGGGGAATCGGCTTGGGAATTGCCCTGATCCTGGCTTTTGTAACAAATGGAAGGGCATGGCTTATTATACCAGGAGGCTTTATAGTGCACCATTTGGCCGGCCATCGCCTAGGATGGTTCAGGTATGGAATAAACTACTGGGCTTTAGGCTTAATAGCTTTTGCCGGGCCGCTTGCAAATATTTTGCTTGCAATTGTATTTAAGTCTTTAAGCGGCTTTGTTTCAAATGCCCTGATACAAAAGGTTATAATTTTCAATATAATGTATGCCGTATTTTCAATGGTGCCAATACCTCCTCTTGATGGAAGCAAGGTGTATTTCGGCGCAAGGATGCTTTACGCATTTGGCGCATCCGGCATCGTGGCTGCCGCAGTTTTGCTTTATGCCGACATAGCGGTATGGGTTGCTGTCTTGGCATCTTTCATTATCGCGGTTATTTTATGGCTGCTATACTACATATTTTTTGAAAGCGGCTATTGGAGCACATAAAAATGGTGGCTGAATTTCTTTTCAGGAGCTGGGCTGAATTCTTCTTCTTTGCAGTTATGGTTGTAGGCATTGTTGTTTCTTTGTCCGCTCCAAGCGCAGTTATAAGCTACATTGTCATCTTCGTAAGCGGCATGATGGCCGGAAGATTGATGTACTGGAGAAAGCATAACATGCACTTCGCATATTACCTCATCATTGTGGGCTTTCTCATAGGATACCTTTTAGGGGCTTATTATGGCAACAGGAATGTAATTGTAATTTTGTTCATATTAGGGGCGTTTTTCGGCTATTACCTTTACGAAAAGAAGATTTTAAGGGACACTTTGTTCTGATTTGGCAAATTATTTAAATCGAAAAATATCCCTAAGCCAAGTGGTAGGCATAAAAAACTTTGTTCCAAGGCTTTACCAGGAAACCATAATGGCTTCCTGCGCAAGAGGCAACTGCCTGGTGATATTGCCAACCGGGTTGGGAAAGACAAAAACTGCAATACTTGCAGCTGCGCAAAGGCTCAATTCCTACCCCCATTCAAAAATATTGTTTCTTACTGTAACAAAGCCTCTTGCAGAGCAGATTTACAATGAAGTCAGGGAATGCATCGATATAGAGGAGAACAGCATTGCATTGTTTACCGGCTCTATAGCACCAAAAAAAAGAGAGGAGATGTGGAAAAATGCAGTTATAACTGTCTCAACGCCGCAATGCATTGAAAATGATGTTATTAACGGCAGGATTTTATTGGAAGATGTTTCTTTGCTTATTGCTGATGAGGCGCATAATGCAGTTAAAGACTATTCATACACATGGCTTGTCAAGCAGTACAATAAAAAATCAAAGTACCCGAGGATTATTGGATTGACAGCTTCCCCAGGCTCGGATCTTGAAAGAATCCAGGAAGTCTGCAAAAACCTGTTTATAGAGGAAATAGAGATAAGGACTGATAAGGACCCTGATGTAAAGCCTTACATACATGAAATAGACATTGAATGGGTAAAAGTTGATTTGCCGCCAATATTCCTTGATGTGCAGAAATTCCTGCAGGGCTTTTTGAAGGAAAGGATTGAAAAGCTGAAAAATTGGGGCATTCTGCACAGAAGCGACTTAAGGTATGTGAATAAAACGGATTTGCTGGAATTGCAGGCGCAATTGAGGGGCAGGGCTGCATCAGGGGAAAAGGATTTTGTCTTATGGAATGCAATTTCCATGCTTGCCGAGATAATGAAAGTTTATCATGGCTTGGAGCTGCTGGAAACGCAAGGCATAGTCCCTTTATTCAAGTACATGGAAAAGATGCAGCAGGAATCCCTGAATACAAAAGTAAAGGCGGTAAAAAATGTTGTCAAGGACTTGAATTTCAGGTCTGCGTTGATAAAAGTCCAAAGGCTGCATGAAGAAAAGGTAGAGCATCCCAAGCTGATTGAATTGCAGAAGATTATTGAAAAGGAGATTAAAGAAGGTAAAGATACAAAAATTATTGTCTTTAACCAGTACCGCGATAATGCACTGGACATTGTCCAGAAATTGAATTCCATTGAAAATGTCAATGCAAAGATTTTTGTAGGGCAATTAAAGAAAGGGGAGACTGGCTTGAGCCAGAAAGAGCAGAAAAAAATACTTGATGACTTCAGGCAGGGCTTGTTTAATGTTCTTGTTGCAACTTCAATCGGCGAGCAGGGATTGGACATTCCCCAGGTAAATGCAGTTATTTTCTACGAGCCTATACCATCTGCAATAAGGCATATTCAAAGAAGGGGAAGGACTGGAAGGCATGAAAAAGGCAATGTTATAATTTTAATGACAAAAAACACAAGGGACGAGGCCTATAGGTGGGCAGCTTTCCATAACGAGAAAAAGATGTACAATAATCTTGAGAATTTAAAGAAGAAGATAAAATTTGATTTTGAGAAGAAAGAAGAAAAAATTGCGCCTTTCCTGAATGAAAAAAAGATTAAGATTTTTGCCGATTATCGCGAAAAAGGCTCAGGAATAATTAAGGAGCTTGCCGATTCTGAAATTGACCTGAAGCTTGAAAGCCTGAATGCTGATTATTTATTAAGCTCGAGGGTCGGGGTTGAATTCAAGACAGTGCAGGATTTTGTTGACAGCCTCATTGATGGAAGATTGCTTGAGCAGGTAAAAAACTTAAAGAATAATTTTGAAAGGCCTTTGGTTATAGTCGAGGGAACTGAGGACATTTATTCTGTAAGGAATGTGCATCCAAATGCTATTCGCGGCATGCTTGCGACAATCGCTGTAAGCTACGGCATTCCAGTATTGTTTACAAAAAACTCCAAGGACACTGCTGCTTTATTGCAATTAATAGCAAAGAGGGAGCAGGAGGAAACTGGAAGCTTTTCCGTACATGGCAGCAGCAAGCCAATGTCCATTAAGGAATTGCAGGAATATATTGTAAGCGCTTTGCCTGGTGTTGGAGTTGCCTTGGCAAGGCCTTTGCTGAAAGAGTTTAAGACAATAAAAAACCTTGTCAATGCTGATGCAAAAGAGCTTGAAAAGGTCGAGAAAATAGGCCCTAAAAAGTCAAAGCAGATTAATGACATAGTTAATAAAGAGTATCAGACGTTGGAGTAAAATGAAGGTTGCAGCAGCTCAGATTAAAGTAACAAACAACATTGATAATAATCTAAAAAAAATAATTTCCTATATAAAAAAAGCTTCATTGAAAAAAGCCAGAATTGTCTGCTTTCCGGAAACATCCTTGATTCACAATAAAAATAAAGGAACATTGAAAAAAATAAATTTTAATAATTATCTTAATAAAGTAGAAAAACAATGCAAGGAAAATAAGATTTATTGTATTTTCGGCACGAATTTATTGGAAAAAAATAAAATCTATAATTCTGCTTTTTTAATAAGCAGTAAAGGGAAATTATTGTATAGATACAATAAAGTAAATTTATTTAAAAAAGAAGAGAATAAAGTTGCAGCAGGAAAAACCAACAAAATAATAAACACAGAATTCGGAAAAATTGGGATAATAATCTGCTGGGATATTGCTTATCCTGAGTTTGTAAAAAATTTATCAAAAAAAGGCGTATGGCTCATTTTCTGCCCATCCTATATTAAAAACTATGGGAGGGAGCTTGAAAGCTATCTTCAAATACCTTACGTAAGGGCTTTTGAGAATTCGTGCTATTTTGTTTCTGTTGATTCTGCCAATAAGGAATGCGCGCAATACAGTGTAATTTGCAGCCCGTCAAAAATAATCAGGAAAATAAAAAATAAAGGGGGCTTAATAGTAGCTGATTTGGACAGAAGGAAGATTGTTGGGTTGAGAAGATATTATAATTTGGTTTAGAATTTCTATTGTGCGGTAGTATCATTAACAAAGTTTATAAATTGTCAAGGTAAACTTGTGCTTATGCTGTCACCTACAGACCCAAAAGGATTAGCGGAGTGTATATACTGGATTACTCAGGAATCTGAAAGAAACAGGCAAAATGATGCCCAGTGGTGGATTGGCAGAAGCCGCAGTGCGGAATACCAAGCAGCCTATGACAATATTCTGAAAGGCCTGCCATTAACCAAAAAATCAGTTGTCGGCGAATTTTGTTGTGGTCCGGGTGAAATGCTACTTAGGATCCATAGGGCAGGTGTAAAAAAGGTTATCGGCATTGATGGAAGCGTTGAAATGCTGCGATACGCTCAACATAATCTCAGAGAAAATGGCATAGATGCTAGGATATATGAAAACCCGCCTGGCAAGAATCGATTTAAGGATCTTCTGCGTGAGAGTGAAAAAATAGAGCTGTTTGTAGATGACGCAGTTCAGACAAGATTTTTGTCAGGGCATTACGTCGAAAAGCCTTACTTCGACAATATTCTGCATACTTTCCCGCAGGTGCAATTGAATCGGGATCAAATTGCATTTATCCTGAATGTGATTTCAGCATCCAAAGGATTGCCGGATTCTTGGGAGGAGCTGAAAGAGGTGTTTCATTCCGCAACCAACCAGAAATTGGATTTTAATGCTAGCATGATGCTAAAGGTCGGCGGCTATTACACAAATGTTTTTTATGACTATGGCAAAGATGATGAATTTTCCGAGGAACAACAGCTTCAAGTGATTTATGCTGTAGCGAGGATGTTTTTCAGGCCAGCCGGATTGAGGTTTGTTCCAGAACCGGGGTTTGAGCAGGACTTGAAAAGTTTTAATCCTGATTTAAACCCAGAAGAACAGCTTAAGATAAACGGCGAGTCAATGGGTTATGGTTACATGGTCAGGACATGGAGAAAAACAGGAGGTCACAAGAAAACCAATCTGTAAGTTTTCCACAACGCCTAGATTATATGGGCTAATTTTTATTTTTTTATTTTAAATTACTCACACAATCAATTCCCTATCCCAACCACAAGATGCTTTTTATCTGGGACAGAAACATAAACTTCCTCTCCGCCTTTAAGATTTAAGCTTCTTGCCACATCCCTGTTTATGTACATACCAAGCCTGCCATGGGAAAGCTTTATTATCTTTTGCTTTATTTTTAAGGCTGATTCTTTTGCCTTAATCTCGTTAATGGCCTTATTTATTGACTTTTCCTCAAAATCAAAATAACCGCATTTTCCGCACTGGTAGCTAGTAGCGAGTGTTTCTGCACCCTGAATCTTTACTTTAACTTCTCTCATCCTGGCATTGCATTTTGGGCATTGCATTTTGAATTCTCTTATTTAGTCTTAACGTTTATAACATATAAAATTTTGCCTTTAAGTTCACATAAAATATAAAACCTGCTGTCTTCTATCTCAATTTTATTTCCTTTTTTCCTCTTGTTTTTTATAATGTGAATAAGCCTTACAACATCGCTCCATGCTAAGGCTCCTCTATGATAATTCTCAAAATGCCTGCTTTTCCTTATTTCTCTCCAATACATTATGTCCTCTCGTCAGTAGGACTATTAATTAATAGTTCTAAAGACTATATAAGCTTTTCGATTTTATAATGCTAATACGCTATATTTTCATAATCAGTGGATTAACTGGTTTATATATCTCACGCAGGCAAATGTCCAGTGGTTGTGCGTCCAGTGGTAGAAAAAGCCTATATCTTCATATTTTTAAGTCTTTTAATTCTAGAAGCCATGTCAGGGTGGGTTTGAAACAACTTAATAAAACCTCCGCTCCTAAAAGGATTTGTTATAAACAAATGTGCTGTGCTTGTATTACCAAACCTCATCGGATGCTTTTTTGCATCGCTTTCGAGCTTTTCCAAAGCACTTGCCAAGCCATACGGGCTTCTGATTATTCTTGCCCCAGTTTCATCTGCAAGATACTCGCGGCTTCTTGAGATTGCAAGCTGTATCAAAGTTGCTACAATAGGGGTTACAATGGCAAGAAGCAATAAGCTGATTATATTTCCTCCCCGGTCATCATCCCTGCTTCCCCCAAAGATAGCTGCCCATCTTGCCATAAAGGCAACATAGGAAATGACTCCCGCTATTGTTCCTGCGATTGTTGAGATTAAAATATCCTTATTTTGGATATGGGCAACTTCATGCGCAATAACTCCTTTCAATTCGTCTTCCTTCAATAAATTTAAAATTCCCTGGGTGCATGCAACAGCAGCATGGTTCTTGCTTCTTCCTGTTGCAAACGCATTTGCATTTTCAGAAGGTATAATATAAACCTTAGGCATAGGAGTATTTGCTTTATGAGTAACATCCCTTACAATCTTAAAAAGGATTGGCTGGTCTTTTTCAGTAACTTCCTTTGCACGGTACATCATCAATACAATCTTATCAGAGAACCAAAAAGCGCCAAAATTCATCAAAACTGCAAAAAAGCCGGCAAAAACAAGACCTGAATAGCCTCCAATAAGCTGGCCTACCCAGAGCAATAGGGCTGTTAATAGTGCAAGCAAAATCGCTGTTTTTAATTGATTTTTCATTGACATAAAACCACCTAAAATTAGTATATTTTTCTTATTTAAAAAGTTAATGTTTTTGGAATGTGTGTTAAACTCTCTAATTTCTTAATATATGAGGTATATCCCAATAAAACAATCAAGGTTTGGTGATTTACGATTAATATAAACTATTAGGTAGTAACAATTAATAAAATTTATAAATAGATTATGATTCCTTTTCTATATGGTATTTATACTTGAAGACATAGCAAAAATTGAAGCGGATAGAATGACAGAGGGTATGGTAGTGGAAAATTTCACCCATATTCAAAGGTCCAATGATGTATTTGGTGACCCAAGAACAGTTCGAGAAATTAATAGGATTATGGAATGGTATGTTCAAGCAGCTCAATATTATGTTTGGAATTCTGATATTCATGATGTATTGGGAGTATTTGCTGATGCATTTTTAAATGCTGGTTTGTGGGGAAATAAAAATGTTCCTGAAAAAAGAATTGAAGTTTGCATCAAATATGGACTATTAGGAAGTGTCATTTATCTTGAAGATGAAGGAAAAGGATTTGACTATAAAACTCAAGTCGAAAAATTGCAGAGAGGGGAAAAACATAATTTTTCTCGTAATGGTGGAGGATTAAGAAAGTTTCATAGAAGTCATTTACATGTGTCTTTTCATGATTGTGGAAATAAAATCTCTATTGCAACAAGAATCTCTTCAGAAGAAGAACTTGATAGATTTTCAATGAGATAACTACTACGCTAAAGCCCGAAACATAGTCAATTGATTAGCCATTTTCTCTTTCGCTAAATAAATTTTACTCTCTCCACTTTATAGAACAACCCTGCGAAGGCCTGAATGTGAAATCCATTTTCTTTCCTTCAAGAAATGCTGCAATTATCTCGTCCATCTCTTTTTTTGCTGCAACAGCATCAGGGTTTAAAGCATCATCCAATCTTCCATGATAAGCTAATTTCATTTTTGAGTCAAATAAAAAAGGGTCTGGAGTGCAGACAGCGCCATAGGCCTTTGCTATTTGCTGGCTTTCATCATGAAGATAATAAAAATTAAAGCTTTTTTCCTTTGCAGTCTTTACCATATTCTCAAAACTATCATCAGGGTAATTTACAGAATCATTGGAGTTAATGCCGACAATAACAAGGCCTTTGCTTTTATATTTTGCCTGCAATCTTTTGATTTCTTCTATTTTAACCTTTACATAAGGGCAGTGGTTGCACATGAAAATTACCAAAAGAGCTTTTGCATCCATGAAGCTGCCTAAATTATAAGTTTTTCCGTCAATGCCCTTTAATTTGAAATCTGGCGCTTTATCGCCCAACTGCAAGGTTTCTTCTGATGCCATTAATGCCATTTTAGCTTGGAATTATTTTATTATTAATATATTTTTGGTTTTTTGATTGTTTTTTATTTTTAATTTATTAAGAAATATTGAAGTTATATTGATTAAAATAAAAAATACTCACTGTTTTTATTGTTTCTTTTCCTTAATTGCAACTATTCTAGTCTGCCCACATTGGCAGTTATTTATATTGCCGTCATTGCTTTATTGGGCATTATTCATTATTATTTATATAGCTAACAATCCCCTCAATCTGCCTCAGCTTGGTGTTTTTATAAAGAAAATTCCTGAAGCTGTTATCCACTTTTACCCCGAATCTCTGCAGGCCCGCATTCAATTTGCCGTAAAGCTCCTTTCCCTTCTTGTCCATATCAGTAAGGATTATACATTCTTTCCCATTGCTTGCGACTTCCTCAACAACATGGAATAAGGGTTTTTTGCCCAGGTCTATTATATTCTTAATGCCGAGCTTTTTCAATGCAGCTTTGTCTTTTTTGCCCTCAACAATTATTATTTTATCGGATTCCACAAGCTTTTTTAAGTGAGTTTCCATATCTGTTTTTATGTCCATTATTAATCGCTCTTTTTCATGATTATTTAAAATTTTTCACTATTGAAAATAAAAATCATTAAAAATCGAAAAGGTTTACTCGATGCAATGATACCGCTGCATACCACCCTGAATCACTACAAGAGAAGCGATATACGGGAAGAGATTATTTACAATTCAAGAAACAGGGAAGTCGTGGCCAGGTTCAATGATGATTTTGGCGGCAGGCCTGACACGCTGAATTATCCAAAAGATATTCTGGAGCTGGCAAAAAAAGGCGCAACATCTTTCCATGCATCGGAGGAATTATGGCAAAACCCGCTGTCATTAAGCACAAATCTAAAAAAATCAGAGCTTGACAGCCTCAGGATTGGCTGGGACCTGGTTCTTGACATTGACTGCGGCTTTTTTGAATATTCAAAGATTGCAGCTGACCTGACAATAAAAGCGCTGAAATACCACAGCATAAAGTCAATCAGCTGCAAATTTTCCGGAAATAAAGGATTTCATATAGCAGTGCCTTTTGAGGCGTTTCCTAAAAAAATAGCGAATAAGGAAACAAGGGAGATGTTCCCTGATGCGCCGAGAAGGATTGCACTCTATATAAAGGAGCTGATAAAGAGGCAATTGGGTGAAAGGATAATGCAGTTCGAGGGAAATGATTTCTCAAAAATAATAAAAAAAACAAATAAAAGCGAGAATGAGATAAGGTATTTCGAGAAAAACGAGTTTGGCGACAAGATTGGCCTATTAAATGTCGAGCCGTTCCTGAACATAGACACTGTTTTAATCTCTCCAAGGCATTTGTACAGGATGCCCTACTCACTTCATGAAAAATCATCACTTGTTTCTCTTCCAATAAGCCCTGAAAATGTTTTAGACTTCAAAAAAGAGTATGCAGATCCCAAAAATGCCAAAATATCGAAATTCAGGTTTTTAGACAGGGAGAATGTTGCTGCAGGAGAAGCAAAACAGCTGATAATGCAGGCTTTTGACTTCGCCTTAAGCAGGGAAGATGAAGTAAAGACAGAAAGAAAAAAAGAATACGAAATTCCGGAAACGGCGCTGAAAGAGGATTTTTTCCCGCCGTGCATCAAGCTGATTTTGAATGGCATGGAAGACGGAAAAAAAAGGGCTGTTTTCATCCTGCTGAATTTTCTTACATCTGCAGGCTGGCAATATGATACAATAGAAAATCTCTTAGGGGAATGGAACAAAAAGAATAGGGAGCCTTTAAGGGAGGTATACATTGTGGGCCAGCTAAGGTACCACAAGCAGAACAAAAAGAAAATATTGCCGCCAAACTGCCCAAAGAGGGAAAGCAACGTGCCGATAGCAAGCCAGCAGAATTACTATACCGAGCTGGGAATATGCAGGCCTGACAATTTATGCTCCAGGATAAAAAACCCGGTGAATTATGCTGCAAGAAAGGGCTTCTTCACAAAAAAGGAGGATGCCAAAGCAAAGGAAAATGAGATATAAAGGATGTCAATGGCCTTATCGGGGCAAAAGCAGAGAAAAACAAAGAAATTGTTTTTTATTACCTGCCAGACAGCTTTATCCTAGGCTCTATTATATCTCTAATTTCCTTAATATTAGCATTATTTTTCTTTTACAGGTTCAAAAGCTAAAATACAGTAAGCTTTATAAATACCCCTTTATTCTTAGCAGTAATAGTGTTTAAATTAATTTTAAACATAAAAACAGCCTGAAAAGGAGTTCTTTTCAGTACGAAGTTTTAATTTCTACAAAAGAACTTCATATAAAAGGCTTTTTGTCAAAGTTTGTTGAGGTATTGATACTCATCTCGTTGCAAAATGTCAACCGTAAGAAGACCAAGAAAGGGAAGTTTGCAGTATTCGCCCAGGAAAAGGTCCAAAAGGCAATACGGCAGAATTAGGGCCTGGGCTGGAATACAGGAACCTAAGCTGCTTGGCTTTGCCGGCTACAAGGTCGGAATGGCCCACGCGATAATTGCCGATAACAAAAAAACATCAATGACAAAGGGCCAGGATATTTTCTGCCCATTGACAATCGTTGAATGCCCTCCCATAAAAACTGCTTCTATACGCTTTTACAAAAATACCGAATATGGCTTAAAGCTCGTTTCCGAGGTTTTTGCCGGAAATCTTGACAAGGAGCTCGGGAGAAAGATAACATTGCCTAAGAAGATAAAGAATAAAATTGATGACATCAGCGAATTTGATGATATAACTTTGCTTGTTTACACGCAGCCGAAATTAACGCGCATAGGAAAGAAGAAGCCGGAATTGTTTGAAATTGCTGTTGGTGGAAGCAAAGAGCAGAAGCTGAATTACGCAAAAGAAAAGCTCGGAAATGAAATCAGCGTCAGTGAAGTCTTTGCTGAAGGGCAGCTGCTTGATGTGCATGCTGTCACGAAAGGAAAAGGGTTTCAGGGGCCTGTGAAAAGATTTGGGATAGGGCTGAAAGCCCACAAGTCTGAAAAGGGCAGAAGGGCTCCGGGCAGCCTTGGGGCATGGATGGGGCAGCAGCATTTTATGTGGAAAGTTGCCCATGCAGGCAGGATGGGCTACAACCTGAGAACTGAGCATAACAAATGGCTGCTCAAGATAGGCGCCAAAGCTGAGGACATAAACACGAATGGCGGCTTTTTGAGCTACGGTGATGTAAAAAGCCATTATGTGCTGATTAAAGGCTCTGTTCCAGGGCCAAAAAAAAGGCTTATCAGGTTTAATTTTCCGATAAGGCCCGACAGGAGAATCCCGAATGAGGCGCCAACCATACAGTACTTAAGCGTGAGAGACTAAAATGAAAGTTAATGTTGTGGATATTTCAAAAAACAAGGTTAAGGAGATGGAATTGCCCAGTCATTTTAATGAAATCCTTAGGCCGGACTTGATAAAAAGGTCTGTGTTAAGCATGCAGAGCAAAAAAAGGCAGCCTTATGGCGCAATGCCTGAAGCGGGAAAAAGGTCCTCTGCAAAATTATCCAGGAGAAGAAGGGACTTCAAGGGAAGCTATGGCTTCGGGATTTCAAGAGTGCCAAGGAAAATACTGTCCGGAAAAGGAAGCAGGTGGAACTGGGTTGGCGCTTTTGCCCCGGGCACAGTCGGAGGAAGAAGGGCGCATCCCCCTAAAGCAGACAAAAAGTTTGAAAAAAAAATAAACAAAAAAGAGGGCAAAAAAGCGATGAGAAGCGCGATTGCAGCAACAATGAATAAAGAGGCAGTAAAACAGAGGGGGCATCTGATTCCTGAGGACTACCCGTTTATTTTAGACGGAAAATTTGAGAGCCTGGACAAAACAAAGGCCGTAAAGGAAATTTTGGGCAAGCTTGGCTTTGAAGCCGAGTTAAAAAGAGTTGAAGTAAAGAAGATAAGGGCTGGAAAGGGCAAATTAAGGGGAAGGAAGTATAAGACAAAAAAAGGGCCTTTGATAATAGTTTCAAGTGAAAGCAGCATAATAAAATCTGCGAAAAACATTCCAGGCGTGGACGTAATAGAAGTCAAAAAATTGAATATAGAGGCGCTGGCTCCAGGAACAGTTCCTGGAAGAGCCTCTCTATGGACAAAAGAAGCCATTGAAAAACTAGGCAAAGAAAACCTTTTCATGTAAAATGGACCAATACGAAGTTATCAAGTACCCCTTGTCAACTGAAAAGTCGATAAGGCTGATGGAGTCTGACAACAAACTGGTTTTTGTTGTGAGCAAAAAGGCAAGCAAAGCGCAGATAAAGAAAGCTATAGAGGAGATGTTTAATGTGAGCGTAGACTATGTTAAGACATTTAACTCGGCAAAAGGCGAGAAAAAGGCGTATGTAAGATTTTCGGACAAAAATCCTGCCATTGATATTGCTACGCAATTGGGTTTGATATGACTTAAGAGGCTGATAAAAATGGGCAAGAATCTTATACAACAGGCGAGAGGAAAGGGCAGCCCGAGATACAGGGCTCCCAGCTTCAGGTTTAAGGGGGAAGCCAAATTTGCAAGGCAGGACAAGGAGATCAAAGCAGGGAAAGTCATTGAACTTGTCCATTGCGCGGGCCACAGCAGCCCATTGGCCCAGATAGAATATGATAATGGCGAAGTTATCTATCTTCAGGCTCCGGAAGGGATAAGGGTAGGCGATATCATAAAAGCCGGCACTGACGCTGACGTGAATATCGGAAATGTACTGCCCCTGAGGAATATACCGGAAGGAACCCAGATTTATAACATTGAGTCGAGCCCTGGCGACGGCGGGAAATTTGTGAGGTCATCCGGAACATTTGCAAAAATAGTCACCAAGATGGAAGATAAGATAGTTGTGCTGCTGCCTTCAAGCAAAACAAGGGATTTTAAGCCTGACTGCAGGGCAATGATTGGAATGATAGCGGGCTCTGGAAGGAAGGAAAAGCCTTTCCTCAAGGCCGGAAGAAGGTATTACGCGATGAAGGCGAAAAATAAATTGTGGCCTCAGGTTTCAGGCACATCTATGAATGCTGTCGACCATCCTTTTGGAGGATCAAGCTCCACACATAAGGGAAGGCCGACACAATCATCAAGAAACGATCCACCTGGAAGAAAGGTAGGAAAAATCGCTCCAAAAAGGACAGGAAGAACCAAGAGATGATTTGAATGGCAAAGAAAGAATTCAGCTTCAGGGGAAAAACAGTCGGGGAATTGAAGGGCATAAGCATAGGTGAATTTGCCAGCCTGCTGCCTGCAAGGCAGAGAAGAAGCCTGAAAAGGGGGCTTACCGAGCAGCAAAAGATTTTGCTGAAAAAAATAAGAAACAAGGAAAACGACATAAAAACGCATTGCAGGGATATGATAATCCTGCCTGAGATGATAGGCATTACAATCAAGGTGCATAAAGGGAAGGAATTTGTACAGGTACCGATTGTAGAGGACATGATCGGGCATTGCCTGGGGGAATTTGCCCCAACAAGAAGCAAAGTGCAGCACTCAGCTCCGGGAATCGGGGCGACAAAGTCGAGTGCAAGTTTATCGGTGAAGTAAATGGATGCTGAAAACTATAATCCAGAGCGTATGGCAAAGACAACAGGAAAGTCTCTGCCGGTATCATTCAAGCAGTCGGTTGAGATCTGCAACTTCATCAGGAACAAGAATGTAAATGACGCAAAAAATATTTTGGCCGGGGTCATAAATAAAAAAAGGGCAATACCTTTCACAAGGTTTAACCGCGATTTAGGCCATAAAAAGAAGATAGGCCCTGGAAGGTACCCTATTAAAGCCTCGAAAGAGATAGTCAGGCTGCTTGAGTCAGTAGAGGCGAATGCCCAATTCAAGGGGCTTAATACAGCAAATTTAGTGATTAGCGGCATTTCGGCAAACAAAGCTTCAAAAGCGTGGCATTTCGGCAGAAAACGAAGGAGAAAGGCAAAAAGGACAAACATAGAAATCATAGTCGAGGAAAAGTCAAAAGTAAAAGAATCAAAAACGCCGGCGAAAGAGGAAAAATGATAGAAAGGAAATTTGTTGCGCAGAGAATAAAGGAATTTGAGATACAGGAATATATTGCGGAAAACCTGAAAAAAGTCGGGCATAGCCATACAAAGATGCAGAAGACTCCATTGGGCGAGAAGATTGTTATCTATGCCTCCAGGCCGGGCCTTATTGTAGGGAGGAAGGGGCAGAATATAAAGCAGCTTACAAAAACACTGAAGAAGACATTTTCCCTTGAAAATCCGCAGATAGAGATAAGCGAGATTGAAAGTATAAACTTAGACGCTAACATAGTAGCAGAGACAATAGTTGATTTGCTCGAAAGGTTCGGCTCTGAAAAATTCAAGGCAATCGGCCATAAGATCATGGGCGAGGTCATGAATGCAGGCGCTTTAGGGATAGAGATAGCAATCAGCGGAAAGATACCAAGCAGCCGTGCAAAGTCCTGGCGCTTTTATTCAGGCTATCTGAAAAAATGCGGCGATATAGCCATAACCGGCGTTGACAGGGCCAATGCCCAGGCCAAGCTTAAGTCCGGGGTTATAGGCATCAAAGTAAGCATAATGCCTCCAACTACCAAGCTTCCGGATCATATAGAGATTATGGACAGGAAAGAAGTGAAAGTTCAGGAGATAGTGGAAAAAGAAAAAGGCGCGGAAAAAGCCCCAAGGAAAGAAAAGAAGGAAGGCAAGGACAAAGAAAAGAAAGAAGCGGAAGAAGAGCCGGTGAAAGAATGAAAATAAAGGAAATCAGAGGCCTGGATGATGTGATGCTGAGCGAGAAGCTGTCCGAGCTGAGAAAAGAGCTGATTAAGATCAATGCGCAGATTGCAATAGGCACTGCCCAGAAAAACACGGGGCAGGTGAAAAAAATAAAGAAGACGATTGCCCGGATAATGGGCATAAAAAAAGGCACTCCAAATGATAATGATCATAAAAAGTCGGAGGCAGCAAGACCTCTGGAGGTAAAGAAAAAGCATGAGTGAGATTTGTGCTAAATGCGGCCTTGTAAAAGAGCTTTGCGTTTGTGAGACCATAGCCAAGGAAAGCCAGAAGATAAATGTGTTCGTGGAGAAAAAGGCTTTTGGGAAGGTCTATACAGTAATAGACGGCATAGACAAAAGGGAGATAGACCTTAAGGATCTTGCAAAGAGGCTGAAAAGCGAGCTTGCATGCGGCGGAACTGCAAAAGACGGGAAAATTGAGCTGCAGGGCGACCACAAAAACAAGGCAAAAGGCATTTTGATCAGGGCCGGGTTTTCCCCTGATGCAATAAACATAAGGTAAGGGAAGAAAATGGTGACAATAAGAAAAGAACTGATAGGCAGCGAAGTAAAATTGCCGTATAGAGCCATTTCGGGAAAGATTCTCGATGAAACAAGAGATACATTTACGATAAAAGTGCCTGGCATGAGAAAGAAAGTTTTGAAGAGAGGCAACACTTTTGAATTTATTTTGGATGAAAAAAGCGTAACGGCAGAGGGCCATGAATTGGCAGCAAGGCCTGAGGATAGAATCAAGCTTTAGGTGATATGATGAAAGGCAAAAATATTGGCATTGACGTGAAGGCTCCGGCGCAGAAATGCGATGATGAAAATTGCCCGTTTCACGGCAATTTGAGAGCAAGGGGAAGGATTTTCAAAGGCACTGTTGTGTCGGATAAAATGCACAAGACAGTCGTGGTAGAATGGACCGTGAGGCATTACCTGAGGAAATATGAGCGTTATGAAAAAAGAAGGACAAAGCTGAAAGTGCATAATCCCCCATGCATGAATGCGAAAGAAGGGGACATTGTGAGGATAATTGAATGCAGGCCTTTAAGCAAGACCAAAACCTTTGTCGTTATAGAAAATTTAGGGAAGGAAAGGGGGTTTGCCGAGAGGTCAGAAGCCCTGCAGGAGGCAAAATTCCAGCATAAAGAAGTAAAAGAAGAGGCTAAGGTAGAGGTTTAAAATGCAGGCTATAAAGGCTAAAATAACAAAGGGGCTATTGGCAGGAAGCGAGATTGAAACCTGCGATAACTCAGGAGCCAAGACAATCAGGTTATTCACTGTCATGGGGCTTAAAACCGTCAAGGGAAGGATGGCATCTGCCGGTGTTGGCGACCTTATTATGGCTTCTGTAAGAAGAGGGCGCCCTGATATGAGAAAACAGGTAGTTTATGCTGTTATTGTAAGGCAGAAGAAGGAGTACCGCAGGCCTGACGGCATGAGAATAAAATTTGAGGATAACGCAGCTGTGGTTTTGAAAGATGACAAGGGAAACCCCAAGGGCACTATATTCAAGGGGGCTATCGCAAAAGAAGCCTGTGACAGGTGGCCGGGCATCGCAAAAATCGCAAGCATAGTTGTTTGATTTTTAAAATGAAGGCAAAATTTTCAGCTTCGTGGAAAAGCAGCAAACAGCCCAGAAGGCAGAGGCTATACAGGTACAATGCCCCATTGCACATCAAGCGCAAGTTCATCAGCGCACATCTCACAAAAGATCTGAGATTGAAGCACAAAAAAAGAAGCTTAGGGTTGAAGAAAGGAGATAAAGTAAAAATTATGAGGGGCCAGTTTAAGAAGCACGAGGGCAAAATTGAAAGAATTGACACCAAGAGGGAGAGGCTGTACATAAACGGTGTTGAGATGGTTAAAAAAGACGGCACTAAGACAAATTATCCGATCCGCCCGAGCAACGTCATTATCATTGAATTGAATCTTGACGACAAAATGAGGCAAAAGGCACTTGAGAAAGGGAGCGTTAGAAAGGGTTAAAGAAAATGGCAAAAAACAGTCTAAAAAGGTATAATGCGCCGAAAACATGGAAGATAAAGAGAAAGGGAGTAACTTTTGCCACTAGGCAGAATCCGGGACCGCATTCGAAGGGTATGGGCCTGCCGCTCAATATACTCTTGAGGGATATGCTGCATTATTCAAGCACAACAAGAGAGTCGAAGT
This sequence comes from Candidatus Woesearchaeota archaeon, assembly GCA_018303625.1. Taxonomy (GTDB): domain Archaea; phylum Nanobdellota; class Nanobdellia; order Woesearchaeales; family GW2011-AR4; genus JAGVXV01. The sequence goes on from JAGVXV010000015.1 coordinate 29,889, forward strand.
ACATATTAACTAAGAAGAATGTCATTGTTGACGGCAAAAAGAGAAACAGCCACAAATTCCCTGTTGGGCTTTTTGATGTGATAGATGTAGGGGATGTAAACAAAAGCTATAGGATCCTGCTTGACAAAAGGGGCAATCTTACATTTGCAGAGATAGGCAAAAGCGAGTCGAATATAAAGCCTTGCAAGATAATCAGAAAGACTGTTGTAGGTGGAAAAATCCAGGTGAATTTATACGACGGGAAGAACATACTTGTTGGCAAGGATGGCTATAAAACAGGCGACACTCTGTTTTTAGAGCTGCCGGCTCTCAATGTCAGGAAGCATGTGCCTCTGCAGAAAAATGTCCTGATTTACCTTACAGGCGGAAAGCATATTGGAGAGGTTGGGAAAGTAAAGGACATCGTTGGCAACAGGATTATGTATATAATGGAAAATGGGGATGTCGCTGAGACTTTAAAAAAATACGCTTTTGTTGTCGGTGAGGATAAGCCAGTTATCACCATCAAGAAAGATTAAGATGAATCCGATGAGAGAAATAAGAATAGAGAAGGTAACGCTGAACATCGGCGCAGGGAAAGACCAGTCGAAGCTAGATAAAGCTGTGCTGCTGCTCAAAAGCATATGCGGCAGAAGCCCTGTCAAGACCATCACGAGCAAAAGGATACAGGAGTGGGGGTTAAGGCCCGGCCTGCCGATAGGGTGCAAATTAACACTGAGGAAAAATGAGGCTAGGCAGATGCTGATGAGGCTTTTGGAGGCAAAGGACAGGAGGCTGAATGAAACGCAATTTGATGATGAGGGCAATATTTCCTTTGGCATCGGCGAGTACATAGACGTGCCGGGCGTTAAATACGACCCAGGCATAGGGATTATGGGGTTCCAAGTCTGCATCACCCTGGAAAGGCCCGGATTCAGGATAAAAAGGAGGGATTTGCTGAGGAAAAAAATATCCCAAAGGCACAAAATAAAAAGGGACGAAGCGGTTAATTTCATGAAAAAAAATTTTGATGTTAGGGTAGGTGATGCCGAATGACTTATAGCGACTATAAAAAAGCTTTCAAGCAGCTCAGATCAAAGCCCGTGAAGATGAAAAAATTTTTGAAATTCAATAAGCCTAAAGAAAGGAAATTCGGCCTGAGCACAAAGAGGTGCAGAAGGTGCGGCAATGTAAGGGCGCATATAAGCAGCTACGGGCTGCACCTGTGCAGGCGCTGCTTCAGGGAAGTCGCCGTAGAACTGGGATTCAAAAAGTACTCTTAGTGGTGAAAAATGCTAAACGACCCATTATCAAACGCTTTATCAAAAATACTGAATGATGAGAGGATAGGCAGGAATCTGAGCACTGTAAAGCCTGTTTCAAAGCTTATAAAAAAAGTGCTTGATGTGATGAAAGACAACGGCTATGTCGGAGAGTTTAAGAAAATTGAGGATGGAAGAGGGAATATGCTGCAGGTGAATCTTCTCGGGAGTATAAACAAGTGCGGCGTTATAAAGCCTAGATTCAGCGTCAAGAAAGGCAACTATGAAAAATTCGAGAAGAGGTATTTGCCTGCCAAAGACGTCGGGATAGTGATAGTATCAACGCCTTACGGAATTTTAACCCACTACGATGCCAAGAAAAAGAATACGGGGGGCAGGCTGCTCGCTTATTGCTACTAAAATGCCAGATAAAAAATCCAAGGAAGTGGGGAATAAGCTCAAGACGAAGGAGATAGAATTTGATAAGGGCATTACTGCCAGCTATGATAACGGGATTTTATCTGTTAAGGGGAAGAAAGGCAGTGTGGAAAAAAGATTATTGAGCAAAAATGTGAAAATAGCAGTCAAAGACGGCAAGGTTGTGATGAATGCAAGCAAATCAACAAAAAGGGAAAAAAAAATTCTGGCTTCGTTTGAGGCACATATAAAAAATATGATAAATGGCGCTTTGGATGGCTACAGGTATGTCTTGAAGATCTGTTCGGGCCATTTTCCCATGAATGTCTCTGTCAGCAATAAGGAGCTGATAATCAAGAATTTTCTTGGGGAGAAGGTGCCGAGAAAATTAAGGATAAAAGAGGGGGCTAATGTCAAAGTTGAAGGGGAGCTTGTGGTCGTAGAAAGTGCAAACAAGGAAACAGCTGGCCAGGTCAGCGCAGACATCGAGAATCTGACAAGAAGGCCCGGCTATGACACCCGGGTTTTTCAGGATGGAATATACATAATATCCAAGGGGAATGAAGCAAAATGAGCGATATTAAAGCCTTATTGGAGATTAGAAGGAGGATAAAAAAGAAAAATCCCCATTTCATAAGGCAAAACGCTACCAACATAAAGAAATTGGGAGATAAATGGAGGAAGCCGAAAGGCATGCATTCAAAGGTAAGGCAAAAGATCATAGGCCATGAAAAATTGGTATCCAAGGGGTATGGCGGCCCCAAAGCTGTAAGAAACCTGCATAAATCCGGCTTAAGGAGGAAGATTGCGAATGCTCTGAAGGATATTGAAAATGCAAGAAAAGACAATGAGGGCATTATAATAGCAAAAAGTGTCGGCAGGAAAAAGAGAATTGAAATGCTGAAAAAGGCAAAGGAGCTTGGGATTGAGGTATTGAATATAAGAAATATAGATGATTACCTGAAAAATGCGGAAAAAGCCATGGAAGAGAAAAAGGCAAGCAGGGAAAAATCCGTGGAGAAAGGGAAAAAAGCAGGGAAAAACAAGGATGAAAAATTAGTTGAGAAGCTGCAAAGCGAAAAAGGGAAAAAAGAAGAGGAGAAAAAGGAAAAGGACAAGTTATTGACGAAGAGAGCTTGAGAAAATGCAACTAAGGATACAAAAAAGATTGGCTGCCAGGATTTTGAAGTGCAGCAAGAATGATGTCTGGCTTGATTCAGGCAGGCTTGATGAGATAAAGGAAGCCATAACAAAAGTGGATGTCAGGAATTTGATTAATCAGGATGCCATAAAAAGAAAGCCTTCCCAAGGAACATCAAAATCAAGGTCAAGGGAAAAAAAGCTGCAGAAAAGAAAAGGCAGGCAAAAGGGCCCTGGCTCAAGAAAGGGCGGCAAAAATTCCAGGCTGACAAAAAAGGATAAATGGGTGAGCAGGATAAGGGTGCAGAGGAAATTCCTGAGAAATCTGAGGGCTAAGGGAGTCATAGGCAAGAGCACTTACCAGAACATATACCTCAAAAGCAAAGGAGGGTTTTTCAGAAGCAAGAAGCACATCAAGGTTTATATTGAAGAGCGTGGTTTGGGCAAAAAATGAAGAAGGGCAAAACTTATACTCTGGATTTGAGAAGAAAAAGGGAAGGAAAGACCCACTACAAGAAAAGGCTGAAGCTGCTGATGTCAGACAAGCACAGGCTTGTGGTAAGAAGATCCATTGGCAACATACAGGCAAATATTGTCGCCTACGATGCCAAAGGGGATAAGATTGTCCTAAGCGCCCATTCGGCAGAACTGAAAAAATTCGGCTGGAAGCTTAACAAAGGCAATCTGCCAAGCGCCTATCTTGTTGGCGTTTTGCTTGGCAAAAAGGCAAAAAGCCTCGGCATTAAAAGCGCAGTCTTGGATTTAGGCCTCAACAAATCGGTAAAAGGAAGCAGGTTTTACGCTGTTGTGGCAGGCGCCTTGGATGCTGGCCTCGAAGTCCCGCACAATCCAGGAATATTGCCAAATAAAGATAGGATTGCCGGTGAACACATAGCAAAATACGCTGCAAAATTAAAAGATGATGAAGCTGCATTAAAAAAACAGTTTGGCAGCTATCTTAAGAATAACATAGACCCAAAAAAGATTGTTGAATACTTTAATGAAATAAAATCAAAGGTTAAATAAAAATGGAAGATGAAGCGATAAAGGTGGATGTGGGAAAAATTGAAGGGGAAGAAGTGGCTAAAGAGGTTGTCATAGCACCGGAAGAGGAAGTAAAGCATGTTAAGGAAGAAAACATAGGCAAGGAAGGATGGAAGCCAAAGACATCTTTGGGCATCAAGGTCAAGAATGGCGAGATAACGACTATAGATGAAGTGTTGGACAAAAGATGGAGGATCATGGAGCAGGAAATAGTGGACATCCTTCTTCCGAATTTGCAGACAGACCTGCTTCTTATAGGCCAGGCCAAAGGAAAATTCGGAGGCGGCCAAAGAAGAGTCTTCAAGCAGACACAGAAAAAAACTTCCGAGGGAAATAAGCCGAAATTCGCCACATCCGCTGTTGTGGGAAATGAGAATGGCTATGTTGGCATCGGGTACAGCAAGAGCAAAGAGACTGTGCCCGCAAGGGAAAGAGCAATAAGGAACGCCAAGCTGAACGTGATAAAGATAAGCAGAGGATGCGGCAGCTGGCAGTGTGGCTGTAAGGAGCCGCATAGCATACCATTCACAGTTGAAGCCAGGTGCGGCTCAATAAGGATAAAGATCATGCCTGCCCCTAGAGGCACCGGGCTTTGCATCGAGCGTGAATGCCAGAAAATTTTGAAGCTTGCCGGCATTAAGGATGTCTGGTCAAAAACACTGGGCCAGACAAGGACGAAGTTAAATATGATTAACGCCTGTTTTGAGGCATTAAAAAAGCTGATTGAGATAAAAGCCCAGCGAGGATATAAAGAAACCACGGGAGTGGTTGAAGGCCGGCTGGAAACAGCGGCAAAGGAATAAAAATGGAAAAAAACGGCAGAAATTTGGCTGTCATCAGGATTAAGGGAACCGTCGGAATAACGAGTGAGGTAAAGGCTACCCTAAGCATGCTCAGGCTGTACAAAAAAAATTTTTGCACAGTGGTTCCGGATAACGAGAATTATAATGGCATGGTAAAAAAAGTCAAGGATTTTGTGACGTGGGGGGAAATAAGCAATGAGACCCTAAAAGAGCTTATAGATAAGAGGGGAGAAGAATACGGGGGCAATGAGACTGACAAGAAGGGAAAAATAAAGTACAATAAATTTTTTGTCAGCAACGGGAAAAAACTGAAGAAATTTTTCAGGCTGAACAATCCGAAAAAAGGCTACGGAAGGAAAGGGATTAAGGAAGTCTTCAGCAAAGGCGGCGCCTTGGGCTACAGGGGAGAAAAGATAAATGAGCTGATTATGAGGATGGTTTGAATGACTGTAAACAAAAGAAAAAAGAACTCAAGGCAGAGGGGATACAAAACTCATGGCTACGGCTCAATGAAAAAGCACAGGGGCTCCGGCCATAGGGGCGGCAAGGGTATGGCAGGAACAGGAAAAAGGGCTGACTCGAAAAAGCCGTCCATCTGGAAAGAGAGGTATTTTGGAAAGTATGGCTTCAAAAGCAAAAGCCAATTAAAGATAAAGCCTTTTAATCTGCTGTATATAGAGGACAACTTTGATTCCCTGCTCGGCAGGAAGATTATAGAGAAGGACAATGATTTTTATGACGTTGATGCCGGGAAGCTCGGCTTTAACAAGCTATTAAGCAGCGGCAGAGTATCCAAGAAATTCAGAATCAGAGTCATGTACGCTTCAAAGAACGCCATTGAGAAGGTCAAGGCTGCAGGCGGCGAAGTCACGCTCTTAAGCCAGTCTAAAGAGGCTTAATGATTTTCGCCTAAATAAGCAAAAACTTTATAATTTTAAAAGGGGAATAAACAAAAATGTCCTTGTGGAAATCCATTATCAATAATCTTCCGGAAGTTGAAGGACCAACCCAAAAATTTCTTTCCTTTAAGGAGAAGCTTAAATGGACTTCTATAGTCCTTATTATTTACTTTGTGCTCGGGTTAATGCCGCTGTTCGGCCTGGGGGTAAATGCGCTGCAAAGATTTGAAAGCCTGTCCATTATTTTAGGGGCTGAATTCGGCTCTTTAATCAGCTTGGGAATAGGCCCTATTGTCACCGCTTCCATAGTTCTACAACTGCTTAACGGCTCAGGAATCCTGAAGTTCGATCTGACAAATTCCGAGGGAAAGAAAACTTTTCAGGGAGTCCAGAAGCTATTGTCAATTTTTTTCATAATTTTTGAGGCTTTTATTTATGTTTTTTTGGGAGGCTTGGCTCCTCCAACCGAGTTTGTAGGAACTGGGCTTTATTTGCAGCTGCGGCTGATTCTGGTTTTCCAGCTGTTTTTGGGAGGCTTAATGATATTGTTTATGGACGAGGTTGTAAGCAAATGGGGCTTCGGCTCTGGAATCAGCCTGTTTATTGCTGCCGGCGTGAGCAAAAGCATTTTTGTGCAGGCGTTTAATTGGCTTCCCGGGCCTACAGGCTTGGCCGGTATTACTTATTCAATAGGCGCTGTCCCTGCATTATTCCAGAGCCTTGCTGCCGGCGACCCTACAACAGCGGGAATAATGATTGCCGCATTGATCTCAACAGTCCTTGTTTTTGTGCTGGCTGTTTATGTGCAGGCAATGAAAGTAGAGATCCCATTGTCATTTGGCAGAGTAAGGGGCCATGGCATAAGATGGCCGTTGTCATTCATTTATACATCAAACATTCCCGTCATTTTAGTTGCAGCATTGATGGCAAATATGCAGCTTTGGGGCAGGCTGCTGCAAAACTGGGGGCTTCCATTGCTTGGAAGGTTCAGTGAAGCTACCGGCCAGCCCGTTTCCGGATTTGTCGCCTGGATCCAAGGCTATGATATTGTAAGGCTGATAATACAGCAGCATACATTTTTTATAGGGTTTTTGCCATATCTGCAGTCGCTCGTATATGTAATCGTGTTCATGCTTGGCAGCATGGTTTTCAGCATTTTCTGGATGCAGACAGCAGGCATGGATGCAAGAAGCCAGGCAAAGCAGATGATGGCATCAGGACTGCAGATTCCGGGATTTAGAAGGGATGAGAGGGTTTTGGAAAGCCTGCTTGGCAGATATGTATGGCCCTTAACAATTATGGGCGGCCTTACTGTCGGATTTTTGGCTTCTTTTGCGGATCTTACCGGGGCATTAAGCAGAGGAACCGGAATACTGCTTGCTGTAATGATAGTCTACAAGCTTTATGAGGAAATTTCAAGGCAGCACATGATGGATATGAATCCTATGATGCGCAGATTTATGGGAGGGTAAATGGTATTTGAAAATCTTTTGAATCCTGTATTTTTTCCCTTATTGAAAATCCCTACTCTTTTTTCCATTATCCTGCTTTCTTTTTTGATTTCCCTGATTATAACTTTAGTCTACAAGTACACGACTGACCAGAATTTGATGAAGCAGCTCAAGGAGGAGATAAAAAGATTGCAAAAAGAAATGAAAGAGCTGAAAAGTAATCCGCAGAAAGCCATGGAGGTGCAGAAAAAGGCTATGCAGACGAATATGAAATATATGTCGCATTCCCTGAAAAGCACTTTATTTACATTTATACCGCTGATTATAATCTTCAGCTGGATGAATTCCAATCTTGCCTACGATCCCATTTTGCCCGGGCAGGACTTTACAGTCACCGCCGTATTTGAGAAAGGCGCAAATGGGGAAATAACCTTGAATGCGCCTGAAGGCCTGGAAGTGGACAAGGCTAAAAAAGAAGTCAAAGACAGCGAGGTAAAATGGGCATTGAACGGGAAAGAAGGAGAGTACCTGCTCTTATTTGAATTCAACAATGAAAAGCATGAAAAGGAACTGTTAATCACAAAAAACCAGGCTTACAAGCCGATAGCAGAAAAAATAAAAAACAGCCGATTGGAGCTGATAAGGATTGACAACAACCCGAAAAAGCTGCTTAATATATTCGGGTGGAAAGTCGGATGGCTTTGGGCTTATATAATATTCTCAATAATTTTCAGCATGCTTTTAAGGAAGATAATAAAGGTTTATTAGCAGACATCAATTTTCTCTGCCTTTATTGCATTCTTCGGGCAGATGTCTATTGCATCCTGAATTTTTATTTTTGGTATGAACTGCACCTGCTTTATGCCGCCGTAAACATCAAAATCATAAGGAATGCTGTTGTCTTTTATATCCAGCAATTCTCCTTTTTTTATCTTTAGGTTATTGAAGTCGTTGAATTTTGTGCCTTTTGTGCCGACAATCCAGATGCCTAACCCTTCGATATTAACAGTTCCGGTATTGTCAAGGATAAAATTTATGTGAGCCTTGTCTCCAGAGCCGCCAAAGCAGACTTCATGGTTTGTTTTTCTCACCTTTATCTCAACGCCGGAGCATTTATCATCTGGATTGGATAGGTCTATATTCCTGCCCCAGTTCATCACAACAGCCCCCAAAGCTATTGCAAAAGACACCAAAAGCACTGTTGCTATCAGCGGACTTACTCCTCTTTTTTGGAAAAAATATTTTCTCATATTTTTCAGAATTGCTTTGATTTTTATCCATATATAAAGATTTTGCTTGGGAATATGATACTGCCAAGTTAAGGGAGGGTGCCATTATATTTTGCGGAAGCCAAGAACGCTGAAACGAAGCAAGGAACAGTTTTCATTCAATGAAGTTTATTTTCCAGTATCTTAAACAATCAAAATCAAGAAAACTGCTGGAGCAAAGGCACCCTTAACTTGGCAGTGCCTGAAATATTCCATATAAAAACCTTTATAAATAAAATGCCTTTCCCGGGTATAATGCCTCAGCCGTATAAAAGGTCAAGAACCCTGAGAAGGGCGAAGAGAAAAGTTCCTGGCGGCAGGACGGTAATGCATTACCTGAAAAGGAAGCCCAAAGCCGCACATTGCTCTAATTGCAATGCTGTCCTTAAAGGTGCTCCAAGGGAAAGGCCGTTTAAAATGCGCTCAATGCCAAAGACAAAGAAAAGGCCTGAAAGGCCATACGGCGGGAATCTGTGCAGCAGATGCATGAGAAGGCTGCTCATTGAGAAATCGAGGGCGTAATGCTCTTATCAATTTTGGGTATAATCTAATTAAAAACATTGAAATCTCCTGGGTTTTGGCAACAGGCTCTTTTAATGGGGATTGGAGGGACAAAATGATTGAAGTAGGAAGGTTATGCATTAAGATAGCCGGCAGGGATGCCGGGAAAAAAGCGGTTGTTGTTGACATTCTAGATGATAAATTTGTCTTGATTGACGGCGAGGCAAGAAGAAGGAAGTGCAATATTCTTCATATAGAGCCTTTGAAAGAAGTCATAAAAATAAAGAAAAACGCGGGCCATGAGGAAGTAAAGAAGGCATTTGAGGAGCTGGGCCTGAAAGCAAGGGAAACAAAGCCGAAGGAAAAGAAAACGCAGGCGAAAGGAAAAAAGGCTGAAGAAAAGGAAGTCAAGAAAGAAGAGAAAAAAGCCAAGAAGAAAGAAACAAAGACCAAGAAGGCTGTGAAGAAAAAGGAGTAGAAAGATTATTTTTATTTTACTGTTTCAAACAACTCGCTTAAATTCAGTTCCAATGCCGTTACTGGCGTCTCAAGATTCCAGCTTCTTATCACTTTAGGCGAGATTTCACCCAAATATGCCACTTTCTTCCCATTCACAATAACTCTTGCAGCTCTTCCCGGAATAAAAGAGCTGTGCTCTGCCTCAATTATATCATATTTCAAATCCAGGCTTCTCAACAAATAATCAATTATCTGCCTTGCTTCAGTATAGTCAGTCTTTTCCGAGGCTATTGCTATGGCAAGCCTTTCGTTCTCCTCTACATTAGTGTCAAATTTGCCATTTTTCCTGAAAACAGTGCCTATTGTAAAGATTTTTTGTGGGTACTCATGGTGCTTGTTATTGCTTAAAATTTCCATCAATGACGGCAAAACCCATACCCTCAGGATGTTGTATTCTGCAGATATTGAATTGGCAAGCTCTATAAAGTCAATATCAGTGCTCATCTTTTTGCACTGGAATTCCGCATTAGTCACGTTGTAGGCAATGGTTTCTGTCAATCCAAGGCCCACTAATAAATCTGATATCTTGCTCTTGAATGCCTCAAACTTATCTTCCTGGCCTATTGTTGCGACATTAGGTATTGCGCTTTCAAAATTCTCATATCCATAGGCAATCGCTATGTCCTCGGCAATATCCACCTGATGTATTATGTCTGCCCTATAGGAAGGCACCATAACCCTGCTGTTTTTATAATCAAAGCCCATCATCTCTATTAATTTTTTAAAAACGGGCTCTTTTAATTTTAGCCCAAGCAGTTTGTTTAGGTAACTAATGTCTACTTTCATTTCCTCAGGCTCCAGATTTGGCGTTGTGAATTTCCTGTTTCCGTAATCCAGCTCCATCGAGTATATTTTCCCGTTCATCTCGGATAAAGCAGTAACGATAATGTTGAGGCATTTTTTCAGTACATTGAAGTCAAAGCCGGAGCATTCAATAAAAACATCCTTTGTGTTTTCGCTTATCTTTCCTGTTTTGTGAGAGTTGATTATAGGGGGCATTGAAAGCACTTCATTGTTTGCATCAATAAAAACAGGGAATTTTTCCCTGCCCTGCAGCAGATGCCCATAGGCTTTGCCTGCGGGATGCTCTTTTAAAATCTGCAGAGCACTCATTTTTTTACTTGATTCAAGAGGCTGGAATATAATCTCTTCGGGCTTTTTGGCAGTGAAAGTTATAGGAGTCTTGATTTTTTCAAAGGGGTAGATTCCTATTGCAACCTTTTTCCTGTTTCTGCCATAGGTTATGTGCAGCTTTTCCTGTATGTCAATAACTTCCTTTATTTTTTCGTCGTCAAAATGCAGGTTTTTTACAATTGCGCAGGCTGTATAAGGCCTTACATCAGCAACTGATTTTTCTATTATGACTTTTTCATTTGACTTCTCAACAGTGTATTTCCTCAGGCCTTTTTTTGCGCCGATAAAAGATGAGAAGGCCCTTGCAAAGCCCTGCACAGACAGCATATCTGGCCTGTTGGGAAAAACCTCTACAATTATCTCATTTTCAGTTACGCTTTCCAAATCCGTCCCTAAATAGCTTATCCTGTCCTTCAATTTCTCCAAAGGCAGTTTCCTGCCAACTAATTGCTCAAATACTTTCCTGCTGATGTTTATTGTAGGCATTTTACTTCATCCATACTTTTGATTCCCTTAGCTGCTTTAAGTCGTTTTTATAGACATCCCTTACGTCCTTGATTGCATAATATTCCATTATTGTCCTTTCCATGCCCAGGCCCCATGCAAGAACAGGGCATTCAAAGCCCAGCAAGGGCTTTACAACCTCAGGCCTGAAGATTCCGCTTCCACCCAGCTCAACCCACTGCTTTTTTACTGGATGCAAAACATCCACTTCAGCGCTTGGCTCAGTATACGGGAAATGCGCAGGCCTTATCCTAACATCTTCAAAGCCCATCTTGGCAAAAAATTCTTTCAGGTAGCCCTTAAGGTGCATGAAATTGGCATTCGGATCAACAACAATTCCTTCTACCTGTATAAACTCGAACAGGGATTTCCATGACAATGTCTCGTTCCTGTAAACCTTGCCAACTGAGAAAAATTTTGCAGGAAGATTTTCCTTTTTCAGTTTTGAAATTGCCTGCGCTGACAATACAGTTGTATGCGTCCTCAGCAGGTTTTCTTTTGCAATCTCCTCGCTCCACATATACCTCCATCCTTTGCTCCCAGTTGTCCAGCCGTTTTCATGCACTGCCATTATTTTTTTCATTAATTCCTTTGGAAGTTTTCCATATTTTGGGTCTTTAATGTAAAAAGTATCCTGCATATCCCTTGCCGGATGGTCCTGGGGAACAAATAATGCATCAAGGTCCCAGAATGAAGTCTGCACCATGTTTCCAGTCATTTCCTTGAAACCCAAATCGAGCCATATCCTCTTTATGTAGGATATCGCTTGAGATACAAAATGCCTTTTGCCTCCGTAAATGCTTGGCACGTTTATCTTTACATCATAGCGCCTGAATGTTTTACCTTCCCACAAATCGCTTTTAAGCATCGAGGCTGTTAATTTGTCTGCTATGGCTATGCCTTTTATCCCTTCTTTGACAATCTTTTTTCCAAGTTCTGTAAGGCTTGGTATTTTCTCCTTTACGACATCAACATTCACTATTTTTCTCCTTTTTTTCAGATTTTCTAGGGCTGATTTTTCCTCTTGGTTAAGATCTTTTACATCTATAGGGAATTTCTTTTTCAGGAGCTCTTCTTCAGGAAATTTCCTTTCAAGGAGTTTTTTACCTTGCTCGGTTATTTTTATTATGGGCTCTTTCCCTGCTTTTACCTCAATTGCATTTTTCTGCTTCAGCAGCCCTATGCTCATGCCAATTTCGTCCTTTCCCAAGCCTGTTTTTTCAGGAATACTTGACAATGGAATTTCTGTTTCCAGGATACTGAGAAATTTCTTTTCCGGCAATCCTTTTTCCCGGTATTTTATGCCATTTTCATCTAAGCTGATTATTTCCTTCAACTCCTGCCTTAAGGAGATGATTTTTTTGTTCTGAAGCCACTGCAAGGCTCTCATTACCTCGACTTTCTGCAATTTCGCTTGTTTTGCAATCTCATCAAAAGAATTTGTTTTTTCAAGTATTGGCAGCACTTTCCTCTCAAGCGGGTGCAAAGTCTGTATAAGTTTTGCAATGTCCATTTTATTTGAAAAATATGGTTATTGATTTAAAAATATATTGTTTTTAAGATAATGTCAAAATGGGTAAATATTTAAATGAAAAGTAATCTATTGTTATAAAAATGATATTGAAAAAATACATTTCTTATAATTTATTGTTTTTATTAGTCTTGTCCATTGCTTATGCTGCAGGAGGCGGCGGAGGCGGAGGAAGCAGCTGCAGCGGATTGTGCTTTTCGCAGTCAAGAACAACAATTCTATTGTATATAAAGGAAAAAGATGACAAGCAGATAAAACTGGCAAACGGCAATAAATTTGACATAATCCTGAACAAAATCGAGGATAATAAGATAAATATGGGGTTTAAGCAGGTTGCTGAAACATTTGATATCAATGTTGGAACTAAGGCTTCTGTGGATTTGGACAATGACAATTTTTATGACTTGGAGATAGGGTATGTAAAGAAAGAATTGGGAAATGCCCAGTTAAGGCTGAAGGATTTGAGGAATACAATTCCTGTTGAAAGTGAAGAAAAAAATGAGGAGATAAAAAAAGATGTTATCGTAGAAAAAACACAGAAAGAAGAAGAAAGCTCTGGCCTGAAATGCGGAAATTTTGATGTATTAAGGGAGAGGGTAAGGTGCAGGCTGAATTTAGAAAGTGGAGAAATTGAGAAAGAGCTGGAATTGCAATATTTGCCGGAAGAATGCAGATCTTTGTCTGGAAATGAAAAGGGAATCTGCATTGCCCGCTATAAGTCAGTGCAATCATGCTGGAAATTTTCAGGAAATGAAAGAATTTCCTGCGTCAAAAGGCAGATAAACCTTGGAAGAATACAGGATGAAAAGGAAGCCTGCAACAAAAAAACAGGGCAGGAAAGGGCTGCATGCGTCATAGGGGCGAAAAACAAAGTTTACAGCCTCATAAAATGGCGCTTTTATGATTTGGAGGAACGCGCTGAAGATTTCATGCAAAGAGGCCTGATTGACAATGAAACTGCTGCAGATTTTGTCGTAAAAGTCGAGGAAAACAAGAGAAAATTCAACGAGGCAAAGACAAAAGATGAAAGGGAAGGTATTATTTTAGAGGTAAGAAATGACTGGAAGGGATTAGTAAATAAAATAAAGGAGAAAAATGGCTAAAGCGAAAAAATATTTTTTGGTTTTACTGAGTTTGTTTATATTGACGATTTTTTTAATTGGCTGCCAGCAAAAAGCAGAGAAAACTGCAGAGCAAAAGCCTATAGGAATAGTCAATGAAACTGCTTCTGAAGAAACTGAGAATTTTGATGATAATCTGGATGAGGCTTTAAATGAATTGGAGGAAGTTGAGGGGATTTGATTATCTCTTTAATTATTTTTGTAACTGATTTTGCCTGCGCCATCGACTCTTTGTTGTATCATACAACTTAAATGGTTAAATAAAGTCTTTTTGTTATACTGTACAACTTGTTGTCATATACAACAGAAAAGCTTAAATATAAGTTATTTGTTGTATTGTAAACATGAATGAAAAAGAGAAAATCTTATGGAATAACTTTGAAGAATACTTTGATTTAGGATTGAGAGCGTTCAATGAGTCAAAATATAACAGTGCAACAACCCTTTTTTTTAAGGCTCTTGTAGCTCTTTCTGATCTAATAATATTACAAAAAGAGAACAAAATACCTTCGTCGCATTCTGACAGATTTAGAATAATTGAAGAAAGGTATCCCCAACTTTATTCTATTTTAGATAGGGATTTTCCATTTTATCAGGATTCTTACACTAAAAAAATGGATAAAGAATCGGCGGAATTGCTTAAAGATGATATTGAAAGAATTAAAAAAATGCTTGAAAAGTGAGAAAAGAGAAAATATCTTTGATATTGTGATATTTGGATCTCTAGTCAAAGGCTCGCTAGAACCGAGAGATATAGATGTGATGGTGATTTTCTTAGATGGGAGCCTTAAGGAAAGGCTTGACGCGGTGCAAGAAATAAAAAACAGGTTAAAAGGAAAAATAGACGAAGCCATAGACATAAAGCAATGCCTGCTGAAAGAATTGTTCTCTTCAGAGTTTATGGCAAGGACAGGAATTTTGCTTGAAGGCGTTAGCATTTTTCATAATAAAAAATTCTGCCAGACTTTAGGATTTGAATCCTATACAATCTTCTGGTACAGACTAAAGAATCTAACGCATACGCAAAAGGTTAAATTCAACTATATTCTTGCGGGCAGGAATCAAAAAGGCATTATAGAGCTTTTAAA
>JAGVXV010000046.1 GCA_018303625.1 Candidatus Woesearchaeota archaeon
GGCACAGGGGATGTTCTTGCAGGATTGTGCGCCGGTTTTTTGGCGCAGAGCAAGGACTTGGAGCAAAGCGCAGTCAATGCAGCTTATTTTAACGGGCTTGTAGGGGATATTTTACTGAAAAAAAAGAAAGGATTTACTTATCTTGCGAGCGATATGGTTGGGGAAATTGAGAAGATACTGGCTTAGATAGGTACTGGATTTTGAGCTTCAAAATACTTATTTCTTCTAAGAGCAACTCTTCCTTCTGCAATCCATCTCTCAACAGCTAGATGATGTGATTTTACCCCATTTAACTGATATATTAAATCTTCTCCTTGATGTCTGTAAACGACAAATTTTTTATCACCAGCGCGAACTAGTTGGGCTGGAGGAATATCCCATTTTGATGCGCCTACTGGTATATTTGTTTCTATTCTATACATCAAATCTGCAAAATTTCCTGTTCTTTTTTTATAATCATCATACCCATTGTCTATTTCAGCTAATTCACTTTCGTATTTTCTTATTTTTGAAATAAGTTTTTTCTTTGCTAATTCCAAATCAAAGTGCCTGCCTCTTTGCTGACTAAAAACTTTTAAGGATTCTTGATTATACTCATCCTCCGATAACCATCTAACACCAAATAATTCCAAAGCAGATTCTTTCAAAGATTGGTCTTGTTCATAAGTTGCATCTAATATGTCACCTAAATCCTCATTTTCTATCTTACCCTCTTTTCTAATCTTAGCTCTAACCCACAAATATGTTGAGAATAAATCTCTTTCAAGCTGTTTAATATCAGATGTTTGAGCATATTCTAAAAAATCATTTTTATTTGAAAACAATAAGTTTATGTAGCTTCTTTCAATAGCACTTGTTGTACTTAAATCATAATGGCCAATTATCTTAATAATTTTGCCTTTTTCTTTAGCTACTTCTTTTAAGGCACTGGCAATTGGACTACTTTTATCATGTAGGACATATGTCACCCCATCTTGAGCTTCAAGCACATCTTCAAGCTGTCTTCTATCATGCGGAGAAAGTTTTACACCAGATTTGACTTCCACCAGCTCGTCTAATTCTTCTAATGCTACATACCCCTTTTTATCCATGAAAAAATCAATGAGCCTAAAAGAATCTCCTGCTTCGATTTTATATTGATGTTCAACACTTCCATTGCTTAATGCAAGCAAAATCCCAACATAATATTCAAAACATTTTCCAAATCCAAAAAAATTCCTGCGATATTGGACATCTCTTTTTTTAGTCGTTCTAAATTCTTTAAGTCTTTTTAATTCACTTCTTAATTGGTTGTATTCTTTATCTGTTCTGTAACCGATAACTTTTGGATCGTCACCATAAAAACTTCTAAAGAATTTTCCCCTTTCTGTAGTCCCTATACTAGGCCTTCCTTTTAGAAAAGAAGCGAATCCCGTTAAATTTTGGTAACCAATAAAATTTTCATTTTCTTCACTTGTAATTTCATCTAAAGAACTCGCCCCACTCCATTTCTTAAATAATTCAAATTGAAGCTCAGGATCTTGAGACACTTTTCTCGAAAGTTCATGAAGAAATGCTGAGTATTTTTGTGATTTTTGGCTAATAGATTTTCCTCTTCCAATTAAAATTTCAGCTTGAAGCTGTTCTCTTGTTGTTTGCCTAACATACTCCAAATCAAACCTGTCAACATATGCTTGATGTTCCTTTGTCAATAGAGGCATCCCCCCATTTCTTTGACTAGTTGCTCTAAGTATAATCCAGTTTGAGATTGATTTTGAAAGACCTGACCTTTTAATAAAGCTGCAAGCCTTCTTAATGATGAAAATCCAGGAATACCATCACTTCCCCTCATTGTAAATTGTTCTTGTGCTTCAATTCCAGTAGTTTCCCTGAATACAAGATATTTCAAATCAAAATCTTTCACTTTTTTTGATAATTTCTTTCCTTCTTCCGAACCAATAGTAGGAAGTTCTTTCCTGATTTCATCATGACTTTTAGAACTAGAATATTCTTCTAAAGCATTAACAACTTCCTCACGAGTTGCAGTTTCAGGAAAGCTGTTTATTAATTCTACTAGGCTCATTTTAGTCAGAATAGCAATAATTTAGCAACTATTTCCTCATAGTCCAATCATAGTTCTTAAGTTTGCCATCTGTTTTGGCATCTGAATACAAAGCCTTAGGGGCGCCTAAATGATGGATCATCAGCCAGTAAACACCTTCCAATTCTCCTTGCCTTGGCCTTCTGGCCTCGTCCTTTGCTTTTTCATCAAGAATTAGCAGGGAATCCAATGCTCTAGCCGCACCTCTGGCAAATTCCTTGCTTAACAAGGGAAACAAATTATTTTCTATCACAACTCTGCGCCTGTATGTGTTGTAGGCGACTTCAATTTCTCCAAGCCTACCAGCGATTTCATGCTTGCAAAGAACATATGCTTCTGAACTTTCTTTATCGTCAGCATGCTTAAATCTGAGAGAGTTGAATTCCTTATCCTTGCATTGATGGGTTGTAGAGAACATTGTGCCGATAACAAATCTTTCATCATTATAGACAAAAGGCAGATGCAAAGCTCTAAATTCGTAGTCCTCTTCTGAGTGCATGGATGGAACAATTATTCTTGATGCTGCCCCTTCCTCGGCTACTTTAAGTGAATCGCCATAGATTGTGACTTCTACACCGCCATCTGAATATATCCTGTGTCCGTCAACATCGTGATATAAAGAAAATTTTCTTGGTATAGTGGTTCTGCCTTTAATCGGGAAAGCGAGAAAACCAGAAGGCAAATTCTTAGAATCAAATTGCTCAGCAATTGCCCTTTCCCTAAAGTAAAGGGGAACCGACCTGTCACGTATTCTCTTTCTTAATGCGAACTCTTTTGTCAAGTAAATAGCCCTGCTTTTGGTCAAATTTGCAGGCCACATTCTTAACTCAGGAGCATGCTTAACAAATTGTTTAGAAGATTTAAAACCCTGGTTTAAATCAGCTTGGAGAATAAAAGCCTCATCAGGATCTAAATCCGGATCTAATAATTTAGTGGCTATATTCTCCTCAGTAGCATAATCGATATTATTTCTAGCTAAAATAACTGCTTTGCTGGGTTCTTCAAATTGTGGCTTTTTTTTCATTATTACTCTTGAAAACCCATTAGAGCATTTAAATATTTCTATTTTTACTATTTTAAAGTAATTAAATAATTAAAACCAAAACCTTTATATACTATTAAAATTCATATTCTAAAATTTATTTATTTAAATATATAAAAAAATAATAAAAATAATATTAAAAATACTATTATTAAAAATACTATTATTCAAGATGGTAAAGGTGCAAAAGCTTCCTTCCGGGCAATTGGTAATCACGATTCCAAAAAGGCTTGCCGAGTACGAAGGACTGGAAAAGGGCATGGAAGTGGATTTCAAAAAGCACAAAGGCGGCTTTATTTTAGAAATTAAGAAAAAATAAGAGGTGGTTTGGGAAGATGAAAATAGACGACTTAGCTGTTTTATTAGGGAAAACAAGGAGGGAAATCGAGGAGATGCTGAAAAAAGATGATGTAATTGAGCTGAGGCTGACTGAAAAAAACAAATCGAATGAGAGGGAAAGCGGTGAGATAAAAATAATCGATTAAAATGGCAGACATATTCTTTGATATAGGCTTCATCATAATAATAGCAACAGCCTTTGCATTTATCGCGAAATTATTCAGGCAGCCGCTGATTCCGGCTTACATACTTACCGGTCTCGTCATAGGGCCGTTTCTGGGCCTTATCACCAACACGGATGTCATAATAACCATGTCTGAGATTGGGATAGCTTTCCTCCTGTTCATCGTTGGCCTTGAGATAGACTTAAGGAAGCTCGGGGATGTCGGCGTTGTTTCAACAATCGGCGGCTTGACGCAAATAATGCTTGTGTTCACCGTTTCTTTCATAATATCAATATTTATTGGGTTTATCCAGATTGAGGCAGTTTATCTTGCTTTAATAATTGCTTTCAGCTCGACAATGATTGTTGTGAAGCTTCTCTCTGATAAAAGGCAATTAGATACCCTGCATGGAAGAATTATCCTGGGAATCCTGCTCATGCAGGACATCGCTGCAATTTTTGCTTTGTCAGTTTTGACAACATTAAGCGAATTTTCCCTTTTGGCGCTGCTTCTTTCCATAATCAAGGGCATAGTGGTTTTTTTGATAGCCCTCTTTGCCGGCAAATACCTGTTCCCGGTAATTTTCACCTTTGCGGCAAAAAGCCAGGAGCTGCTTTTCATTGCCGCCATATCCATAAGCTTCCTGTTTTCAATTTTATTCAGCTATATCGGCTTTTCAATTGCAATAGGCGCTTTTGTCGCAGGGGTTACACTGGCAAATCTGCCTTACAACCTGGAGATAATAGGGAGGATAAGCTCCCTGCGGGACTTTTTTTCAGTATTGTTCTTTGTTTCACTGGGCATGGAGCTGATGCTCAGCACTTTTGAATCCATATTAAAGCCATTGATGATATTTTTGGCAATCACCATACTGATAAAGCCCCTGGTAGTGATGTTTATCTGCTCTTTTTTCGGGTATAAGAAAAGGACATCTTTCTTGGCTTCAGTCTCGCTTGCGCAGATATCGGAGTTTTCCCTCATAATTGTGGCGCAGGGACTTCTTCTTGGCCACATCTCCCAGGAAATTTTTTCGCTTACAGTCCTGCTGGCCATAGTAACAATAGGCCTGACATCCTATTTCATGAATTTTGACATTGCCATTTATTTGAAGCTCAAGAATTTTCTGAATGTCTTTGATTTATTGACCAAGGGCAAGGAAAAGGAGCTTGAATACCTCCCTAAAGCAAAATACGGGGTCATTTTATGCGGCTATAACCGGATAGGATTCAGCATAGTGAGGACATTAAAAAGATTGAGAAAGAGGCTGCTTGTCATAGATTTTAATCCTGAGGTGATAAGCAAGCTCATCAGCGAAAAAGTGCCCTGCATTTACGGGGACATAGGCGATTTGGAGATCATTGAAAGGCTTGACTTCAAAAAATCCAGGCTTGTAATCTCGACAGTACCTACCCAAAGAGATAACCTCCTGCTTGTGAAAAAGGCAAAAGAAGCAAATGAAAAAATAGTTATTTTTGTGACAGCAAGCCAGATTAAGGAAGCTTTGGCTTTGTATGAAGTAGGCGCTGATTATGTCATTCTGCCGCACTTCCTTGGGGGCGAGCATGTTTCCCTCCTTATAGAAAAATTAAGCCAAAACATCAACAAGGTTATTGAGCATAAGCTGAGGCACATTAAGGAGCTTGAGGAAAGGCATGCTCTAGGACATGAGCATCCTTACCATAATCCACGCAGGTAAAAATGAAGCAAAAAATCATCCTGCGTAAAAAAGCAAAATCCCTCGAGCCTGTTTTAATGGTAGGGAAAAAAGGCTTGATGGAAAATGCAATAAAAGAATTAAGCATTTTGCTGAAAAATAAAAAATTAATCAAAATAAAATTATTAAAAAGCGCAATTCAAAACAAAAATAAAAAAGAATTGATAAATGAAATTGTTGAAAAAACCGGTTCGGAATTAATCGAGGCTGTTGGGAATGTTGTCGTTTTGCACAAAAAATAGAAAAATAAAAGCAAATTCTGATAGAAACCTTTATATATTAAAACATATATTAATATACAAAAAACTATACTGGATAGCACTTTTAAATAGCTAAAGGCACAAAATGACTACTGATGCTGACCTGAAAAAATTTGGCTTCAATGACATTGAAATAGCGGAAGAAACAAGAAACCAAAAAATAAGGACAGGCTACCCGGCTCCTGCAAGGCGCTACAGGCTTCATTATGAAGGGTACAACATCTCAATTGAAGAGCCTTACTTCTGGGTTCTGCATTATTTGCGTTATTTTTCCGGCTTTCCTTACATAGACAAAATAACCGATATTTTTGCAGCTGCGGAAAACAGCGCCTTTTTTGGCGCTTCCCAGCAAAGATTGGGATTGCAGCAGGACAAAGTTTCCCAATTTCTGGCGACAATAGGGAAAATGGTCCGCGAATTGTTCCAGCTGGTAAGGGAATTAAGAATTCTGGACGAGAGATTGGGATATTATGCAGATTCATATACCCAAAGCAGAAGCAGCGAGAGCGCTGAAATAACCTTGAAGGGAATTTGGGTTGATATGGTTGAGCAGGGCGCGAAAAATCCCGCGAGTGTGTATGGAATGGCAAGGGAAGTTCAATTCACCACTTTGCCCGACTTGTTTTTTTCAACGCACCCTGTAAAGCAGGAGGATGTAGATGATGTTGTTGAAAGGGAAAGGGGCGCGTTCAACAGGAAGGTAAGGGAGGTATTGAAAAGGAAACTGAGAACTTACCTTGCGTGGAAGGAGCATACTTATGAGGAACTGAAAAACAGGAGAATATTCACTTTGAAATACCTGAGGCAGCATTATGAAATCATCAAAATGTACATAGCGTGGGTTAAGCCCTATCTTCGCAACATACAAAGATTGCAGTTAGACCAGAGCAAGACAGAAACAGCCGACCTTTTGGTAGCATTCGAAACATCAATGATTGAAGTCGAGATTCTGGCAAAAAAGCCTTCAGGGAAGATAAACGAATGCATTCTGATGCATTACCAGTTCAGGACAAGGCCTGAAATGTCCTATAGCCAGGAATACCAAAGAGGGCCATTGCATTTAGGCAGGGTAGAGATAGATTTCAGGGCATATGCATGGACTGATGAGGAAATAAGCAATTATAAAAAAATGAGAGAGCAGGAGGATTTCCAGCTTTTGGGCATCATTGACGCATCTGTAAAAGCAGCCTTGGAATCTCTCGGCGACGAATTGATGCGCTATTTAAGAGAAGCAGGAGAGGAGTTTGAGGCTAAAGAAAAAAAAGCAACTCCAAAGCAGTCTTTGCTTAACCCTTACGGCTCTGTGTTTAAAGGCTTTGCGGATATGCTTAAGGGATTTAAGGTTCCAAAAGAGGTCAAGGCTGCAAAGCAAAAACCGAAGAAGCAGGAAATTTTCAGATTAGGCATTGCAAGGAGAGACGCACGAGAAAGAGTAAAGGTCACAATGTGGGCAATTTATCATCACTTCAAAAAACACCACGAGATGCTGAACTGGTAAATTAATTGAAAGAATAATAAATCGCGAGCCAATGGGCGAGCGTAAAATGCGTCGCAGGCATTTTAAAATTTTTAAAGGAAATAAAATTAGAAGATAAAATAGATTTAAAACATTTAAAAAAGAGGCTTTAAAATGAAGTTTACAGATGGCTATTATTCTCATCACCCCATGGTTGATTATGTAAACGCCATGGATCCCCAGGCTTATAACCAGGGAGCGCCTGGAGAGCCTGATGTAACTTTGGGAATAGGCGACATCGGAATGAGTGTGCCGATGGGAATTTCTGCCGCAAATGTTGCGGGCATTTACTCAAAAATAAGGATGGGCGCCGGAAAGCTTGAAATCCAGTTTCCAGGCTACAGGACCGGGCAAAGAAACGCGCAAACCCCGGGCATGCTTGGCGAAGACCAAAGGCAGGCCTTGAGGGAAATGCAGCAGGCTAATGAAGTTCGCTTTACAACTCATGCAAGCTTTGGGCTTATGGGAATGATGGGCAGGGATGAAAGGGGAAATTTTTCACTTTACGGCGCAAACCAGGATTTAATGGAACTGAAAAGGGCAATTGATTTCCAGGCGGATATGGGCGGCGGCTCTGTTGTTATGCATTCAGGCGAGTTTGAAAGGCCCATGACAGACATGATTTTGGATGATGAAACCGGAAGGGTAAATCTGGCAAGGGACAGGACTGGCAGGTTATTGGTCAGGCAGGCGCATACGCAGGAAGTTGATGCAAAATTCGATTTATTGGATGACAGGACTTCCCAGAAAATGGAGACAGTGCAAAAGGACAGGATGGTTGCTTATCCTGTATGGCGCAAGGCAAAAGAGGATTATTATGGCGAAGATCAGGACAGAAACAAGGTTTTGATAAAAAAAGGGGACTATTTAGACTATCAAAACAGGAAAATACGGGATCCTTACGACCCTATTAAAGGCAGAGTTCCCGAATACAACTCGGAAACAGGAAGATTTTCAACCAAATTAATGCATTTTGACGACTTTAGGAAAGAGGCAGCTGAAAAGAATGAATGGATTCAGAAGAATTGGAAAAGAACGATGAATACGAGCAAGGAATGGTACGAAGACCCTGAATGGTATTACAAGAAAATATACCCCGAAGAGCAGTTTTTGCATGCAACTCTGGAAACCCAAGAAGGGCATGCGCGCGGATGGGCTTTGCAGTACGGTCAGGACACAGATAACATACTAAAGGCCATAGACAAAATAGAAAAAGCCCAAGCATTCTACCAAAAACTTGAGGCAAGCATACCCGAAGAGGAAAAGTGGAAAATAATGAAGCAATCAGATGAAGTTAGGTCCCTTGTAGGCTCTGGCCTTATCCCTCCGGAAACTAAATTGCCTTCAGCAATATTGAGCGATACCATGAGGGAGATTAGGAAAAGGCTGGAATTCTCAAGGCAGGCATCTGTTTCGCAGGAGCAGCAGGCGCAGGATACGGCAGAAACAAGGGAGCATTTAATAACTCCAATCAAAAGGCTGGAAAGGCATGGCGTCAGGATGTATGCTGAAGCTGGAATCCACGCGCTTCAGAAATCAAGGGACCCAAACAACCCGGTTGTTGTTGCAGTAGAAAACTTGTTTCCTGAAAGGTTCGGAGGCCATATCGAGGAATTGAAGTGGGTAATAAGGAAATCAAGGGACAGGATGGTAGAGCTGCTGACAAAGCCTTATATTGAGGAGGGTGTTTCAAGAAACCCTGTTGACATGAATGAAAAAAAATACAAGGCAGGCTTGCTGCAGGAAAATCCCTTTTATCTCGGAATTGGCAGAGAAGAAGCTGAAAAACTGGCTGAAAAGCACATTAAAACAACTTTGGATACAGGCCATTTGAACATGTGGCGCAAATACTGGCAGAACGACCCTAAACTGAGCAAGGAGGAAAATGAGTCAAAGTTTAAGGAATGGTACTTAACTCAAGTTGAAAGCCTTGCAAAAGACAGGATGGTCGGGAATGTGCATTTGGCTGATAATTTTGGCTACCAGGATGATCATTTAAGCCCTGGCCAGGGCAACGCCCCAATAACAGAAGTTGTTTCAATATTAAAGAAATACGGCTACGATAAAGCTTACACAGTTGAGCCCGGGGCAGATGCTTCAACAGACTTAAGCGACTTCCACGGATTGATGAAGACATGGCGCCTGTTTGGAAGCACTATCTATGGTGTTGGCTTGGGAGCGCCCCAGATTCCAACGAGATGGACTGATGTGCAATACAGCTATTTCGGCCAAAACAAGCCCCCATACTACGTTTTCGGAGGCTATGCGCCAAGCAACGACTGGACTTTATGGAGCGCAGTGCCGATGGAATAATTATATAAACTTAATAAAAAGCTTTATATACGGTATTTGATACTTGTTCTATAAATTTTACTTGAAAATAATGCCTTACCAGAATGGAAGAATTCAACAAAAACAAGCTGAAAAGCCTTTCCCCGGGCCAAAGGATAAAAAAGCTTAAGATGCTTGAAGAGGAAAGGATAAAGGAAGTCAGTGAAATAGAGAAGCTGATAAGGCAGTCAGTGCAGGAGCTTAAGACTGATGAGTTTGCAGCTAAAATAGCCCCGGAGCAAAGGGATGTTGATATCAGCAGGCTGTTTGGAAGCGAAGAAGAGAGGCTCGAAAAGACAGTCAGGAAGGAATTAATAGACGAAGGGGGGGCAAGTTACATAGGTGTTAAAGAGGCTGTTGAGGATTACAAAGCATTGCAGGACATTTCCTATGCCTCAATGATGGGCACAATCAGCCAGGTCCAGAGAAAAACACTGGATAAAATCGGCGAAAGGCTTGATACAAGAAAATACGTCTCGGCAAGCGCAGAAGCAGCGGATATCTTAGTTGCGTCAAGGGCGTCTTTGAATAAGATAAGGAAGTATACAAGATCTGATTGATTTTGAAAATAATCAAACCTATTTGTCAAAAACCACCAGTCAAATGCCGATAAATGCTTTGCATTTTCGATCACACTCGAAAATCTACGATTTTCGATGAACTAGTGGAAAATTCCGACATTTTAAGCACTGGACTTTTTCATTGCAATTAAAGGCCTGTAAATTGACATCATAGACATCATCCTGTATTTTTCCCATTCTTTTGAGTCAACACCTAGGCCCATAGGAGGCACAAATCCTACATCCCCCATAACCTCTCCTCTGACAAAATACTTGAAATGTTTTGTAACTTTTTCAATTGTTTCCATGCTTACCATCTCCCTGGTTCTCTCTGCAGCATTTGCCTCAAATTGCTTGCCATCAGAATCTTCATACATGCCTTTGCTTCTGAAGCTGCCTAAATAGCTAAAGAGTTTGTTGTAATTTACATACTTTGATTTGCTGGCAGCAGCATAGCCATTTTCCCTAGAAACAGTTCCGTAGCCGCCGTTTAAAATAGGCCCCCTTTCTTCATTGATAATCTTGTATTCTTTATTGCTGTCTTCTGCCAGATTTTTTTTGCCGTCTTTTTTAGCATTTTCAACTGCATTGCCCACTATAGATTTTATAATAGAAGGAATTGAGAAATTTTTCTTTTTTGTGATTTTTGCCGCATCAGGATTTTTTCTCGGCTTCGTGCTTTTTTTGGCTTTTGTCCTGGAGCCAATCTCTGCAATGCATACGGCAATGATGTCCGCTATCGTGCTCTTTTTTTTCAAAAAAATCCACCCTCAATCTTATTGGATATTATATCCAATGAATTTCCGCCAATTATAAATACTTTTCTATTGTTGAAAATAACTGTTGCAGAATTTATTCAAAATTTATCCATTAAGTTCCTTAAATCATCGTCAAGCTCTACTGCAACAGCCAAAGCGCCATGCTCAGCCAGCTTGTAAGAGTCTGCATATGCAATTATCAGCAAATCTTTGCCGCTTAGGTTGAATTTGCTCCCAATCTCATCAAAATTCTCCTCGTGCTCTGCATCAAAAATCCTTAATTTATTGCTGCTTTTGTCGTATTTAAGTATAATTGCGCCTTCAGCGCCGTTTTTGACGGCAACGTCCCTTAAAATGTAGGACTTCTCAATATTTTTCGGAGATTTTATCTGCACTGCAATTTTTTTTTGTTCGGGAAAAATACTGTCTAAATCTATATTCTTTAAAACAATGTTATTTTTTATTTTTTGCACAAAATTATCTCCTTTAGGGCTTAAATAATGGCCGTTTTTATTTGACTCCAGAAAATTATTTTCCTTTAAAATATCCAGGATGCTTCTTACGGTCCCTTCTCCTAAATCTAGAATTCTTGAAAGCTCGGCCCTGCTTACAGGCTTCTCTATCCTGAGCAAGCACCTTAAGATATCGATTTTTGTGTAGTTTTTCAGATTGCCTACCATTCAGGCAAAAAATCCAATTCTGTATAAATATCTTTTTATATTGGTTTTCAAAACAATAAAATTTAAAAACAGCATGATGAATAAAAATGTTATGGATGACAATGCTTTCATTGAAATAAAAAAAGAGTATGACGATTTCTATAGGGATTTGCTGAGGCAGGGAAAGCTGCCTTTGAGGAACACTGGCAGGGGCTTCTGGGGGCATGCCATTGCGGAAGAGATTTACAGTGCCTTCAAAAGATTAAATCTGCAAAAATCCAAGAGCTTTGTTGATTTGGGCTCTGGTGATGGAAAGGTGGTCTTGATAGCCTCTTTGTTCTGCAAAAGGGCAGTCGGCATTGAGATGGATAATGAGCTGCACCAAAAAGCCCTGGAGATACAAAGAAAGCTTTCAATCCCCAACGCGATTTTCTACAACAACGATTTTTTTGCCCACAGCATCTCGGAGTTTGACGTTGTTTTCACCTACCCTGATGCGCCAATGGAAAGGGGCCTGGAAAAAAAGCTGCTTAACGAATTGAACGGAAAATTAATACATTACGGCCATCATTTCCACCCTTTGCAGTTGAAAAAAGAGCACAGCTTTTTTATTAACGGGGATTTGTTTACGGTTTATTCCAGGTAAAGAGCATCATCCCTATATTGCTTATTTTTTTATCGTTTATTTCTATCTCATTTTTATTTATCATTTTTATTTTTTTAATGTTGTTTAATTCATTGTACAATTCATTCTTTGTTGTTCCAATTATTTTTTCAAATTTTATTTCATTATTCTCTTCATTAAACTTTTTCAATAAAAAAACTCCATTGCCTTTCGTATATAAAAACGCATTTTTCATTGTATTTTCAAACGTTTCAGCTAATTGTCCAGAATGTTTTTTTATTAGATTTAAGTTCTCAATGCCCATATCAATGGAAAATTTGCAATTAAAGCTGCATGGAAAATGGCTTAATAAGGAAATGTCAAAATGCCTTGCTGCAATGTTCGTGTAAAAGGGAAATTCAAAGCCCTCGGAATTTCTTAAGGTTTCCAAGGTCAAATCTGCATTATTCTCATTAAAATTTTTTTTAAAGAATTCGCAGCAGCATTTCGGATAGCCCAAAACCATTCCCAGTTCAAAATGCATATTGTTCTCCTCATAAGCCTTTGCCTTCTCCGCCAATTCCTTTATTCTCGAGATATAAACAAAAAAATATCCTTTTTCCAGAGAATCTTTTTCAATTTTTACCGATTTATCAGAATAAAAAGAATTTTCATTAAATATTTTTTTTAATTTAAAATTGGAAACCGAAAAACCCAAATCATTGCTTTTTAAAAAATCCAGAATATTGCTCAATTTATCTTCATAAACAAGAATTCTTGCGCAGGGCTTTGTGTTCTCAAGAACATAAAGAATCTCAAGGGATTTTATGTTGGATTTGAAAATGGTTTTCAGATTTTGGAGCATGGTAACTATGATGCATAATCCTTTATAATATTTTTGCTATTGTTACTATCTTTAAAAAGTCATAAACCTTTATAAATCTTGTAACAAAATAGCTAATTAAACACGAAAAATGAAATTTGACATACCAAGAAAAGAGCATCCAAACCTTGAGAAATACCAGAAGCATGACATTGACATAGCCTACAGGTTCGCAAATGAGATATACAAGGAGATGGGCAGCCTTATAAGGGCGGTTGTTTTGTTCGGCTCCAGCGCAAGAAAAACAACGACTGAAAAAAGCGACATTGATGTTATGGTTATTCTGGATGACCTCTCAATAAGCCTTACAAGGGAAGTTACCGAGGCTTACCGCGTTATTGTCCAGAGGGCAATTGTAAGGGTATCCACTAAGATACACGTTACAACTTTGCGCTTTACATCATTCTGGGACTACATAAGGAACGGGGACCCTATCGGCATTAACATCCTGAGGGACGGAGTTGCAATGATTGATGCGGGCTTTTTTGACCCTCTGCAGGCCTTATTGAAAAAAGGCAGGATAAGGCCGACGCAGGAAAGCATCTGGACTTATTACGTAAGAAGCCCGAACACACTGCACAACAGCAAATGGCACCTTTTGCAGGCAAGCATAGACCTTTACTGGGCAGTCATTGATGCGGCACATGCAGCTTTGATGAAAATAGGCGAGATTCCCCCGACGCCGGAGCATGTCGCGGACCTTATGGAAGAGAAAATGGTAAAGAAAAGGCTGCTGGAGCATAAGTATGTAAGCATCATGCGCAATTTCTATAAGCTGATGAAAATGGTAACCCATCGCGAAATAAAGGAAATTAAAGGCGAAGAATACGACAGATATTTTAAAATTGCAGAGGACTTTGTCCAGAGAATGCGCAGGTTTATTGAGGAATAAAAAGCTTTAAATTAAAATTGCTTATTCTTTATTCATGACTTTCCAAAAGCATAAAAAAGACTTTCTAAATAAAAAAGACAAGAGCAAAAAAGGAAGCATTGACGGGGAAATAAAGAAACTGGTCGATAAAATAAACTCCCTTGAGAACTACTATACTACCAGCTCCTGCTCCGGGAGGATTTTAATTGCAAAGATTCCGGATTCAGACAAAAAAAATGAGGTAAGCTACCTGTTCTGCTACCATAAAAAAATAAATTTCAATCAAATAAGAAAGATAATTGATGAAATAAAAAACCTAAAGGAAGATGTTTGGCTTAGGATGGAGGGGGCAATATTGCACATTGCCTCAAAAACAATCGAGGATGCGGCTGAGCTGCTTAACACCTCAAGAAACACCGGCTTCAGGAGAAGCGGCATAATAGCGGTAAGGGAAAATAAAATCTCGGCAGAATTGATAAGCACTGAAAGAATTGACGCAATAATAGCAAAAAAAGGAAAAGTCATTATTGATGACAGTTATTTAAGGCAGTTAATCAGAGAGGCAAATTCAAAACTGGAAAAAACCCACCAGAAAATAAACAAATTTTATAATAAAATAAGATAAATAAGCTTTATCTCTTTCTGAGCATGACTATTGCAGCTCCTACCGCAAATACAGTAAGGCCTGTAAGCAGTATAAATGTTGTTGCAACCAGTATAAGGTAGCCGTCATTTTTGCTGAAGGTGATTTGTGTAGCCTGGGGCTTTTCTTCCTTAACAACTGGTGGCTTCTTAACCTCAACACTCTTTGGTTTTTCCTTTACAGCCTCTTTCTTCTGCGCAGCCTTTTCGCAGTCCTTCACGTTTAATTCAATGGTTTTGCTGTCATCAAGATCATCATTGTCAAAATAGGTGTTTATAGTTATAGGATAAATTCCCGCTTCTTGCCCTTCAGGAACCTTTATAGCCAGTGTTTTTTCATACTCTGCATTATCCACTCCTTCCTCAAGCTCTATATTTTCCTGCCTGAAGCTGATGCCAAGCTCATGGCTCAAAATTTCCAAAGCAGCTTCATCTTCCTCATCTCTGCCAAGATTTGTTATTTCAGCGCTTAATGCGGCAGTTCTTGAGCAGCTTACTGTTGTCGGGTTCAGGCTAAGCTTGCTTATAATTATATCATGCTTTTCCTTTTCCACTTCAAGGTCCAATATCCATCTTATATCATGCGCTGTCCCGTTTTCATCCTCGCCTTCAATATCAATTACAGCATCAAATGTATCCTCATCTATCTTTAGGGGAATGTCAAATTTTATTATGATGGTTTTGTCCTTGCCTGCGTTCAAATCAAATTCATCCGCTTCCTCTTCCAGGTCATCTCCATCATCAATCTCCTCAATTGTAACCTGGGATTCTATGTCATTTATTTCCAGATCTTCCTCATTTGTAAACCTGTTTTCAATCTCCATCTTGAATTCAACATCTGAGCCGGGCTTTACCTCTTTCCTTATCCTTGTGCTGTTCTGCACGCTTTTGTCGCTTTTTCCGTCTACCTTGACATCAAGGTCCTTTATTACCAGCTTTGCGCCCCTGCTTACATTTATCTGGAAGCTCTGGTTGTCTGTCAGGTTGCTGTCGCTTACGCTAACAGTCACATTATGCGTCCCCAACTGGCTTATGGATGGAGTCCATGTAATCAATCCTGTTGAGGAGCTTATGCCCATTCCGCTTGGCGAGACAGTCAGGGAAAATGCCAAAGTGTCGCTGTCCGGGTCTGTTGCATCAGCATCATAGCTGTAAGCGCTGCCTTCGGTTGCTGCAGTTATTGCACTTGAAGTTATTCTTGGCGGCCCGTTTGTCGTGTTTGTCTGCATGAAGTAGGCTGTGAAATGGGCAACATTGAATTTTAATATTCCTGTTGACTTGTCATAGCTTATATTTGTGCAGATGCTTTCTGGGCATAAATTGCCGTTAGTTGCTTTAAAGCCCGATGCTGAAAATATTAACGGCGTTTTTGTGAAGTTAAGGCTTTTCATGGTAACTGAGGCAGATTTATTGAGCTTGGGGAAGCTGTCTGTGTCTATTGCTATGACCCCGTTGGTTATATTCACAACATTCTCAAGATTTGTAACGCCGCTGAAATTCAATGTATTGTTTCCGAAATCAACGCTTCCGAATGTTGAATGGTTTATAGTTACATTTGTTACAGATTCAAGCTGCGAGGAATTTAAATTTAGTATGGGGCTGCTGTATTGGGATGAGGTAACCTGGAGAGTTACTGCAAGCAGCCATTCATTTCTTGCGGCTGCGCCGGAGCTGTCGTTTACTATGGCAGTTATATTAAAAATCCCCTTCGTTAAGTTGCTTATGTTCACGCTGGAGCCGCTTGCCCTAAAAGTTCCATTCTTGAACCAATAGACTGTTAAGGTGTCGCCAGCGTCAATATCTGATGGAGTTACATTAAACAGCTGGCCTTCAACCTCGGCAATTGTTTTATTTTCTACCGGGAAAAATGATATTATTGCAGGTGCGTCATTTACATTTGCGACAGTTATTAAGAATGTTTCAAAATCCGTTAAAGAGCTGTCATTCACAGTTATTTTTATTGTGTTGTTTCCAACATTGTCATTTGTTGGAGTGAATGAAACAGTTGCCAATGAATTATTTATTTTTGTTATTGATATGTTGCTTTGGTTTGAGCTGTAGGCTAAAGTGTCCCCATCCAGGTCAGAGGCGGTTATGTTGAATCTCAATTCCAAGTCCTCAGTGGCATTTCTGTTTCCTATTGAATCTAAAACAGGGTCCCTGTTTGTTACGGAGAAGGTCTGCAAAGAGGTGTTGCTTGTTCTTCCAGAGTTGTCTGTTGCATAGGATTTCCACCCGACTGTTTTATGGTTCTGAAGCACCGAGCTGTTTATGCTGAGTGAGTAATTATTATTCGCCAAGCTTGTTGCTGTAAAGTTCTTTAATGTTCCTGTTGCATTATGCTCAAAAACAACAGAGGCTATGCTGTTTGCGTCTGTCCACACAGTACTTATGGTTGCATTCAAGTCATTGAATATGGTTGCCGGGCT
>JAGVXV010000047.1 GCA_018303625.1 Candidatus Woesearchaeota archaeon
TTTTGAAGCCATTCTTAAACCACTCCCCAACAAAAGTTATGGAAAGGTGTTTAAAAAGATTGTGGAAAAAGGGAGTTGATAGTGAAAATGCGTATAACTTATAGAAATCCTTGTTAAGTTCGTTTCCAGTTACGAAGTTCTGGAAACCTGCGTCCGCAGAGTAATTTTTAGTGGCTCGTTTCTATCATGCGAACAAGGTGAGCTATCAAGAACAAGAATAAATGGGCAAACTCTCTATTTATCAATTTGATTTAGTATGATTTTATATCTTATTATTTTACTTTCAGTTGATTCATCTACACCTTTATTATTGTATATTTCGACAAATAAATCATTATTTTTACCTTGTTGTCCTGTGTAAATTGAAAATTTCATTACAAGTCTTAATAATTCTTTGAAAGGAGTTGAATGTTGCATTGTATAAGACAAACTATCATAGAATAAAGAATTGGTCTCAAATATAGAATTAGTTTCTGAGAACATACTTATCAATCCTCCTCCAGCATTTGCTTCTTCTTGGTTATTCTTTTTTATTAGAGTTTTGAAGTCTTGATAATTAAATTCAGATTCGAGCAAATTCAAAGTATTCCTATTTTCATCTGAAATTGGGACAATGGCAAATTTGGAAGCATCAATTTTATTTTTTAAGTATGTTTTATACTCATCCAATGAAGCAAATTTTAGTTTAAATTCTGCTGAGTTAATATACTCCAATTCATCATTTGCCTGTTTTAGTGTTCCTTGAATTACTGCTGAGTTTACAACAACTGTTGCTAAATGATATGCTTTATCAACAATAGATTTTGCACAATTGGTTTGAATACATAAACCTTTGTTTGCATCAAGATTTTGAAAAGTATTTTTTTGTTTATTTGCCTCTTCAATAAAGTTGTTTTGATAAGTTTTAATCTCACTGAAAATTGTGTAATCAGCTTTATATAACTCGGCAGGCTTCATATTCAATTCTGAGATTGACTCATCAAATCCTTGATTATAGATTTGTGTTCTCTGGATGTATATGTAGTTTGAACCAATTATTAAAAATAAAGAGATCAATACAGATATAATCAAGGAGATTGAGAATGACAATTTAAAGAGGTGTTTGTAATTTAGTTGAATTTTATTAATCAGGATTGAATATAATTTCAATGAAGCAAAGAAAATCAGTAATATTGGAAGCAAATAAACATATTGGATTATGAACACATTTACAAAAGAGTTATGGAATAGAAAGTAAGGCAAGATTATGGCAAAAATTAGTGTCGTTAAAAAAGAAAATGACAAAATATAACTCGATTCTTTTAGTTTATTAATCAAATCTTTGCCGAATGATTTAATCTTGATTACTGAATACACAAAAGATATTACTACTATTGAAATCAAAGTTACAAAAAATGTCGTGATGAAATCACCAACCAATACTGAAATCAATATTAATGTAATTACAAATATCGGAGGAAAAATTTTATCATTATTTGATATTGTCTTTTTTTGTACCATTAATACTTATCTTAAACAAGCATATATTTAAAAGTGTCGAAAGTCGTAGAGAGAGTTTGCCCCTATCAGTAGTTTAGCCACTAAAAATTATTGAACTTAACTACTGTTATACGCACTTTCCAAAGAAATCATCATATTCAAAACAGCCTGAATCCCCTGCCTTCTTTTGTGCCTATAATGCCGCCTTCGACAATCTTGAATGTTATCTCCCTTTCCTGCTCAAGGCTCCTGTGCTTCCTTAAAATTGCTCTTCTGTTTCCTGCCGGGGTTATCTGCAGCTCTATGAGGCATTTGCTCCCGTACTTTAATAAGTCGCCGCCGACAATGTTTACTTTTTCCTTGTCCTCAAAATCAGCATACACCTGATTGGTTACCAGCACTGGAATGTGCTTTTTCCTTGTTATTTCCGATAAAAAGGCAATCTGCTTTCCCAGTTCCCTGTTTACCTCATAAACATCCTCGTTTTTTCCCAATTCAAGCCTGTAAAGCATAGCTATAGTGTCAACAATTATAAGCCCAATCCTGTCTGTCACAATGTCCTTCAGCTTTTCAAAGCTTTTCTTCTGCTCCTCAAATCTTGTAGGCCTTAAAAAGACAATGTTATTCAGGATTTTCTTGTAGTCAATATTTATCGAGCTTGTTATCTGCTTCAGCCTTTCAACGGAAAAGCTGCCTTCAGTGTCAACATAAATCACTTTTTTCCCGTCTTTGGCGATGTTTATTGCGCATAATAGGCAAAGGACTGTCTTTCCGCTTCCTCCGGGGCCGTAAACAGTTGTTATTATATCGGGGTCATAGCCCCCGTCAAGCATATTATCCAGAATCCTGCTTCCTGTTGGTATTTTGTTCATAATATCAAGAAAGTCGATACTTAATTTAAAGGTTTTTATATTCTACTTGCACAAATTTATTCTTTTTAATGCACAAATCCGAGGCGAAATTTAGTGGCGGGACAAATTTCGCCGGGTGTAAAATTGTCGCTTAGCGACTGATTGAATTTTTCCCTAAAAGTTTATTGCTTAATATCCAAAAACTTTAAATAAAAAGGGGCTATAGTCTTTACCATGAATACAGTAGTGAAAATATTGCTCTGGGCCACTTACATGGTATCATTGTATTTTGCAATATTCTGGTTTCTGGTCTTGATGGATGGCGGCTTTAAAAAAACCAAAAAAAGCAAGCTTAAGAATTACCCTGATGTGAGCATAGTCATCCCGGCTTACAACGAGGAAAAAAGGATAAGGCTGACATTAGACTCCGTTCTTAAATTAAACTACCCTAAAGACAGGTTAGAGATAATTGTAATTAACGACGGAAGCGCAGACAAAACAAAAGAAGTTGTTGAGGGTATTATAAGCAAAAATCGCGATTTTGGAATAAGACTAATCAGCCAAAAAAATAGGGGGAAAGGCGCAGCTTTAAACAACGGCTTAAAAAAGGCAAAAGGGGAATTCTTTGTCTGCCTTGACGCAGATTCTTATGTAAAAGAAGACGCCCTGCTCAAAATGCTGCCAGAATTTGACAAAGAGGACATAGCAGCCGTTTTGCCGCTCCTCAAGGTAAGGAATCCGAAAAGCCTGTGGCAGAAAATGCAGTGGCTTGAATATTTAGTAAACATGTTCTATAAGGAATTGATGAGCAGGCTGAACTGCGTCCATGTTGCGCCTGGCCCTTTCAGCGTTTACAGAAAGCATATCCTCGAAAAAATAGGAGGATTTGACGAAAACAACCTGACAGAGGACTTGGAGATATCGTTAAGGCTCCAAAGCCATAACTACTGCATAAAGCAGATAATGGATGCAGAGGTATTCACAATAGCCCCGGAAAGCTTCAAACAACTCTATAAGCAAAGAAACAGGTGGTATAAGGGCTCTGTGTACAATGCCCTGAAATACAGGAGCATGCTCTTCAACAAAAAATACGGCGACTTTGGGATCATACAGATGCCAACAATAATAGTATCAGGGCTGATTGCAATTATACTTGTCGCATCCCTTATTTACTACACTCTTGAGCCGTATGTAAGGGGAATCTATCATATGAGCTTCGTCAATTTTGATTTTTACACCTTCATAAGAAGCTTCACGCTGAATTTCAGTTTACTGGATTTAAATTATATGGCATTGATGGTGGCAGCGGTAATGCTTGCAATATCCTTCACAGTCCTCAGGAAGTCGCATGCAAGGACAAATGAAAAAATGACAAGGCATGGCTTATTCTCCCTGATAGCATACATTTTTATGTACTTCCTTGTGCTTGGCTTTATATGGATAGGCATAATGTTTGACTTAATCTCAGGAAAAAAACAGAGATGGTAGAAAATGAGGCAGATAAGCAGGGAAAAATACATCATTGCGTTCTTCCTGACTCTTGGGATTTTCCTTTTGGGATTATTGCTGGGCCTTGTGATTGAGGGAAAAAGGGCAGCTTACATAGAGTCTGCAAGCAAGGAGCAAAACCTGGAATTCAGCAGCCTGCAGATACAATACGCCTTCATAGACCAGTTAAGCCAGGAAAAAAACTGCGAGGCTGTCTCAAAAACCTTTGAGGAAAACATAGAAAATCTTGAGTCAACAAGGACAAGGCTCGAGGCTTTTGACGAAAATTCAAAAATCAGCAAGGAGGATTTCAGCGCTTTAAAAAGGGAATATACCCTTGCGCAATTAAGGTACTGGCTGCTGGCAAAAAGGACAAAGGAACTTTGCGGCAACGATATCGTATCAATACTCTACTTTTTTTCCGATGTAAATGAATGCCCTGACTGCGACAAGCAGGCTTTTGTTTTGACATACCTCAAGAAAAAATTCAGAGAAAAGCTGCTTATATTCTCCTTTGACTCAAAGCTTTTGGAAGAGCCAATGATATCCATTTTAAAAAGCACATACGGCATTGACAAATATCCGACGCTGGTGATTGAGGACAAGTCCTACTGGAGCTTCAAGGATACGGATGACATTCTTGGCATGATCTGCAAATATTACAAGACAGAAGTTGAAGACTGCAAGGGTTATGAATAATAAACATGCCCAACCATAAAAATCCAAAAAAAAACATATTAATCATATTAATCCTATCTTTATTCTTTTTAACTAATCTCTCCCTATTATTTTTCCAGGAAAATATATGGTGGGATTCGGCAGTTTACATCGGCATGGGAAAATACGCCTATTCTTCCGGGGATTCAGGCCTATGGGAAGCATCCAGGCCTTTGGCATGGCCTTTAATCACTGGTTTTTTCTGGAAACTAGGCTTCGGAATCCTGTTTTTTAGAATTTTGTCGTTATTTTTTGCCGTAGCATGCATTTATCTGGTATACTCAATAGCGGAAAATATATTTAACAGGAAAATTGCCTTATTTTCAGCATTATTCCTTGCTTTCTCACCAACATTCTATTTTTTCAGCACTTCAATGCTTTCAGAAATGCCATCGCTGTTTTTTGCACTGCTTTCCGTATATTTTTTCATCAATAAAAAATATTTCTTTGCAGGGCTGCTTTCAGGCATTGCCTTCATGGCAAGATTCCTCCAGTTATTTGTATTTATGGCATTATTTATTATTTTATTATCATATTTCAGGAAAGACAGGCAATTTTTTAAGTATATTTCAAAATTTCTTATAGGTTTTTTAATTATTTTAACTCCATATTTGACATTGAATTATATCTTATACTCCAATGCCTTATACCCCTTCATTCTCCAGAAATTTTTGACTGAAAATACGGGCTTTGTCTTTCACCAGCCATTCTGGTTTTATTTCCTTAGTTTATTGAAGGAGAATTATCTGCTCATAGCCTCAATTCCGGGCTTTTATTTTCTAATGAAAAGCATGAAAAATCACAAAAAATCCGCAATAGCTTTGATTTTTCTGGCGTACTTTATTTTTTTAAGTTTCATAAGGCATAAAGAGATGCGCATTTTCATGATAGCCATGCCTTACCTGTACATTATCCTTGCCTTTTCATTGGACCATGTTATCAAAAAGATAAAGCCGAAAAACACTTTATCTTTGTTATTTATAATATTAATATTTTCCATATGGCTTTTGCAGTCTTTTGCAAATATTTATTTCTTGGAATACAACGAGATAAACACAAAAAACAAGCATCAGATATTCCAGGATTACCTTGAAAAAGAAAATGCCGATAATATCTGGATCAGCAGTCCAGTGTCAGCGGTTTTTTCAGACAAAAAAATCAATGAATTGATTTATTACCCCGCTTTCAATGCGGAGAAATTCAATCAGATTAAACATAATATTAACCATGCTAATCACGTTTTGTTAGATGCCTGCGACATTGCCTGCGAGCCTGTAGCATTAAGCTGCCAAGAGGAAAAATCAGAGTTTCTGAATCTGCTGAAAAACAATTTTAACGCGGTTTATTATAATAAAATAGGCGCATGCGAGCAGTTTATATTCAGAAAATAGTCATTTTTTGATTTTTATAAAGTCGCCTATTGTGAAGCTGCCGAGGCTGGCCTTTGCTTTCTGGTGCGTTTCTTCATGGCTCTCTATGAGCTTAAGGTTCAGCAGCTTTTCAAGCCTTCTTGCCAGGTTCAATGGGGGTGTAAAGCTTCCTGTCTCCATTTTATGCACCATTGATTCTTTTTCATTGATTTTTTTCGCAAAATCCTTTTGCGTCAATCCTAATTGTTCCCTCTTCCTCTTTATCTTCTCTGCAAAATCCTCAGCAACAATCTCAAGAACCTCTTTTTTCTGCTCTTCCTCCTGCCTTATCCCCTTTTCAGCAGCTTGCTGCCTTATAGTGCCTGTTACCCTCCCGAATCTGCTGCAGTCCTTGCACAAATTTAATTGAGCGCTCTCTACAATTGTCCTGTAGATCCCGTTTTCCCTGCCGCACATATCGCATATCATTTTATTTTCCCAATACCTGCACTGCAACAGTCCTGTCGCTTCTTGGTCCGTCCAATTCAATAAACATAAGGCTTTGCCATCTGCCCAGCTGCAGTTCGCCATTGTTTATGGGCACTGTTTCATTCGGCCCCAGTATTGCAGCCTTAATATGCGCATCAGCATTCCCATCAACCTTGTCATGGCGCCATTTACCTTTTGGAATAAGCCCGTTTAAGGCATCAATCAAGTCAAGGCATATATTTGGATCATAATTTTCATTTATGATTATGGCTGCAGTTGCGTGTTTGCAGAAAACAGTGCAGATGCCTTCCTTCACCTTAGATTTACCAACAATCTCCCTGACTTTGCCATCTATATCTATAATATCATGTTTTTTTGAGGTTGAGAAGGAAAATTCCTCATACATAAATGATAATATGAACAAGAATTATAAAAAGGTTTTTGTTTGAAAATTTAATTCTGGCGTGGGCTAATGGCAGTTTCCTTCCCGTTCAATACCCTTCCAAGCCCTTCCAATACATTTTCCAGCAGCTTTCTTTCTTCTTCTGGTCTTTGTCTGCCATACTCGTCATTGCTTTGCGGATTTATCCTTTCTTTTACAGCCTTAGCCTTTTCCCTGTCTCCTTTTGCGAGATACAGTATTGCGGCAATAGCATGATCAGCAGGTTCCAACGCATTCTCATGGTATTTTATAGCTTCTCCATAAAAATACAGGAACTTATTCCCGTTTGATACTACCAACCTGCTATTATTCACACTGGGATAGCCAAGCTGTATGGAAGCTTCCAAGGAATTATACAGCATCAGATCCTCAAGAGCCCTGTTTATAGCACTAATAGGAAAACGCAGCTTGCAGCCATCTGCATTATGGAATTCTGCCATGGGCTTATATTCTTCCTGCATAAAAACCACTTAAAAAACATTACTCAGATTTCGCTTTAATGTAATTCAACAAATTTCATCGTTGCCAGCGCGTATTTTGTCGAGGCACCGGCACCATGAATGAGCCTTCAGAAACATGCAGTTCACCCCATTCAGAACCGGGAAGCAATTTCACCTGGAAAAATTCCTCCAAACCAGCTATTGTCTTGGCTCTCTGGGCTTCTTCTTCAGGACCATAGATGGGTAAATCATAGGCACTGCCCCATAATCCTATGACTTTACTAGCCATTTCCACATTGCCCCTGAGCCTTTCCAAAACTGCAACTAAGCCAACCTCTTCCTCAAATACGGGCATGCCTCTTTTTTGCCACTGGGAAAATTTTCTGCAAATCTCATCCCCTAGAGGATAGAAGATTCCTCCGTCCTGAGTTAAAGTCGGATTGCCTAGCCCCAGTCTTCTATTCTCTGAGCGGCCATATAGCCATTGCACCATCTGGTCAATTTCTCCAAATGGCATTTCTCTGGATCCGGCATATTTAACAACCACGGCAGGAGCACCACAATTCGCCATCGAAATCATCTTTTGAATTTTTATATAAATTATAAAAAATAAGGCTATATCTCCTATATAAAGAATTTGACAAAAATAAGCAAAATTTATAAAATCTGGCAAATTTCCTATAAAAATGAAAAATATAACCAATCAGGTGTGGCAGCTTATCGAAAGGGATGTTGCTATAAAAAGGGGCATTGAAAGAGGGCTGATAAACAGCATGGCCCTGGCAAAGCACATCATTAAGGAAAACGGCCTAAATGCTTCTGTAAACGCCGTTATAAGCGCAATTAGGAGGTATAATGCAGAAGGCCTGAAAACAATAGATTCAAGGGCAATTAAAAAAGTACTGGCAAATTCAAAGCTTTCGACAAAGACGAGGATGGCAATAATAGCATTGGCACGAGACAGCGATGTGCTTGCTTTGTTTCCCAAGGTTGTTTCCCAGATAGACTTCAGCAAAGGCGAGGCTTTAAGAATGGTTGAGTCAAGGGAAAAAATAAAGTTCATTGTTGATGACAGGAATCTTGACAAGATAACCTCGACATTCAGCAAGTCCAAGATAGTAAACATAAGGGAAAATATAGGGGAATTGACATTAAGGCTTGGCGAAGGCTCGGAAAAAACAGTGGGTGTTTTGGCTACAATATTCAATGAGCTGTCAATAAACGGGATAAGCATAATAGAGCCTATTGGCTGCCTTCCGGAGCTGATGATTTATGTATCAGAAAAAGATCTGCTCAAATCCCATGAGATACTGCTGAATCTCTGCAATTCCGGCAGCAAGTAGCAGCATCAATAGGGAAATTTTAAATAATTCTCTTATTTTTTGAGAATAATGAAGGCAATTATCATAACAGGAACGCCGGGAACAGGAAAAACGGTCTTAGCCAAAGCCTTAGCTGAAAAATTAAGCTACAGCTGCGTTGATGTCAATAAAATAATAGCAAAATACCATATTTCAGAAGGCTATGACGAAAAAAGAAAGACTAAAATCATAGATACGAAAAAACTGAGCAAATCTTTAATAAAGGAAATAAGCAGCCTTAAAAAAACAAAAGTCGAAGGAATAATCATCGACTCGCACCTGTCACATTATTTGCCTAAAAAATACGCGGACTTATGCATCGTGGCAAAATGCGATTTAAAAACATTAAAAAAAAGGCTGAAAAAGAAGAAATACCATAAAGATAAGATAAGGGAAAACCTCGATGCAGAGATATTTGATGTATGCCTGGAGGAGGCAAAGCAAGGGGGGCATAAGATAACAATCATAGACACGACAAAAGGGATTCAGATAAACAGGGTAATTAAAAAGTTAAATTTATAACGAATAAAAAATAGTAAATATTGCGAGCATTGCGGCGAGCCTAATTAATGTCGCGAAGCGACCGATTAAAATATAAAAAACAATCAAGTTCCAATAAATAAGCAATACAATTACCAACAATCATTATTAAAAATAAATAAAAAATAATAATCAACAATAAATTTAAGAAATAACTGAATAAAAAATGAAAATAAAGTCAGGGGTTATTGAAGCAGAAGCTGAATTGAGGCATACCGAAACAGCTAAAAAAATATATGAAGCGCTGCCCTTAACCGGGATGGTAAACCGTTGGGGCAAAGAGATTTATTTCTCCATACCAGTCTATATTGGAGAGGAAAAAGGTGCAAAAGAGGTTGTCGAGATAGGCGATATAGCATACTGGCCTACCGGAAACTGCTTCTGCATTTTTTTCGGTAAAACACCGGCATCAAAAGGCAATAATCCAGTGGCAGCGTCAAAAGTAAATGTTTTTGGAAAAATACTGGGAGATGCAAAAGCCTTTGAAAAAGCCAGAGATGGGGATGAAATCAGTGTTTCAAAAAAATGAAAAAGCAGCTGTCGTCAATAGAGATAAACCTTCTAGCAGAAGAGCTGCAAATCCTGATTAATTCAAGGGTTGACAAGATATACCATTCAGAGGGCAGCGAATTATGCATCCAGTTTTATGCCCAGAATGCAGGAAAGAAAATACTGAAAATAATCCCCGGAAAATACCTGTTTCTTGCCGAGGCAAAAGCAGAGCACCAGGAGCTTTCAGGCTTTTGCATGTTTTTGAGAAAGCACCTGGAAAACTCCAAGCTGAAAGAGGTAAGGCAGATAGAGCCTGAAAGGATTGTGGAATTCGCCTTTGAGAAAGCGGGGAAAAAACTAATATTAATTGCGGAATTCTTTTCCAAGGGAAATATCATCATTTGCGATGAGAATCATATCATAGCAAATGCCCTGCAGTTTGTTGATTTCAGCACAAGGAGCATCAGGCCGAAAATAAAATACGAGCATCCTAAAATGGAATATGACATTTTTAAGCTGAAAAAAGAGAATCTCCAAGAGCTCTTCAAAAAGACAGGGAAAGATGCCCTTGTCACGTGCCTTGCGGTTGATTTGGGCCTTGGAGGGATTTATTCCGAGGAAATATGCTTGCTGGCTAAAATTGACAAAAATAAAAAGCCGCAGGACATCAGGAATGCGGATAAAATAGCAGATTCCATAAAAAAAATAACAGGCAAAAAAATAAAGCCGGTAATATACTATGAAAACAGCGAAGCTGTTGATGCTGTCCCCTTTGAGATGGAATTCTACAGGAATCTCGAAAAAAAAGAATTCGGCACATTTAACGAGGCACTGGACTATTATTTCTCAAAAGAGGAAAAAATACAGAAAAAGCCAGCTAAATACGACAAGGATATTGAAAGCATAAAAAGAATAATAGAAGAGCAGCGGCAGACAATAGAGAGCATGAAAAAATCAGAAAATGAGGACAGGGAAAAGGCAGAATTAATTTACAACAACTACAAGCTTGTTGAGGAGATTTTGACTGAAATAAACAAAGCAAGCCAGAAATACTCATGGAAAGAAATCCAGGAAAAGCTAAAGGAGCATAAAATAATCAGGGAAGTTGATGCCAAGGAGAAGAGGGTTGTTGTCGAAATCTGATGAAGATTCACCTACTACCGCAAGCTTTTTAAATCAAAATCCATTCCTCCGCTATGGACGGTCATAGGGGCTTGGTTCACCCGGTCTCATATTATGTCGGTGCGAGCCGCGTAAGGGAAGTCCGAACCCGGAAGTTAAGCAAGCCTCCGTTCCTAGTTGTACTGTGCTTTGCATGGGAACCTGGGAAAGCTGTCCACCTTTCTTAATATTGTAAAATAAAGATTTTAATCCGTTCGCTTCGCTCACCTATTTTATACTCGGCAAAAATTGTCCTGCCACTAATTTTTGCCTCGGACCCATTTCAATAAAAAATGAATAAATAGCGAGGCTTTTTTTAGTGGCACAAGAAAATTGCAAAGCAATTTTCTGTGTCCGCGAAATCTCTTGATTTCGTCGGCAGGCAAAAAAAGCCGAGCACTAGACTTGCAAAGCGGATTAAAAAACAAAGCACAAATAATGAAAACCTTCCAAGGATAACATATTTAAATGGCTCTTTATTCTCTATGCTAAAATGAATATAGCGATAATAGGCTCTGGATATGTAGGCCTGACAACTGGAACATGCTTCGCGGAATTAGGCAATAATGTAATCTGCGCTGATATAGACAAAGAAAAGGTGGAAAACCTGAGAAAAGCCATCATGCCTATTTACGAGCCCGGATTAAAAGAGCTGCTCGAGAGGAACATAAGGGAAAAAAGGCTGGAATTCACGACAGACATAAAAAAGGCTGTAAGCTCTGCTGAAGTGATTTTTATCTGCGTCGGCACTCCGCCCAAGGAAAGCGGGGAAGCGGACTTGAGCTATGTCGAGAATGTTGCAGACGAAATAGCCAAAACCATAAGCAGCTACAAGGTTATAGTGGAAAAAAGCACAGTCCCAGTTGAGACAGGAGAGAAGGTAATGGAGACAATAAGGGCCAACAACAGGAATAAGGTGGAATTTGACGTTGTTTCAAATCCCGAATTCCTTAGGGAAGGCTCTGCCGTCAGTGACTTCATGAATCCCGACAGGATTGTCATAGGTGCAAACAGCAAAAAGGCAAGAGAGATGATGGAAAAACTATACAAGCCATTAAATGCGCCTATACTGTTTACCGACATAAAGAGCGCCGAGCTTATCAAGCACGCTTCAAATTCATTTTTGGCGGCAAAAATATCTTTCATAAACGCTGTTGCCAACATCTGCGAGCTTACAGGCGCTGATGTGGAAAAGGTCGCCGAAGGCATGGGCCTTGACAAAAGGATAGGTAAGCAGTTTCTCAATGCAGGCATAGGCTATGGGGGCAGCTGCTTTCCAAAAGATGTTGATGCGTTTGTAAAGCTGGCGGAAAAGAAAGGCTATAATTTTGAATTATTGAAGGCAGTCCAGAAAATAAACAAGCTCCAGCGCAATTTATTCATCAAGAAGATTGAAGATGCATTGTGGAACATAAAAAACAAGACCATAGGAATTTTAGGGCTGGCTTTCAAGCCCAATACCGACGATATGAGGGAAGCGCCTTCCCTAGACATCATAAGCGCCCTGCAGAGGGAAGGTGCAAAAATAAAGGCATACGATCCTGAAGCGGCTGAAAAGTCAAGTAAAATTTTTGGCAACATAGAATATTGCAATGACCCCTATGAGGCTGCTAAAGATTCTGACGCATTGGTTATACTGACAGAATGGAGTGAATTCAAGGAACTTGACCTGAAAAAAGTGAAATCCCTGATGAGAAATTCTTTGGTTATAGACGGCAGGAATATCTACAATAAAAGCGAAATGGAGAAATTAGGGTTCAAATACATAAGTGTCGGAAGATGAAATGCCTAATATTATGCGCGGGATATGCA
Organism: Candidatus Woesearchaeota archaeon; assembly: GCA_018303625.1. Classification (GTDB taxonomy): domain Archaea; phylum Nanobdellota; class Nanobdellia; order Woesearchaeales; family GW2011-AR4; genus JAGVXV01. The sequence goes on from JAGVXV010000047.1 coordinate 12,622, forward strand.
ACAAGGCTGTATCCTTTGACACTCGATATGCCAAAGCCCCTGATGCCGATAGCTGGAAAGCCTATACTTGAGCATATACTGAAAAAAATTGAGGAACTGGACGCTATTGACGAGATTTTTATTGTAACAAACAGTAAGTTTTTTGACAATTTCAGGAACTGGAAAAGGGGTTATTCTGGCGCAAAGCCAATAAAGATACTGAATGACAGGACAAAAACCGAGTATGACAGGCTCGGCGCGATAGGAGATATTGATTTTGCTCTAAAAGAGGAAAAAATCAGCGGAGAAATTATGGTTGTTGCAGGAGATAACTTATTTGATTTCAGCCTGAGGCATTTGCATGGCTTCTTCAGGGAAAAAACGGCTTCAGTCATAGCCTTATATGATATCAGGCAGAAAAGCCTGGCAGCCGGAAAGTATGGCATAGTGGAAGTTGACGAAAGCGGCAAAGTGATAGGCTTCGAAGAGAAGCCGGAAAGCCCGAAAACAACGCTTGTAAGCACCGCCTGCTACATATTCTCTGAAACAGACATCAAGGAACTGGAAAGGTGCATCGCGGAAAACAATAAGCCTGACAATCTAGGAGACTTTATAAATTGGATTTCGAAAAGAAAGCCTATCTATGGCTATGCCTTCAGCGGAAGGTGGTTTGACATAGGCAATAAAGAACAGCTGATGGAAGCTGATAAGGAGTGGAGCA
>JAGVXV010000048.1 GCA_018303625.1 Candidatus Woesearchaeota archaeon
TTTGCACAAGGGTGTAACACAAGCTGGTGAGTTAGTAATTGCTTTAAATATTTACTATTGAAGAGTGGTTAAGAAATAGAAAGATTTAAATACTTATAAAATAATGGTAATTCCTATGAATATTCCCAAAACGCTTTATCATGGCACTTTCTGGCCTGAAGGAACAAAATTAGGTAGAGGTGGGCTCAAAACAGATTATGAATATGTTAGTGCAACTCCTGACAAAAGATGGGCAAGATATTTTGCAATGCAAAGGAGAGTTAGATTTCGGGATAAGGCAGGAATTCTAGCATTATATGAAATAGATACAAGCAAATTATCCCAAAGGAATAGGAAAAGGGCTATTCCTCCAGATGGATTGGATCCAAGATTGGATAGAAAAGGCGAAGAAGAAATGAGAGAAGAACGAATAAGGGTTGGAGATTGGCGAATCCCAACTATCCCCTTAGACGCAATTGTTGTTAAAGAAAAAACACAAAGAGGTGCCGAACCTCATTTGAATTATAGAGACCTAATAAGGCAATACCATCCTGATAATTTAGATAATCCAGATATTTTAGACTTGCTTTTCTAAAACAACCTATAAAAAACCAATTCTCCAAAAACCTTATAAACCTCATTCCCAATCTTTCAGCTATGCCATTAATTGAATCATTTTCAGGCATATCTGCAAAGCAGATTTCTGGTGTGCCAGAAATTCGTAGAATTTCTAAGCAAAATAAATCTAAAAAAAATAATGTAAAGATTGTCATTGGAACTGACACAAGGCCTTCAAGGGATATAATAAAAAATGCAGCTATTGAGGCATTGAACTGCGAGATAATAGATTTGGGCATTGCTCCAACTCCTGCTATTGAGCTTGCAGTAAGGCATTACAATGCAGATGGCGGCATTATAATAACAGCCTCCCACAACGAGCCCTACTGGAACGGATTTAAGTTTTTGGACAATGACGGGGCTATTTTAAGGCCGAAGGACATCAATAAAGTGATCGGTTTTTATAACAAAATAAAAAATTTAAAAGAGAAAGATTTTTTAAAGAAATATCTGTACAATGAAAAAAACAAAAATGATATAAAACTGAAAAAAATAATAAAAAAATATATTGAGGTTAACGAGATTTATTCTGATTTTATTTTGAATTTTTTAACAAAAGAAGACATTCAAAATATTAAAAATTCAAAATTAAAAATAATAATTGACCCTAATGGCGGAACTGCTATAATCGCAAGGCAAATTCTTGAAAAGCTGGGCGTTAAAGTTATTGGAGTAAATATGCAGTATGGAATCTTTAACAGGGCAATAGAGCCAAATATAATCTCATTAATTTATCTTGAAAGTGCTATTAAAGAAAAGAATGCAGCTTTTGCCGCGGCATTTGACTGCGATGCTGACAGAGTTGAAATAGTTTTAGAGAATGGTAGACTAATTTCCGGACATTATTTATTGGCTTTAATCATAGATGATATTTTATTCAATTTAAAAAATAAGAATAGCATTGTTGTTGTAAATGATGCAACGTCCAATATTGTGGAATATGTTACAAATAAAAATAATTCAAAATTGAAAGAAGTCGAAGTAGGTGAAATAAATGTTGTGGATGAAATGGAAAAGTCAAAAAGCCCAGTTGGAGGGGAGGGCTCCAGTGCAGGCGTCATTATTAGGCCGTCAAAATGCAGGGATGGGATTTTAACTTTAATCTACATTTTAAAAATTATTGCAAAAAAGCGGAAAACCTTGCAGGATATTTTAAAGGAATATCCGCAATACTATACATTGGCAGCGAAAATTGAATTTAATCCAAAAAATCACGATAAAATAAAAAGATTTTTAAAAAAATATTACTTAAGAAAAGGGTATAAAGTGAGAGAAAACGGCGGCATTAAGGGCAGCCTGAAAGTCTTAATTGGCGAAGATTCATTTGTGTGGTTCAGGGCTTCAAAGACTGAGGCAAATGTCTTTAGGATTATTGCGGATGCGACAACAACTTTGGAAGCGCAAAAACTGCTGGATGAAGGCAGGCAAATGCTGGAAAAGGCTAAAAAATGAGCGAAAAATGCACTTTATGCAAGGGTGAAATGAGAGTTATAAGGGAAGAGGTAGTTGCAGACACAAAATATAAGATATACAAATGCGACAAATGCAACAGGCAGGCTGCCAAAAGTGAAAGCAAGAGGGATTAGTTTAGAGAATGATATTCTGCTGAAAACATTATTCAACTACATAGTGCCATTTTTCAATAATAAGCATACTGAGATTAATTCAGATAAAAAACAAAATAATCTGGAAAGCAAATTAAACAATACGGAACATAAAAAAATAGATTTTGAGGATATTTTATTTCTGGAGCAATTAATTTTAAGCAACATAAAAAGGCCCAATAAAAACGATGAAATAAAAATTAAAAAAGAGATAAAACCCGGCAAAGATGATTTTTCTGGTTTATTTTTGAATGAAAATAAGGATATTGGAGCTGAAATTGAAGAGGAAATAAAGTATTCCTTGTCTATAATAAAGAAAAAAAGCGCTGGAGAAGAAAAAAATTATTCTGTTTCAATAAAATACGAGGAAAACAATGAGGAGCAAAGGCTGGATGTTTCTTTTGAATTGGACAATTATGGGCTGGGCAAGTTAGAGCCATTAAACGGCATCAATAAAAATAATCTGGATAAAATAAAAAATAACCCCAAAGAGGCGTATTTTTTTTCAATAATCAATAAAAAAGGCAATAAAAACAGCAATGACAAAAATTACTCAATAAAAATCTCCTATGAAGACAGCTACGAGGAAGAAAGGCTGAGCATAAATTACAAATCAGCAATTGGCGCTTACCTGAACAAAAGGCAGCAGGCTATGCATGACTTCTCTGACAGGGTTCCTGGGAAGTTTGTCAATGTTTTCCCTGAAAGCGTGATGGGCGGCGTCTTGGGCTTTACCTATCTGGGGGAGAACTTCATGGGCCTGAGGGCTGACTTAGCGGGAAAAATGAAGAAAATGGTTGACATACATGAATCAATTCATACCCCGGATGAGTATGAGACAAGAATTTTGACAGATTGGATTATGATGAAACAAAGGCCTAAGTATATTAAATAATATTTGGAAATCTATCATTGGTATGTGCCATTTTATTATAAAAAATCAAAAATGCCGTGCTGATACTGCTCCAATTGCTCGCGTACTATAATAATCTGCCTTGGGCTTCTCTTCTGTTTCTTCCTCAATGATTTTCCAATAATATTCAATGAATTTTTTAATAATGGAGTTTTGCGCATTTAACTTATACATTTTAGCCTTTCCAACATTTCTTGTAAATACTACTCTGCCTTCTTTTACAAACTCCTTCCATATAATTTTTAGCATTGCATAAGAGACTTTAGAGTGCTTTGCTATGTCCATCATTGAATAATCATCTTCCACTGCAAATGTAACTAAAAATTCCAAAATTCTGTTCTTAGGGGTATTCCCCTCATATTTTATGAATGCGCTTGTCATTTTATTGTCAATAATAAATTCTTATATTTAAATGTTACTATTTTAGCCACCGATAGCTATTATTTTAGCCTAAACTTTATATATTACTTTTTTATTCTTATTTTTTATGGCAAAAGTAAAAAAGAGTGAGTATATAATAATATCAAAGAAAATAATCAGGCTGTTGTTAAGAGAGACTTGCTGGGGCAAGGGTTCTATGTATCTTGACAATATAAAAAAGTCTGGCTTTAAGGACAACGAAATTCCATTGGTTGAGGATATAATCAATGCTTTAGTAAAGCAAAGGCTCGTTATGAAGAAAAAGCACAAGCACGGCTGGAAGTATTTTTTAAATAACGAAAAAAGGGAAAAATTATTCAGCATTGCAAAAGAAATCGGCAAAACATCAGGTTTGCTGGTATTTATATTCTGAATCAAATAAATTCTTCGTAAGCAGATTGTATTTTGCTCTGACGAGTACGGGACAAGAATTCTTACAGACTGGATTATGATGAAACAGAGGCCTAAATATATTAAATGATTATTTATATTGGTCTGGAACCACCAACCGAGGACCAAATGCCATATTATCCCGCCTTCTTACATTAGCAACTTCATCTTTAAATCCGGGGAATAAAGTTATACCTTGGCTCCCCTTATTTACAGCCCCTATAGCCACCATTTTATGTGCCATTTCCAAGCTCCAATATAAATACCTTAAAACATCGTGCTCTTTTGTACCCGGTTCCTGCTCCAAGACGTCCTTAAATGCGTCTTTAGCCTCCCTCCTGTAATTACTTACTGCTTTTTCAAATTCTTCAACAGTATATTCTGCAAATCTGTCAATCATCAGTTTATGATCCAATTCAATTTCCATTTCAGAAGCCCCTCTAGACAGGTTTACCCTGAATCTCCCTTCAAGCGAGGCATCTTCATCGATTGCGTACGGAGCCAGCCTCCATTGCGACCCAAGTGTGATGGGCTTTCCATTAGGTGGTGAATATACTATAACCCTTGCGCAGCCATCATGGTATTTTCCAGTCTTAGGATTAAATATGGGGATAGAATCCACAAAAGCTTCATAAACAGTAAGGTATTCTTCAAGCCTGACCCCTTTTGATACAGCATAAGTTATATACATCGAAAGCGCCTGAATCCTAGCCAAGCTAATTTCTTCATATGTCTTTCCATTGATTGACTCTATGACTTCTTGCTTTGGAAGTATTTCAACACCTGTTCCGCAATAGGAGCCTCCGCGCTTCCTCACAATCAAGTCTGATGGAATCATGGACAAGAATTCAAGCGAATCCTTTTTTTCATTGACACCAAACCCGTAAATATGCCCAGGCGCAAATCTAACCGCCAATTCACGATTAAACGCTCCAAGAAAATGGGTAAATGGCTTATAATCCAAGAACTGCTCAATCAATGGTGTATTCAGGAAAAGGTGCTGGAAGCGTTCAGGTGCCTCTGCGAGAGTGGATGATGTACTCCGGATGACACCAATTTCTTTAGGGTTCATTGCTATTCTCCTTCCATCCATTAGCGTGAATATAACTGCATTTGGACTGTAGTCTATTTCATCAAAAATGAAGAGAGGCTTTTTTTCCTGTTTTGAAGCCCAAAGATAATATCTATCCTCAGAATCGTCATGCTCTTGCTCAAGTTTGCCTTTGTGGAATTCCAGCAAGTCATCAAGCCATGCAAAATCAAATTCAAAATTAACGCCAAGAATTGAAGAGAATTTTTGGCACCATTCTCGCTGCCTTTCAGTGCTTCTTTCAAGCCTAATTTTCTCTACGATAGTTTCAAGCCTGTCCCTCTTTCTTCTCTGCCAGCTCTCTATAAAAATAGGCTTTCCACCATTATGGGCTGCCAATGTTCTCACAAAAGTTTTGTAATAGCTGAAACCTCCTTCATAAGCAAAGCAATTTGTGCCTGAGTTTACGCCATTAAGCTCTATTGCAATTGGGGATATTTCATCTTCAAATTCTGACAGCTTTACGTCTACCCCATACAAATTTCCTTTCATTAAGTAATAGAACATTAAATAGTTTAAAAATATTACTACTATTGCATAGTTTAAATAAAATTTTCCTATATTTTCACAAAAACATTTATAAACAAAATACTCCTTTTTCAAACTATGACCAAAGTATACATCCAGACAATGGGATGCTCCGCAAATCTTGCTGAATCTGAATTAATGATGGGCTTGCTGCAGGAAGCAGGCTTTCAGATAGTTGATGACCTGGAATACAGCGATGTCAATGTAGTTAATATCTGCACTGTAAAGGGCAATTATAATGCGCTGAGGGAAATCAGGAAAATTACCGAGCAGTATCCCAAAAAAAAACTGGTTGTGGCAGGCTGCATAACAAAGGAATTGATATCCCCTATAAGGAAACTAAGCCAGGATGCTGCTTTGATTAACACCCATAACTTCCACAGGATTGTTTATGCTGTTGAGGAAAGCATGCATGGAAATGCCCTGGAGGCTTTAACCCAGGAAAGAGAGCTTAAAGTAGGAAAGCCAAAAATAAGGACTAACAGGGTTATCGGAATTGTCCCAATTGCCTCTGGCTGCGATGATTCCTGCTCATATTGTTCTGTAAAGCTGATTAAGGGAAACATTTTTTCCTATCCTGAAGAATACATCGTAAAGGAAATTGAAAAAAACCTTGCGCATGGCTGCAGGGAAATCTGGCTTACTTCGCAGGACAACGGCGCTTACGGCATTGACAAGGGGGAAAGGAAGCTTGCAAAATTACTGGACAAGATTATGAAAATTGATGGAAACTTCAAAGTCAGGCTGGGCATGCTGAATCCAAGGCACGTTCCTGAGATGATTGACCATTTGATTCAGATTTACCAGGACGAAAAGATGTTCAAGTTTCTGCACATTCCGGTAGAAGCGGGAAATAATGAAGTTCTGGGCAAAATGAAAAGGAAGTATACAGTATTCCAGTTCAAGGACATTGTTAAAAAATTCAGAAGGTATGTGAAGAATATTACAATCGCAACTGACATGATTGTCGGCTTTCCGGGCGAAACAGAAGCCCAGTTCCATGACACTTTGGAATTGGTGCAGGAAGTAAAGCCCGATATCATCAATATTGCAAGGTTCAGCCCAAGGCCCAATACATCTGCATCAAAAATGAAAGACGCTATTTCCGGGGACAAAAAAAAGGACAGGAGCAGGGTTCTTACAGAGCTGTTCAACAGCATAGCATTGAAAAACAACCAGAAGTGGATTGGGTGGAAAGGAAAAATAATAATTGATGAGCACGGCAAAAACAGCACATTCGTGGGGAGGAATTTTGCATACAAGCCGGTAATTGTAAAAGGAGATTTCCAGCTTGGAGATGAAGTCGAGGTTACTGTCCAGGATGCAACAAACTATGACTTAAGGGCGGAAGTCAATGGAAATGCTGAAGACCATTCAAATCAGGAATTGATACAGATAAGCACTAGCTTGACTTAGACTTAATTTTATTAGTACTATTAAGTAGTATAAATAAAAAGATTTATAAATTGCCCTGAATTAGTTCGGATTATGTCAAATCCAGATCACGAGTATTATCAAAAAACTTTAGAGAAAGTTCGGGCATTGGATAAGCTTCCTACACATAGGGAATTAACTGATTTAATTTATTTTTCTGGAACAAATTACTTCGAAGGGAAAACTGGCTTAAATAAACAATTGTTTGGTCATACTGGCCTAATGGAGACTCCTGGAGAATTTTATTGTGCTTTGCCTTTAGGAGGTTTCATGGACGAATGGGTTCTTAATGTCTTGTCTGCAGAATTTATTGACGCATTGGTTAATTCGATACTTGGCATGGGTATTAGAGGAAACCTTGTTGAGATTGGTGCAGGTACTGGCAAGCTTAGCTATTGGTTAAGACAATATGGCATCCCCATTCATGCTACAGATAAAACACCAGCATATAAAAGAAAAGACTCAAATTCTGATTCTAGTAAAGAAGTGGAGGAATTAGATTGCTTAGAAGCTCTTGACAGATATGATCCTGAATTTGTGTTAACTTCCTGGCTTGATTCAGATGCAGGACAGAAAAATATCATAGACAGAAGAAGTGTTAGAACTTATATTGAAATTGGTTTGATTGGTGACCAGTTTAAGTTTTTATGTGATAGATCTGGAGAAGATTCCGATAGATTTCCTGATTTTGATGTAAGGGTTCTAGAATCTGCTCAAAGATACAGTCTTCCTGTCAATTTGTTTATTCCTTATATCCGAAAGTCTTATCAAAGTGAAAATAGGGGTTTAACATTACTTAACGAATTATTCATTCCATTTAAGGAGGATAACGAAGCATTTATGATGAGACACCCTTCTGTTCACTTATGGACCTTAAAAGAATAGCTAATTTAGCACTTGTATCCTTTTCTTAACAAAAGAGGGAATATAGAAAATATTAATCAAACCAATTCCTTTCAACTCCCTAAAATAGATATTTTTATATAGTTAAAGAGCAATTTAAGAATATTGATGGAAACTATAACCATACCAAAAGAAGAGTATGAGCGCCTTAAAAAGCTCGAAGAGATAGACTGGGAGCTAGTCGAAAGCTTCAAAAGAAGCCTAGAGGACTTAAAGGCAGGCAGAATAAGGCGTGTTAAGTAGATTTAGCCAGTTCTTCCATTAATCTTCTGAATTCTGGCAGGTAAACTTTAATCTTGTCTATTGTTTCCTGTTGGGCTTTTTTATCGCTAATGGAGACCATCAAAGCTGACTCTAAGTCTTCGTAGACAAGAAAATAGATTCTTTTTCCAGAAATTCTTTTTTCTCTTAAAAATTTGAAGCCTAATGAGTCTCCAGTGAAGCCTTTTTCTGATATCTCCTTTTCTATGTTGTTTACTCTTGTTTGCTCTTCTTTCGTCAATAGTTTGTTCATAAGCCTTTCAAATTCAGAAGTTCTGTAAACTTTGAACATAATTTCAATTTATTTTACTTAAATAAAAAGTTATCTAAAAATTCAAACCAATTCCTTCAACTCCCTAAACCTATCCATCAAATTCAAACCTTCTGCAACAGGCTTATATGTAATATAACCTTTATAGGTGTTAACTCCTTTTGCAAAACCACCATCTTCTTTAACTGCATTAATTCCTTTTTCCGCTAATTTCAAAGCGTAAGGCAGTGTCGCATTTGTCAAGGCAATTGTTGATGTCCTTGGATAAGCTCCAGGCATGTTTGTAACGCAATAATGTGTTACGCCATGCTTAACAAAAACAGGATCTGAATGTTTTGTCGGCTTTGAAGTCTCAATGCAGCCGCCCTGGTCAATGCTTACATCAACAATAACGCTTCCTGGCTGCATTGTCTTTACCATTTCTTCTGTAACAACATAAGGCGCTTTTGCGCCAGTTACAAGAACAGCCCCAACAACCAAGTCAGCATCTTTTATGTGCTCGGCAATGTTTTCAGGCGTTGAAAGCAGCACATGCGCTTTTTTGCCTATAAGTTCCCTTAAATTGTCCATTCTTTCCTCATGCCTGCCAAAAAGGTAGACATTTGCGCCCATGCCATGCGCTGTCTTTGCAGCGTGCCTTCCAACAACGCCATCGCCTATGATAACGACTTTGCCATAAAAATTCCCCATGACTTCGCCAAGCTGCATTCCCCTGCCATTGTTGAACTTTGCAAGATAATAGCTTCCTATCGTAACAGACATATTGCCAGCAACAGCAGACATCGGAGCAAGCAAAGGCAGCCTGTTATACTTGTCCTCAACTGTCTCGTAAGCTATTGCGGTTGTTTTGCTTTTTAATAAAGCCTCAGTCAAAGTTTTTGTAACACCGGCAAGATGGAAGTAAGTAAAAACAATCTGCTGTTTCAGGAATTTATACTCGCTTTCCAGGGGCTCTTTAACTTTAAGGACTAAATCAGCGTTCCAGGCTTTTTCAGCATCAACTATTTGCGCACCTGCCTTTTTATATTCCTCATCTGAAAAACCGGAATTAAGCCCGGCATTATTTTCAACCAAAACCTTATTTTTTGCAGAAACTAATTTTTTTGCCCCTTCAGGTGTAAGAGCAACCCTGTTTTCCTTGTCTTTTATCTCTTTTAGAACGCCGATTATAATTTTAGCTCACCAAATTATATATTTATTACATAAAAGTTAATTTAATTTTAATCTGCCTGCGGCGCATTTTAGGCTCGCTCATTGGCTCGCAATTTATTTTTACTTTATTCCAAAAGTCTCATTTGTCATCTTTATTGACTTTTCCACGTCCTTGAAGCCGGTCATTGCCCTTATGCAGTCAATGTTTTCAGGAATCACATTTGACTCCTGGTGTATAGCTTGCATGTAAAGAAGCTTGTTATGGGAGTTGGATGTTACACCTATCGCTTCCTGCCATACGCAAATCTCAGGCATATCGCCCCTCAGCCTGCCGATGTCCCTTGCAAACTCTATTATTTCCGCAGTCGAGCGAAGATGCTCTGCATTCCTCACAACCCTTATCCTTGTTGAATTGTTGAACAATTCTATCACATCATTGACGCTGGCCTTTTTCTTCAGGTCAACAGTCAAGGTATGCAAATGCATCAAAGTGGAAGGCACGCTCAAGGCTGTTGTAAAAATCTCCACATTGTGCAGCACTGTCTGGACATCAGGGCCGTGGTGGCTCGGCATCTCCAAAACAGGAACAATGGCATTTATCGGCCCATGATAAATATCTCCAGGATCTGCCCCTCTCCTTATCATTGTTGCATGCACGCTCGTAATCCCGTATTTTTTATTGACAGCATCCAAAGTCCTGCACAATCCAGTTGTGTTGCAGCTTACTATCCTTACATAATCCTTGTTAATAGCTTCATTATAGTTGCACTGCGCCACAAAGCTTATGCCAGTTGTCTTATGCTTTTCCCCGCCCTGCACAACAGCTTTCAGTTTTCTTGGCTTGTAGTATTTCTCAATGTTTTCCCTGCCGATATCTTTAGGGGTTCCGTCAACAATAACGTCAGCCTCGTCAAGCAGGTTATTCATATCGCCATCCGGAGTTATGCCGTTTGGCTCCAAATCAGGAACATCGCCGATTGTAAATATTTTGTATCCTTTTGCTTTTGCAACCTCTGTATTGAAGCTGTAAGAATGTGTAGTTACTCCAACAAGTTTCATGTCTTTTTGCATTGCAACAGCATCAGCAACCCTTTTTCCGATTGTGCCATAGCCCACAATTCCGACTTTAATTGCCATTTTAACCACCCTCAATTTTCCATTTCTTCTGCATATTTTCCCATTGTTGCCAAGCTGTTTAGCCTGGCACGCTTTAAGAATGCTTTCTGGGCTGCAGGAACATTCTCTTCCCTTCCTTTCCATGCTTTCAATGCAGGATCCTGCAATGCCCTTGCATAAGAAAAGCTAATGTACCATGGCAGTTTCTCCCCTAAAGTATGCATCCGGTTCAGATGCGCAGTTGCTTCCTGCGGCGTCTGTCCTCCAGAAAGGAAATTGATGCTTGGCAGCCCTGCGGGAACTGTTGCTTTCAGGCATTTTACTGTTTTCCCTGCAACTTCGTCAACACCAGCCCTGTTTTGCGCTTCCTTTCCGGAAATGACCATGCTTGGCTTTAGTATTGACAATTCGAGCATTACATTTTCTTTTTTCAAAGAGTCAAAAACTGCCTTCAGGACTTTTTCAGTTGCCTTATAGCACTCATCAATAGAATGTGTGCCATCAATTAAAACTTCAGGCTCGACAATTGGCACAAGGCCATGCTCCTGGCATATTTTAGCATATTTTGCCAAATCTGCGGCATTTCTCGCAATTAATTTTTCACTTGGAGTATTTTCAGAAACAGAATAAACTGCGCGCCATTTTGTAAACCTTGTCCCTGCTTTTTTGTATTCTTCCAAACGATTCCTCAAGCCCTCAAGGCCTTTCGTGTATTGCTCTGCAGAGCCATTGAAATCAGCAAGGCCCTGGTCAACTTTAATGCCCGGCACAATCCCCTTTTTCCTCAAAACTTCGGGAAATAAAATACTGTTATTTGATTTTTGATGCAAAGTTTCCTCAAATAAAATTACGCCGCAGATGTATTTTTCAATTTCCGGCGCAGTAAGCATCACATTCCTGTACTGCCTTCTTGTTTCCTCGGTTGATTCAACGCCGATGCTCGCAAGCCTTTTGGTTGCTGTTCCGACACTTTCATCAGCAGCAAGTATGCCCTTGCCCACAACAACCATATCCTTTATTGTTTTTTTAAGCTCCTCGCCCATTAAATACCACCCTTGTTTTTTTATTTAATTACCAATCCCCATAAGCTGACTTTCTTGTAAAATCATGATGCGCTTCAATAAACCTTACAGTCCCTGACCATGAGCGCATTACAAGGGAATTTGTCACAGCGCCTTTGCTCGTAAATCTGACGCCCTTTAATATCTCTCCATTTGTAACACCTGTTGCGGCAAACATTGCCTGGTCGCCTTTAATCATGTCATTCATCTTGAGCTTCATGTCAATGTCCTTCAAAAAACCCATTTCCTTAGCCCTTTTCCTTTCATCATCGTTCCTGAACTTAAGCCTGCCCTGTATTTCGCCGCCTAATGTCTTTAATGCTGCAGCTGCTATGACCCCTTCAGGCGCAGCTCCAATGCCCATCAGAATGTCAATTCCTGATTCCTCAAAAGCGGGGCTTAAGGCTCCAGATATATCGCCATCCCCTATCAGCCTTATTCTTGCGCCTGCTTTCCTGACATCTTCTATCAGTTTTTTATGCCTGTCCCTTTCAAGGATTATAACAGTTATTTCGCTTGGGTCTTTGCCAAGCTTTTGCGCAACCGCATTTATATTCTCTTCAGGAGTTGCGTCCAAGTCAATAGAGCCTTTTGCCTTGGGCCCTACTGCAATCTTGTCCATGTAAGTATCAGGAGCGTGGAGCATATTTCCCTTAGGCGCTGCTGCCAAAACGCTTATTGCATTTGAGCCGCCTTTTGCTGTTATTGTTGTGCCTTCCAAAGGATCAACAGCAATGTCAATTTTCATCCCATTGCCTTTTCCAACTTTCTCTCCAATGTAAAGCATTGGAGCTTCGTCCCTTTCCCCCTCCCCTATGACTATTGTGCCGTCAATATCCAAACCGTTGAAGCTTTTCCTCATAAGATCGACAGCAGCATTGTCAGCAGCCTTTTCATCGCCCCTGCCCATGTACTTTGCGGCTGATATGGCTGCAGCCTCTGTAACGCGTACAAATTCCAAAGCAAGATTCCTGTCCATAAATCCCCCTGATCCGGGGTTAATATGCTTATATTTAAACTTTTCTATTATCATACTTTATCATACAAAAACCAAAAGGTTTATAAATAGCCAGAAAATGCCTATTTTGGGTGGTGCAAACTAACTTTTTAACTAACAGAAGCACAAGGGGGTGGGGAACATAACTATGATGTTAAAAGCGGGAAGCTATCTATTCCCCCTTAATTTATTTTAATTCAATAAAAATTATAAAAATTTTCAATAAAAAAAGAAATTAAAAAATAAAAAAAACAAATAAAATTTTGTCAATGAAAGAGCGCATTACAATAACATTGGACAGCGAACTTATAAAGCAGATAGACAAAAGGATAGATGGAAATATAATAAAGAACAGGAGCCAGCAGATTGAGATTCTGCTCACAAATGCTTTAGGCACATATAGGCCCCAGAAGGCTGTTATTCTTGTAGGCGGCAAAGGCACAAGATTAAGGCCATTGACCTACGAAAAGCCGAAATGCCTTTTTGATGTCAATGGCAAAACAGTGACAGAGCACCTGCTTGACCTTCTGAAAAAATACGGCGTCAGGGATATAATCCTCTCTGTTGGACACTTGAAGGGGAAAGTGAAGGAATATTTTGAAGACGGCAGCAAATTCGGCGTCAATATAAGCTATATTGAGGAAAATGAGCCGCTAGGGACTGCAGGCCCGTTAAAGCTTGCAAAAAAGCATTTGACTGACAGCTTTATCGTAAGTAACGGCGATGAATTAAAGAATATAAACATATCCAGGATGTTCAGGCTGCACAAAAGAAAAGATGCGTTGGCTACAATTGCATTGACATCTGTCTCAGACCCAAGCCACTATGGCGTTGCAAGGCTTTCAGGCTCGAGAATTCTGGAATTTATTGAAAAGCCAAAGCACGGAAAAGAGCCATCAAACCTGATAAATGCGGGATTTTACATTCTGGAGCCAGAGGTAATTGACATGATTCCAAACGGGTTTTCAATGCTTGAAAAGGACATTTTCCCGAATTGCAGGCCAGTGGTTTGACATGGGCACATTTGAAAGGTATGAAGCAGCAAAGAAGAAATGGCAGGGAATCGACCCTTACACTGAAGAGGAATGGGATGCGGAGTAAAAAACAGGGTATTGGTTAATCTGTGGGTAGTAAGTGTCAAATGGTAACCTTCGGGTTTTAATCTTCGTATATTGCATCTTCACCTATATCACTAACTATTACTAAAAAATCTCCTTTTGACATTTCATCTTCAATTTTTTTTATATATTCATCAAATTCACTTTTTGGTAAAGAACTTCCTGATTTTGTCTTAATAATCAAGTTATATTCATTCTCATTTATTTTTGGCTCTCCAAATTTAGACATAACACCACCTCAATAAAAAGAAAAAGAAGAAAGTCTATTTAAGACTTTTCTCTAAAAGTTCCTTCCATAAATTGCTCTCGTTTATCCTTGCCCTTTGTGCTGGTGTCATCTTCAATTCTTGATGTGTTACCAATACCCTTATTAGTCAAAGCTTAATTACTTATATCTTTTAAGCGTATCTATAGCTTTTGGAATTTCATCAATATGAGTTATTGCTACTACCTCTTTCTTATTTTTTATATCTTCAAAGTATATCTTCTCTTTTGTTGTTTTACCTCTGAACTCTACTCCATTACAAATAAATGAGGCTGTTGTTTTATGAAATTTAACTTCTTCTGAAATAGCAACAATAAGCCAAAATAAAGGCTCAATAAAAGGTAAAGCATTTTTCCTATGATGTTTTGCTCTTTTTCTCCAAATAGCAAAAACCTTTTGTGAATTGCTCATAAAATTTGGTTCATTTCTTCTTGCTATTATTGTCATAAAAACACCTTGATTTAAGCATTAAATTAAATTTATATGTTTATATATACTTCAGAATATATTACCATATTGAAAATAAATAACCTTAAATATAATAATTATTTCTTTAGTTGGTTTGGGGTTTATAGATGAAAATAATAAAATGCAATAAATGTGGATTTTCCATTGAAGAAAATGAAATAATAAAACGGCGATTAAAAGCAGAATATATTGATAAATCTGCCTTTGATGCAAAATTATGTCCAAATCCAAAATGTGGGGCATCTCTTGCATTTATTGAAGTAACAAATAGGTTAGAGGATGCTTAAATTTTTATAGACTTACACAGAAAAGACTTATTACATATAGGTAAACGGAAAATAAAATTTTTACATCAAAAGAAGAATGGGAAGAATATCGAGAAAAAGTAAAATTGTGTAGAAAAGTTATTCTTGGAAAAATAACTAAAGAAGAAGCAAAGAAAATCGCTGATGAACGAGGCTGGGAATTAGACCGCATAAACAGATAACCACCCTCTCCCTTACCACCCTTTACTTATCACTTAATATTTTACCAGAACTAAAAAACAGAAAAATATATAAACTAAATTAGCCCGAAAAAACATATGGAAACAATAACAATTCCGAAAGAAGAGTACGAGCGCCTTAAAAAGCTCGAAAATATCGATTGGGAATTGGTTGAAAGCTTTAAAAGAGGCCTAGAAGACTTAAAAGCAGGCAGAATAAAAAGGGTTAAGTAGATTTTATTATTTCTTCCATCAATCTTCTGAATTCTGGCAGATAAACTTTAATCTTGTCTATTGTTTCCTGTTGGGCTTTTTTATCGCTGATAGAAACCATTAAAGCGGATTTTAAATCTTCATAAACGAGAAAATAAACTCTTTTTCCAGAAATTCTCTTTTCTCTTAAAAATTTGAAGCCTAATGTATCTCCGGTAAATCCTTTTTCTGATATTTCTTCTTCTATATTTTCAACTCTTTTTTGTTCCTCTTTTGTCAAAAGCTTATTCATAAGTTTTTCAAACTCTGCTGTTCTGTAAACCTTGAACATGAATTTTGATTAATATTACTTAAATAAAAAGTTATCTGAAATTAATCAGTAAAATGCTGCAACACAAGCCGATGACTTAGTGATTACTTAATTTTTATAGAAAGATTTAAAAATTCATCATTATTTAGTGGAATAAAATGTCTCAAGTAATGTCTGGGGCTGTAGGCAATGAATCTTCTTCTAGACTTGAAGCAATGTTAAGAGAAATCTCTGCTATAGAAAAATCAAGTGGTAATTACGCTAAATGGGCAGAGACAGAAATTTCTCTCAAAGCTCTTTCGTTAGGAATTCCTATTACAATTGACGGGATTGTCTTAAATGAAGTAAATGAAGAAAGTGCGCATATATTTATTGCACATTCCCGGCATTTTAGACGAGAAGCCGGAGAACTGTATAGAGGGAAAAGAAAATTTGCAGAAGCCGGAAAAGAATTTGAGTTGGCTGAAGATTATGGGCGGGCAATAATGTTGTATATCGAAGACGGTTCTGATAATTCTATGATAAGGGCAATGGAAATATCTTCTGAACAGAGATTTGGCTTCAGGGAGGTTATAGATGCTTTAATCAAGAAGTCAAAAACCGGCGATGCGCTCGATTTTTTGGAAGAATTAAGGGATGATGAGATTCTAAGTGAGCATGATTACAGCATATTAGGAGAACACATTGTAAAAACAACTTATACAAGAATAATCCGTGAAATCAAGGAAGAGATAAGGAAAGAAGGTGCTGAACCAAAAGGAAGGAATATGTTTGAATTTTGGAAGCAGAGAAAGAGTTTCCTGGCAAAAGGGATATATGCATTCGGTTATGGGTTTCACATTGAAGATGAGGATTTTCAAAAAACATTATACCACATTAGCGGCTCTAGGAACCCTAAAATGCTGAAGATTGGAATAGAACTATGTGATATTCTGATTTATGAAGAAAAATCTATGAGGAAAGGGGGAACGTTAGGAAGAAATCAAGAAAAATTGAGACAGTTGCAAGATAAAAAACTATATTTCCGCGGGATAATGGAAGATAACCCTAAGATTGTAAATTATTTTAGGTTCTGGGCAGAGTTTCTATTCAAAAAAAATGGATATCCTCCTGATAATGACAAAGGGTTTAAATTTGATAATCCTTATGCTAGGGACGCAATTACACTTTTGGCAATTCATGGAAAGCCGGATGAAGCACTTGGATTTGCAGAAAGATATTTGCCACCAGAGCATCCAACAAGATTTAGAGTATTAGATATGATTGGTGATACTCAAAGAATAGCCAAAGCATACGTAGAAATTGGCAAGCCAGTAGAAGCTGCATTAATATTAACTAGAGCCAAATCTTAATTGCACTATATCCGTTTCTAATTTTTTATTTTAACCAATATGAGGCACTTCTAAAATGACCCACAAAAAACTATCTGCAATATTAATTTTAACCCTCCTACTCATACCCCTATCCTATATTCAAGAAGAGGAAAAATGCAAAATACTAATTTACTCATAAAAACCGCAACCTTTATATATTAATGCGTATTCAGGTAGTATACAGGTGATATTTATGGAATTCAGAAAGGTAAATATAACACTGCCGGTGCAATTGTTTGAGAAATCCAAGGAATTGGTAGATAAAGGTCTATACTCTAATTTCTCGGATTTGGTAAGAAGCAGCTTGAGAAAAGAGCTTAAAGAAGACCAGGAGCTTTTGAAAGGGCATAATGAATGGAAAGATTTAGTTGAGTCTATAAGGCATGATTTGAAAAACTCTGAGCTGGCGAAATTATCAGAGCAGGAAATAATCAAAAGACTCAGGCGCACTAGAGAGAAGTTATGGGAAGAGCAGTATGCCTAAAAAATACACTGTTTTGATTGACAGCAATGAGCTAATTCTGGGTCTCAAAGGCAGCAAACCTTCTTCCAAAGCTCTGATAGACGATTTGGATAAATTAAATGAGCTTTGTGATTTCAGAATCAATGAAACAATATTTCAGGAAATAACGAGAAATCTCCCATTGGACGCAAAAGAAAAATTTACAAAGCTTCTTAACGTTGGGATCATTATAAATGAAGCATACGCAACAAACAAAGGCTTGATTGACAAATACAAAAACCTCGGCCTTAAAAAGGGCGATATACCCATTGCCGCTTATGCAGAGTTAATTCAAGCTGATTTTTTAATTTCGGAGAACAGGCATTTCTTGAAAGAACTTAAAACAAAAAAATTTAAGATACTTGATGCTGAACAGTTTTTTAAAGAGATGGTGAAGCAATGAAGCGATGCAATACAAGCTAATTGGCCTTTTTCTATTAATTATTTACTCCTACCCTAAACATTCTCCCACATTTCAACAATATTGTCCACAACGCTGTCAAAGAAGCTTTCTTGGTATGCAATCAATAAATTGACAATTTCATTTTTGTCAATAAGAATCCTGTAGAATGTCTTCCTTCCTTCTTTTACAAAACCAATGATGCCGTTTTCCTGCAGTTTCCTTAAATGCCATGATACTGTCGATGGGGACAAATTAACTGCTTCAACTATCTGCTCGTGATTGCATTTATCATGGATTAATATAAAAAGGATAATGCTCCTGACGCTTCTTTGCCTCAGGAAAGCCATTACCCGGTTATTGTCCGGCTTGAATTCTTTTGGGAAGTATCTCAGGGTATTGCCTTCTTTTCGCTCCTTGACAAGCCCGTGCCTTGCAAGG
>JAGVXV010000058.1 GCA_018303625.1 Candidatus Woesearchaeota archaeon
ATCCTGCATTTCATTTTTTTTGCTATGAAAAGCATCTCAACATCAAACGCAAACCTTTCCAGTGTCTGCACTTTGGCTATTTTTTTTGCAACATCAGCCTTAAACAGCTTAAAGCCGCACTGGGTATCTTTGAAGTCTTTTATTATAAAGATATCCACAAGCATAGGAAATATCTTCCCCATGACATCCCTGTACCACGGCTGCTTTATGACTTTCT
This sequence comes from Candidatus Woesearchaeota archaeon, assembly GCA_018303625.1. Classification (GTDB taxonomy): domain Archaea; phylum Nanobdellota; class Nanobdellia; order Woesearchaeales; family GW2011-AR4; genus JAGVXV01. Next base: position 218 of record JAGVXV010000058.1, read on the forward strand.
TCGATTCCTTGAGGTTTCTTGAGGCTATGACAATGTCAAAGCCGTTGCCTATATAGTATAAAAATCTATCCAGCTCATTGATGGGAGTTGACAAATCGGCATCTGAAAACAAAATTAAATTGGATTTTGATTCCAGAATGCCCCTCTTGACAGAATACCCCTTGCCACTGTTTATCTGGTTTTTTATCACCCTTAGATTTTTATTTTTATGCCTTGACGCGATTTTATATGTATTGTCAGTTGAGGCATCATCAACAACAATTATCTCGTAAGATTTGAGGTTTTTTTTGCAGTAATTCTCTATTTCAGCCAGGGTTTTTTCAATCCTGCTTTCCTCATTGTAAGCCGGAATAATTATTGAGATGCTTTTCCCCATTTTATTGAAAAATATCCTAATCACTTATATAAATTTTTAGTTTTGTCAGATGCCGTTAAGATAAGCCGCCAAGAGCCTCGGCAGTTTTCTTTATTTTTATTTTTTAATTTTAATGTTAATGAAGCCTATTGATTGAAAACTGTCCCTTACTCCATTACAGCATTCTTGGCTTCCGCTCCATTAATGGCGGGCTTATCCTAACCTAACGGTATTGTTTTGGCATTTAGCAACATTTATAAATCATGCAAAATTGCTTTGCCGCATGAAAAGAAAACTAAAAGTTCTGTATTTCAGGGACAGATGCATAGGCAATGCAAGCTGCGCAGCCCTGGCTTCAAACCAGTTTGAATTTACAGGCCAAAAAGCGACTTTGCTCAACGGGAAAAAGGAGGGCAATGAAAAGTTCACATTGAATGTAAATTGCGATGACAATGAGGCAAATGACATTCTCCAGGCTGCAAGGGCATGCCCTGTCAATGCAATCGGCGTTGTTGACATGGAAAAAAATGAGGATATTGTAAGCTATGAAGTTAAGGAAAACAATGCACGGGAAATTGCGGCAAAGTACGACGATTCAAAAGAATTCATTCTGGATGACAAGGGCTATTTCCTTATAAGGCTCGACAGGAAAAGCAGGAACATAGAAGTTGCCTTCTGCAACATGAAGAACAATATTATCCTGAAAGTAACAGGGAAAAAGCCTATCGACATTTATCATACAATCCTGCACAAGGAAAAGCTCGGCATAAGGCCGGAGCATGCAGCATATCTCGGGAGGGAGCTGCAAAAAGCCTATACGGCTTTGGAAAACAATCTGGAATATGTCCAGGATGAAGAGCTTGATTTGAATAAAAAATTCAGTCAGTGAACCTGTATTTTATAAGGTAATAAACCGCTTCTATTCCGTCTTTCCATCCTATCTTTTTGCCTTCCTTTATGCTCCTGCTCTTATAAGTTATCGGGACTTCGTAAATTTTATAGCCTCTCTTCAGGATTTTGGCGGTTATTTCCGGCTCAAAATCAAACTTTTTTGCTTTCAGCTTAATGTCCTTCACCACTTCCCTCTTAAATGCTTTGTAGCCGGTTTCCATGTCGCTGATTCTTGAATTATACAGCAAATTTGTTATGAATGTCAGAACTAAATTGCCGAAATAATATATTTTGTATCTTGGCCTGTGCTGCTTTGTGAACCTTGAGCCATAAACAACCTTTGCCCTGTTTTTTATTATCGGCTCAAGGATTTTAGGGTATTCTTCAGGGCTGTACTCCAGATCAGCGTCCTGAACCAGGATTATGTTCCAAGATTTTTTTCGTGGAAGAATATTTTTACGCTCTTATTTCTTATTTTTTTTAAGATATTTTTTGTGCCATCTGTGGAAAAATCATCAACAATGATTATCTCTTTTTTAATATTTCTTAATGGAGTTTTTAGTACTTCGTTTATAACTTCTTTTATTGTCTTTTCCTCATTGTATGCTGGGATTAATATCGAGAGTTTCGTCATTAAAAAACAGAAAAATACCCAATTTAAAAAATTATTGTTTTCTGTAGGCATCAATTATTTTGTTTATAAATTCAGTTGTTGAATAGCCTTTAACCATCGGAATCAAAACAATTTTGCCGTTGTTTTTTTCAACAGTACCCTTTTCAATTATCTGGCTCATTTTATAATCGCCGCCTTTGGCATGCACATCAGGCTTTACCTCCTCCAGAAATTTTATTGGGTTCTCTTCATCAAAAATTGCCACAAAATCAATGCATTGCAATGAAGCAAGCATTTCCGCCCTGTCATTCTCATTGTTCAAAGGCCTTTTAGGCCCCTTTATTTTTCTTACAGAGCTGTCAGAGTTAATCGCAACAATCAAGATATCCCCGAGCTTTTTTGCTTCCTGCAGATATCTCAAATGCCCCATGTGCAGAATGTCAAAAACCCCGTTGGTTGTCACTATTCTTTTGTTTTGCTTTTTTAGATTTTCAGCAATCTTTTTCAGCTCTCTTATGGTTTTTATTTTTTCTTTGCTCATTTTTTAAAAATTTATTTTTTATTAATAATAATTTTAAATAAAATTTTAATGTTACTCTGGACTATTCTTAATGATAAATTTTGCAGCTTCGTAAATGTTTTTTGATATGAAATCAGGCTTAATACCCTTTCCATCAAGCTCTTTCTTGTGCTTCTCCCCATGCCCTGTCAACAGGTAAACAGTCTTGCATCCAGCATTTTTTCCCATCTCAACGTCATGCGGATGGTCGCCTATAACCCAGGAATTCTTTAAATCCAGATTAAACTCTTTTTTGGCATCTTTGAGGTATTTTGTGCCGGGCTTTCTACATTCACATATCTCATCCGGGTGATGCGGGCAGATGTAGACCCTCTTAATGGCAATATCATGTTTTTCAAGCTCTTTAACCATTTTCTCATTGAATTTGTGCACATCATCCAGAGTATAGTACCCCCTCCCGACCCCTGACTGGTTTGTCACAATAAAAAATTTGAAATTATTTTTTAATAGTTTTAAGGCGCCTATTACTCCGGGCAGCAATTTGAAGCTTTGTGTTTTATAAGTGTAGCCGTCATCCCGATTTAAAGTCTGTCGAAGTTCCTATCTTGCCCACAGTGATTCCGGCAGCATGGTTTGCGATAATGGCCCCTTCCTTGAAAGACGCTCCTGAAGCCAAAGCCAGAGTCAAAAAAGCCACTGATGTGTCTCCGGCGCCAACAATATCATAAACTTCCTTGGCATATGCGGGAATATGCGTTATTTCCCCGTTTTTCTCGAACAGCGACATGCCTTTCTCCCCTCTTGTGATAAGCACATTGCTGTTCAGCTCTTTGATTAATCTTTTCCCCATTTTTCCAGCATCATTATCTGTGTTTTCCTCTTCCTCAAGATTTGTCATCTGATGCGCTTCTGTATGGTTCGGGGTTATCAAAGTTGAATTTTTGTAGAAATCCTTGTGCCTGGGCTTCGGGTCAACTATAACTATCTTGTTTTTTTCCATGCTTATTTTTATTATTTTTTCCATCAGGTTTTTTGTTATTACGCCTTTTGCATAATCCGACACTATAACTGCATCAGCCCCGTCTATTTTTCCCAGGATAAAATCAAGGATATTTTTTTCTGTATCTGCATTTACATAGCCTTTCTCTTCGTAGTCAAACCTGAGCAATTGCTGACTTCTCCCTATAACTCTAACTTTCTGTATTGTGGGCTTGTTTTTTTCGGTAAAAATGCCTTCAACATCTATCTCCCTTTTTTCAAGCTCTGAAATCAGGCTGTCTTTTGCATTGTCGTTGCCAACAATGCCTACCATAAAGGCTTTTGCATTTAAGGCAGCTATGTTGTTTGCGACGTTTGCAGCCCCTCCCGGAGCATAGCTTTCCCTAAGAACATTGACGACCTGCACAGGAGCCTCAGGGCTTATTCTCGACACTTCTCCCCAGATGTACTTGTCAAGCATTATATCCCCTATAACCAAAATCTTCTTACCCTTAAATTGCCCAATTATCCTTAAAAGCCTTGATTTATCCATAAAGCCACCTCATATAATCCTTGACAGCGTCTTTTAATTTCCATTTTGCCTTGAAACCAAGAAATTTTTCTGCATTTTTTGTATCTGCTTGAGTATTGCCTTGGTATGTTTTTTGCTCATAAGGCATGTCAAAATATTCAGGCTCGAAATTTGTGCCCAAAGCGCCATTCAGTACCTTTATTAATTCATTGAAATCCGTTGCAATTCCAGTTCCTACATTAACTATGCAGCTTTTTTTCGCATTTATTGCTTTTATTGTAGCTTCAACAGCATCCCTGACATAAATATGGTCCCTTTTTTGCTCTCCCCCCTTGAAGATTCTTGGGTTTTTTCCTCCTTTAATCTGCCTGCTTAAATGATAAACCATTGAGGCAGGCCTGCCTTTATGCGCCTCCCTCGGCCCGAAAACATTGAAATACCTCAAGCCGACAATATGCATTTTATCAAAATATCTTTCAGCAATTTCGTCCATCATCAATTTTGATTTTCCGTAGGCAGTTATAATATCTTTCTCCTGCCCTTCTTTCATTGGCACCGGCCCATTTCCATACAAGTTTGCTGTAGAAGCATAGATTAGCTTTGCATTGTTTTTTATTGCCAGATTTAAGATATTCTTGAAGCCATCGACATTTGCCCTTATTGTCTCATTGTCATCTCCGAACCTCGGATCGGTTATGGCAGCCTGATGAAAAATTACATCAAATTTACCATCTAATTTAAATTCCTTTGAAGCATCCAATTCAATAAATTTTCCTTTAAAATCCTTTAAATTATTCTCACTTCCAGAAATAAAATTATCAACTACTGTAACTTCATAACCCAGTTTTTCCAGTTCCAGTGCAAGGTTAGAGCCTATAAACCCTGCGCCGCCTGTTACTAAGCATTTCATTTTGGCAGCTCCAATTCATTTAAATCAATTTTTCCTGATAATTCATCCCTGTAGGAATCTGAATCCTCATGATGCGTGGAAAATTCAATGATTTCAGAATCCTCCAAGCCCGTGAACCTGTGTTTTTGGCCAGGCTTTATCAGCATTGAATCTCCTGGAAGCATTATTTGCTTCTTCATTCCAATTTCAAGCAACACTTTCCCACTTAATATATAGAATGTCTCATCCTTTAATTTATGGTAGTGCATTGAGCACCTGAACCCCTTATTGAGCACCAGTTTCTTGCCGCAGTAACCCCTATTAACAATTACCTCTTCATGACCCCATACTTTTGGCACTTCTTTATGTCTTATCATAGTATGAACTATTCATACTAGCTATTATATAAATCTTTCGTTAATAAATTATATTCCAGAGTATATATTAAAATGAAAAAATATATAAAGTATGAACTTTTACTACTATTTCATACCCTTACTAAAATGAAAAAGCCCAAGATTGCAATAAGCCTTGACAAGCCTTTGCTCGATTTAATAGACAGCAAGGTTGATGGAAGCATTTTAAGGTCAAGAAGCCAGGCAATGGAGTATTTTCTGAGAAAAGGGCTGCAAGGACAATCTATTGATACTGCGGTCATATTACTGAAGGGGGAGCACCAATCAATTGCTTTAAAAAGCATCAAAGGCAGGTCTTTAATTAAAAATCAGCTGGATTTTTTTTATCAAAATAACATAAATAAAGTTCTTATTGTAACGCAGCATACGAAAAACGTCAATTTATTTCTAAATGAGGTAAATGATTCCAGATTAAATATAGAGGTTATTGAAAAAAATGCAAAAGGAAATGCCGATGCACTGGAATCAATAAAAGACAAAATAAAAACTAATTTTGTCGTTATGTCTGGAGACACTTACAACCATTTTGACTTGATAAAAATGATGAAAAAGCATTTTGATATGGATAAATTAGCCACTATGGGCCTGATGACTAGGTCTGAAATTAAAGGCTACGGAACTGCTATACTGGACGGAGACTTTATTGCGGATTTCCAGGAAAAGCCAAGGCAAAGCTCGACAAACATTGTGAATGCAGGCGTATATATTTTTAAAAAAGAAATCTTTGAATTGTTTGAAAATGTCAGTTCCTTGGAAAAAGACCTGTTTCCAAAGCTGGCAAGGATGAAGCAGCTTATAGGGTTTTTTACTTTCTTCACGATTTTATTAACGACCTCAATAACATCCTCGACTTGAATCTTCCTTACACAGGCGTTTTCCATGCCATATCTGCATTCGTCAACCTGCCCCAAATGCACGTTAATGCACGCATCCTGCGTCGATTTCTTGTATATTGCGTAATTGCCTTTCCCGAATGGCTCGAACCTCACAGGCAGGTTGCACCCAAAAAGCCCTATAGTCTTTACGCCTTGCGCAGCAGCAACATGCATAGGGCCAGAATCATTCCCGATAAAAAGCCTGCACAATGAAATTAAATAAAACATTTCTCTCACATTTATTTTTCCGGCAAAGTCAAAAGAATTTTTTTTGTTTTTGATCAAATTCATTATCTCATTGACCAGTTTTTTCTCGTCATTGTTTCCTATCAGGATAATCTTCGCGTTATGCCTCTCAATAAGCCAGTCTGCCAATTCAGCGAACCTTTCTTTCGGCCACATCCTTGATTTTGCAGACTCGGCAGCGCCAACGCCAAATCCTATAAGAAAATCTTTTTTTTCGATATTATAACTTTTTAATAAACTCTCAACTTTTTTCCTGTCTTCCGTACAATAATCGAGCTTGACCAGATTTTTAACACCTTTTTTTATTCCGAGAGGCTTTAAAAGGTC
>JAGVXV010000016.1 GCA_018303625.1 Candidatus Woesearchaeota archaeon
CTTCAACAAAGTAGACTATTCCTGCTTTTTCGCCTGAAGGAGTCTCTATGCCAAAAGTGCCAGTGCGATATTCTGCAGTGGAATCATGCTTTTTAACCTGGGCGGCAATATTTCCAAAAGCCTTTGCAAATTCAGCGAAGCTCATTTGCCTGACTTCCTTTTCCATGGAAGGAGCCATAAGCCTTGCCTCATTATCATTCGTGTCTGAGAAGACGCTGCTGATTTCTTTAATTGCATACTTGTCATTTGAAGGGTCAAATACAGCAGCTACAGCAGCTTTTGGGCTTGACGGGTTTACTGAATCATAGAAAATTGTTGCAGTGCCTTGTGTATTGCCTTGAATGTTTAAGCCTGCTGTTTGCGCCATTGCCTCTAATGGATTCAAAGCAAATGCGATTCCAGTGCCTAACGCTACTTTTAGAAAGTTTCTTCTTGTTGAATATTGCTGAGTTGGTTGATAAGCCATTTTATTCATTCCCCCTGAATGAGGATTTAAGATATAGGCAATATTTAAATCTTTCGGTTTTGTTGTTATATATGATTGATGTAGATGCCATCCTATCAAAAGATGAGGAGCTATTGCTAATAAGGGCGAGGGAAGAATACAAAAAAGGCGAGACTACGCCTTTGGAAGAACTCGAAAAAGATTTAGGAAAATGATGTTTGCCCTTGAGTTTTCTAACCAGTCACAAAAATTTTTAAAGAAGTGCGGTGCAGAATTAAGAGATAGAATTCTTGAAAAGATTAAAAACCTTAAAACAGAGCCTGTTCCTCATAAGGCAGTGCGCATAGTGGGAGAAGAACGAACCTTTAGGATTCGCGTAGGGGATTATAGAGTTCTATACGAGGTTTTGTGGGATAAAAATGAAATTTTAATTGCAGTAATTGACAAAAGACCAAGAGCTTATGGGTAGTTGGTGGTTAGCTTCAAACATTTTCGATATTGGTTAAAAGACACCTTTTATCACGATAACCGGCAATGACGGCAGAAGGGCTGTTTTTGTAAAAATCTATGATGTTGATATAGAAGAAGTTGGGTGCGCAGGAACTGATGCAAGCTGCGGGTTTTATCCGAATTGCGCAAATTGCAATTCGCAAGATGGCTTTTCTTCCGGGAATTATTGTTCCGGAAATAGTGTTGTAAGGGATTATAGAGATGGCTATTGCGCAGCCAATGTATGCGTTTCTTCAGCAACGCCTCAAGTGCAGCAAAATTGCAATTCAAACCAGAATTGTGAAAATGCGCAGTGTGTTTTGAAATCTGGATGCGCTTATAACAATCCTTCTTGCAGCGCTAATTATGACTGTGTTAATAATCAATGTATTTTGAGGCAGGGCTGCGATTATAATAATCCGCCATGCGGTTCCGGACAAGTCTGCCAGAATAATGCTTGTGTTGCAGTCTGCCAGGATACTTCATGGAGCCCAGCAACAAATATTTACAAGTTAGGCTAGATTTCTGAATTTTTTAAGAAGTTCTTCATAGTTCAAGAAATTGGGCGTTCTCAAATTTTCCTTCAGGTTTATATGCTTATAAGCCTTCAAAGCATGCTTGCCAAGCAATGTTTGAAAAATGCTATGGTTCCCAAAAGGCCCTTATGGTTCCATATAATACCAGACGGTTTCCAAAAAGTTTATATAGTTGCTAATGTTACCATACCATTATGATTCAAAAGCTGAAGAAAACAAAGCCTGCAGACCTGAATGAAGCATACCAAAAGGCAATGGCCTGGTTTTTTTCCCATCCGGACAGGGAGATGAGCTTGAATGACCTTGCAGAGCAGCTGAGGATATCAAAGACTACGGCAAAAAGAGTTGTCGGAGAGCTCGCAGGGGAGGGCTTCCTAACAAAAGAGGTCTTAGGCAGAATATGGAGGATAAAATGCAACCAGAGGCATCCTTATAATTTTACAAAAAAGGTAAGCTATAACCTGAGCCTTATATACGAATCTGGAATTTTAGAGGCTATACACAAAAAAATAGAAAACCCTAGGGCAATCATCTTGTTCGGCAGCTACAGGAAAGGGGACGACAACGAAGAGAGTGATGTGGATATTGCCGTCGAAGTGCTGGATAACGAGGAGGTAAGAATAGCCGAGCTTGGGATAATTCCTGTATTGGGGTACAGAAAAAATGTCCCAGTCAACCTTTACATATTCTCAAGAAACAAAATAGACCTAAATCTTTTTGCAAACGTAGCAAATGGGATTCTGCTTGAAGGTTTTCTGGAGGCAAGACCGTGATGATGAGGTATAAAAGGCCGGACAAAAAAAATGCATTAAGCCTCCTTAGCGCAGCAAAGAAAGATATAGACTTCACGCTCACGCTCGAGGTATCGGAAAGGTCCGGAGCTACAATTGTAAGGAATATCTATGAATCTTTCAGAATGCTTGGAGAATCCCTTCTTGCAGCAAAGGGGATTGAGTCAAAAGACCACATAATGCCGATAAAAGAGCTGCTGAAAGTCAAGGTGAATACATCAAGGCCGGTAAACATCATAGATAACCTACGGAAGCTAAGGCATAACATCAATTACTATGGCTACATTCCAAAGGTAATTGAAGTTGAAGATGCTGTTGACACCGCAAAAGCCTGCTTTATGCCATTGTTGAGCGCTGTAAACAAGGAAGTGCGTAAAACTGACAAAAGTTAAAAAACAAGAGCACAAAATGCCAGAGCAAATGAATGAAGAGCAGCTAAAAGCCCTGCAGGAAAAGATAAAGCAAATGTCTCCCGAGGAATTGAAGGAATTCCAGAAGAAGCAGTGCATTTTCTGCCAGATTATCGCGGGAAAAGTCCAGTCAAAAAAAATCTTTGAAGATAATATTGCAATTGGAATTCTTGACATAAATCCCGCCAACCCGGGGCATATCTTACTGCTGCCCAAAGAGCATTACACCATAATGCCCCAGCTTCCAGAAGACGTTCTCTCCCATTTGTTCATGGCGGCAAAAGCGCTGTCAAATTCCATGCTCCGCTCATTGGAAGTGCAGGGAACAAACATTATTGTTGCAAACGGGGTTGCGGCAGGGCAAAGAGCGCAGCATTTCATGATTCATGTTATCCCAAGAAAGGAAAATGACGGCATAAGCTTTGAATTGCCCCAGAAATCAATCCAGATGGATGAGCTGGAGAAAATAGGGAAAAAACTAGTTGAGAACCTGGGCAGCAAAGTTGAGGATAAGGAAATGCCAAAGCCTTTCGTCATGCCTAAAAAGATAGTTGAAGCCCAGTTTAAGGAAAAGCCAAAGGAAAAAGAGGCAAAAAAAGCTCCAATAAAGAAGGAAAAAAAATCAATAGAAAAAATCCCAAAATCCTCAAAAGAAAATATTGACCTTGATGATATCGCAAAAATGCTTGGAGTGAAATAAATGGCAAGGGAAAGCTGCCTGGTCTGCCAGATTGTCGAAGGCAGGGTTCCCTCGGCAAAGGTCTATGAGGATGAGTCAGTGCTGGCTGTTTTGGATGTGAACGGCGCAAATCCCGGGCATTGCTTTGTCATGCCAAAAGAGCATTACCCGATAATTGAGCAGGTCCCTGACAAGGAGATAGGGAAGATTTTCAACGTCGCAAACAAGATATCAACAGCGGTTTTTGAAAGCCTGCAGGCGCAGGGAACAAGCATTTTTGTTGCAAATGGCATTCCTGCAGGGCAGACGGTTGCGCATTTCCTTGTTAATGTCATCCCGAGGTTTGAGAATGACGGGATAAACCTGCTGTGGAAGCCAAAGCAGCTGAATGAGGAGGAAATATCAACTATTGAATTAAAATTGAAGGAGCAGGCAAAAAACATAGGAGGCTTTGAGAAAGAGGAGAAAAAGGAGAAATTGCATCATGAGCCAATTGCAAAAATGCCTGCTGCTGATGAGGATGAGGAAGAGGACTATTTTTCAAGGCAGATGAGGAGAATTCCATAAAATTTCATGGAAGGGCTTTTGCATAAAATAACCAGCCTGGTTTACTGGATAAAGGCTCAGGTTTTTAAATCCAGGCAATAATCTTGTTTCATGAAAAAAGGATTCTACTTATTGGTAAAGGAGATGATAAGGAAATCTGATATTGTCCTGGAAGTTCTTGATGCCAGGATGCCGGAACTTACAAGGATAAGGGATATTGAATCTTATGCCAAAAGTGTCGGAAGGCCGCTTATCATAGTGGTTAACAAGTCGGACATTATCTCCCGGGCAGCATTGGAGAAGATAAGGGAGGGGTATTCCGGGCTGGAGGCATGCATAGTGTCCTCAAAGAAGCCGCACAACATCAGGGAGCTTTTAATCAGGATAAAGCAAAAATCCAGCAGGCAGAAGATAAGGGTTGCGGTCATAGGCTACCCCAATACTGGAAAAAGCTCACTGATAAACAGGCTTTCCGCCCACGGCAAAGCAAAGACAGGAACAGAATCAGGCACTACAAAAGGCATGCAGCTGATTTCCGGAAAAGGCAATTTGATGCTCTTTGACAGCCCCGGCATCGTCCCTTTCCAAGACAGGGATTCCATAAGGCTTGGCCTTGTTGCAGGGGTGAGCCCTGAAAAGCTCAAGGATGCTGACATAGTTGCCATGGAGCTCATCAGGATTTTCAAAAATTCCAATCCCGGAGCCATGGAAAAAGCCTATGGCGTTGATGCTTCTCTCGATCCATATGACATCCTGCTGGAGATAGGGAAAAACATGAAATTTCTCAGGAAAAAAGCCGAGATTGATGAAAGGAGGACAGCAGTGCATATACTTACCGACTGGCACAAAGGCAAGATAAGGCTGTGATTAATTGGGGAAATGGGGCATAAGGTAAAGACTTATAGATTATGGGGTTTGATAGAATACAGATTTACTTACGAACTTAAAGGTTTCCTAAAGCAATAACAAAATCCTTAACTTTTGGGTTTGATAAAGCTCTGTCTAATTCTTCATTTATTTTTTCTTCTTCTCGTTCTTTATCCATTTTGCAAGTTCCTCATCTGATATATCCCTATACCTTATCTTTTTAAATATTTCTACTTCTTTCTCTGTTTTTTCGATATCTTTCTTTTGATTCTTATATACAAAATCATTTGTAACTAAATAAGCAGTTCTTCTATTTCCACTTGCGAATAAATGTGAAATTGTCAATTCCTTTAATAAAACTGCCGATTTTATATAAATATCTCCTTTCTTTCTTTTTGATTTGTCTATTATCTCTTGTATTTGATGCTTTGTTCCTAGCAATTCATGCTTATCTGCCTTCTTTGCCCTATGTATTTCCAATACTTTTTTATTGGTTGCTATTATCTCCTCAACTGTTGGGTATTTTATTCTTGGCATTCTATTTTAACCCTCTTACATCACACTTACATTTAATATTTAATAAAGTTTATAAATCTAATTAAAATTTGTCCACTCATGCCTTACACTAAAGAAGAAGCAAAAACACTAAATTCCCATAAATCAAAGTAATAATAAAACCGATAAAAAAGCTCGGCACGAATGGAATGCCTATTTTCATCAAAACTTTCTTTATTTTTTTCTGCTCGTATAATTTGATTAATTGATTTATCTGCTTTTTCTCAATGCCTAAATCCTTGGGGCCTGCAATGTATTTTCCCTTAACCTTGATTTCCTTTGCTATCCAGTCGCCTTCTGTCAAAACATTTGGATGGACTAATTTCAGCATGCATGCTTTTTCAACAGACTTTACAAAAACCCAAACATAAAATGTTAGAGCAATTATTAAAGCCAAAGACATCAATATTATTTTTGTTGAGTATTCATTAATAAAAACAATTAATAAAATTAAAATAAATAATAAAATTAAAATCCACTTCTTTGCCGCGATGATTTTTTCATCCTTTAATGTTTTTTTAAATTCGCCTGCAAATTTATTTTTGTTTTTAACAGCCAAGGAAACGCTCCAGATTAGACCATAAACCGCTCCAGCAAAAAGCGCATTTACAAAGAAATTTGCCATAAAAGGTATTTTTCCAGAAAAAAAATCAATTCCTATTAAAGCGCCTAAGCCCATCAACATCTTACTATCACCACCGCCCCACTGCCCAAATTGAAACATAAGGTATGCAATAATAAAAAAAATTATTAAACCAATAACACTATTAACAATAAAATTCCATTTCCAGAAAATTGCTGAAAAAAGCAAATTTAAACCCAAGCCAACACTAATTAAGCCGTAATTAAGCCAGTCCGGAACTTCCCTTGTTTTTAGGTCAGTGTAGGATGCGACTGCAAGGGCAATAAATGCTATTGCATAAACAATAAGGGCATTGATTTCTGCGAGCATTTTTTTTTGTGTGCCAATTTAAGGCTGCCTTTGCTCCAGCAGTTTTCCGAATGTTTTTATAAAGATGTGTAAAATGATTTTTATTGATTGAAAACTGTCACTTACTCCATTACAACATTCTTGGCTTCCGCAAAATTATTGGCAGCCTTGCTTAAATTGACAATATTTTAAGGCTTTAAAACAAAAATCTTTATAAATGTTATCCACTATTGTATAATGAAAAGGGTGGTTTTTGGGCAAAATGCTTCAGAAGGTAAAGAGCATAATAAAGGAAGGATTTTTCAAGATAAAGATTCCCAGGCACATTGCCATAACAATGGACGGCATTGAGGCTTGGGCCCTGAAAAACAGGGTTACACTGGAAGAGGCAAACAAGAGGAGCTTCCTGATTTTAAAAAGCGCCATCAAAAGCCAGGTTGCGCTTAACATTCCCCTTATGACATTTTACATGCTTTCTGAGAGCGCAAACAAGGAAAGCGAAAGCTATGACATTTTCCTGAACCATATAAACTCATTTTTTGAGGAAATCTGCAAAAGCGAGCTTGTAATTGAAAACAAGATAAAAATCTCTGTTTTAGGCAAGTGGTACCATCTGCCCGGAAGGGTTGTTGAGACAATCAAAAAGGTCATAGATGAAACCAAGGACTATGACAGCTTTTTCCTTAACTTCTGCATCAACTACGATGGGCAAGAAGAGATTGTCGATGCATTAAAGCTCATAGCAAGGCAGATAAAGGCAGGAAAAACAGACCCGGAATTAATAGACAAGGATTTTGTGAAGGAAAACCTTTATTCCTCTTACTTTCTGCCTCCTGACCTGATAATAAAGAACGGCAGCAGGAAGGAAACTTCAGGCATTTTATTGTGGGACTCTGTAAAATCAAAAATTTACTTTACAAACAAGAACTGGCCTGACTTTGACAAGACAGAATTCATGGACGGGATAAAGGATTACCAGAAAGGGGAATAATTTTTCCTTAATATTTTTATTTTACAGCGGATGATTTATATTTTTCTTTTTCTCTCACATAGGTTTCTGTATTAAATATTAAGTCATATCTGCCTGCATCCCTTAATTCTGTTGCACGATGCTGAAGCCGCCTGAATATTTCACCTTTTTCAGCTTCTTCTCCGGTTTTCTTAGTATCATCAGTATCTATATAGACCTTTAAGCCTCCCATGCCATCATTTGGGTCCTCTTTTATATCAAAGGTATAACTAGGAGGATGCATTCCTGCACGAGGATTATACATAAGAACTGCCTGCAGGATAAATTTTTCAATTCTTTTTGCTCTTTTCCCGCCTTTGTTAAGTGTCCTATAGGCATTTGAGGGTTGCACTACTTTTAATAATTGCTTGTGGAGTTCTTTATATGCATTTTCTGCTAAAGAAAAATCTCTATCCTCTTCCGGCTTTTTAAATTCTTCTTCTAGTTTAGAATAAGCATCATCAGCTATATGTTCCAGCGATTTTACTTCTTTATCAGTTCCAAAAACTTTACCCATATCGACTGATAAAAAGGAGGTATATTTAAACTTTCCTTTTGTTATCACTATAAAATAAATATTATAAAAATCGCAACATATTTAAACAAAATCCTATTCCTTTTTCATACCAATGAAGAAATGAAGGTCAGTGATTTTAAATTCCGCGATATTAAACACGAAGTGTTTATGGCTTTTTCGGAATTTATGGCTTGCTGGTCTGATTGAGGTAAGTATTTCTTGGTTTTACCTCACTACGATAATTAACAACAAAGGTGAAGAAAATGGCTTTAGAGGAATTGTCAAAAGACATGGTTGAAAAGGTTTACGAGGCTGTTGAGGTAGCAAAAGCAACAGGAAAGATAAGGAAGGGCACGAATGAGGCAACAAAGGCCCTGGAGAAAGGAACTGCAAAGCTTGTTGTCATAGCGAAAGACGTGAGCCCTCCGGAAATAACAATGCATATCCCTTTGCTTGCAGAGGAAAAAAACGTTGTATGCGTCCAGGTTCCAAGCAAGGAAGAGCTGGGGGCAGCAGCTGGAATTGACAAAGGCGCTGCGAGCATAGCAATTGTGCAGGAAGGCGAAGCAAAGGAAGTATTGAAGGAAATAATACAAAAAGCGGGCAAGAAAGAATAAAAATGACTAAAGGAAAAAAGATGGTTAAGAAGGATGAGCAGCCCGCAGGCCAGCCTGCAAGGCAGCAGCAGCCCCAGCAGGAGAGAAAAGGCACTGTCAATTTCTCATTCGCGACTCCTGCAAAAGTGGAAGAAGTCATTGGAAGAACAGGCACTAGGGGAGAAGCCATACAGGTAAGGTGCAGGGTTTTGGACGGCCGCGACAAAAATAAGGTACTAAGGAGAAATGTCAGGGGCCCTATGCAGGTAGGAGATATATTAATGCTGAGAGAAACGGAAATCGAGGCAAGGCAGCTCGAAAGAGGCGGCAGGGGTGTTGGATAATGGCAAAATGCACTTTTTGCGGCAACAACCTTAAGAGAGGAACAGGGAAGATGTACGTGCAGAAAGACGCAAAAATACTGTATTTCTGCTCGATGAAATGCGAAAAAAACATGCTGAAGCTGAAAAGAAAGCCCATTACCACAAAATGGAGCTCAAGATATGAAAAGCAAAGGAAAAAAGAGTAATATGGCAGCCGAACAAACTCTGGTTTTGATAAAGCCTGACGGCCTGATAAAAGGATTGACAGGAAACATACTTACAGCGCTTTCTGATGCCGGCCTTATCATAGTAGGCTCAAAAGTCGTCCAGGTAACTCGCGAATTGGCAGAGGAGCATTACCAGCATTTAAGGGAAGAGAAATTTTTTGACGAGTTGATAAATTACATAATGGGCGAATACCATGTAAAAAGGATTCTTGCATTGGTTTATCATGGTGAAAATGCAATAAAAAAGGTAAGAAAGGTTGTAGGCGCGACTAACCCTGAAGAAGCAGAGCCGACCTCGATAAGAGGGAAGTATGGAAGGATAACAACAAAAGGCGTTTTTGAGAATGTCGTGCATGCCTCGGAAAACCCAAAAGAGGCGGAAAGGGAGATCAAATTATGGTTCAGGCCTTCTGAATTAGTGCATACAATATACCCTACAGAGACAAAAAAAATCACAAAATCTGAAGTTTTCTGGAAGTAAAATGGCAGAAAAGATGGTTGACAGGGTAATGAGGATTATGAAGATTCCCAATCATATCAGGAATATCGCCATTTGCGCCCATATAGACCACGGCAAAACAACTTTTTCCGATAATCTGCTGGCAGGAGCCGGAATGATGTCAAAGGAGGATGCCGGCAAAGCCCTGAAGCTTGATTTCCATGCAGACGAGCAGGAAAGAGGCATTACAATAGACACAGCGGCAGTGAGCATGGTCCATAATATCGGCAGCGAGGAATATCTCGTCAATTTGCTCGACACGCCGGGCCACGTTGATTTTGGAGGGGATGTAACAAGGGCTATGCGTGCAGCAGACGGCGCAATTGTTTTGGTTGATGCTGTAGAAAGCATAATGCCCCAGACAGAAACAGTTTTGAGGCAGGCCTTGCGCGAATTAGTAAAACCAACTTTATTCATCAACAAAGTTGACCGCTTAATTAAAGAATTGCAGCTAACGCCGGAGCAGATGCAGGAAAGGTTTGTAAAAATCATAACTTCTGTGAACAGGTTTATCAAAGAGATTGCGCCCAAAGGCTATGGCGAAAAATGGCAGGTAAATGTCCAGGACGGCTCTGTATGCTTTGGAAGCGCGTACCATAAATGGGCCTTGTCAGTGCCTTACATGCAGAAAAAAAGCATAACATTCAAAGATGTAATTGAGTATTACCAGGAAGGCGAGAGGTACAAAGAGCTTGCTGATAAAGCCCCCTTGCATGAAGTTGTCCTGAACATGGTTGTGGGCCATCTGCCAAATCCGCAGGATGCGCAAAAATACAGGATTCCTAAGATATGGCATGGGGAGCATGAAAGCGAAGACGGCAAAGCTTTGCTTAACTGCGACCCAAACGGCAACTTGTTCTTTGTCATAACCAAGATTGTAATTGACCCTCAGGCCGGCGAGATTTCTGCAGGAAGGCTGTTTTCAGGGACAATGAAAAAAGGCCTTGATGTATATTTGAACAGGATGAAGCAGCAAAGCAAGATACAGCAGGTGTTCATCTACAACGGGGCAAAAAGGGAAATTGTTGACAGCGCGCCCGCAGGCAACATTATAGGAGTAGCAGGAGTAAAAAGCTATGCAGGCGAAACAATAACATTGACCCAGACAGAGCCATTTGAAAAAATAACGCATATTTTTGATCCTGTTGTCACAAAGGCCATTGAAGCAAAAAAGCCGAGCGAGCTGCCAAAATTAATTGAGGTTTTAAAGCAGGTAGGGAAAGAGGATCCTACAATACAGATTGAGATTGATGAAGAGACAGGAGAGCATTTGATGCACGGCATGGGAGAGCTTCACCTGGAAGTTATTGAAAACAGGATAAGGACTGAAAAAGGCGTTGATGTTCAAACAAGCCCGCCGATTGTTGTTTATAGAGAAACAATAACAAAGCCGGGGCAGGAGGCAATGGGCAAAACGCCAAACAAGCATAATCACCTGTTTTTTAAAGTAGAGCCATTGGATGATGCAACTTACGAAGCGATTAAAAAAGGCGAGATTCAGGAAACAAGAATAAAAAAGAAAGACTTGTCTTTAAGGGACAAGCTGGTTGAATGCGGGTGGGACAGCAAAGAAGCATTAAAGATAAAGGACATTTACAAGGGCAATATTCTTGTCGACGGCACAAGGGGCCAGGTTCATGTCGGCGAGATTATTGACATGATCCTTGACATGTTTGAGGATGTCATGTCAGCAGGGCCTATTGTAAAAGAGCCGTGCATCAAGGCAAAGGTCATCTTGACTGATATGAAGCTGCATGAAGATGCCATACATCGCGGCCCTGCGCAGGTTTATCCTGCGGTGAGGGAAGGAATCAGGGGAACCTTTATGACTGCAAGGCCTTTAATCTACGAGCCTTTGCAGATATTGCAGATAGAAGCTCCCGCGGATTTTTTAGGAGAAATATCAAAGCTGATAAGCAACAAAAGGGGCCAGCTGCTTGATGCGCAGCAGGAAGGCAATACAATCATTATAAAAGCCAAGATGCCTGTTGCGGAAATGTTCGGCTGGAGCTCTGACTTAAGAAGCTCAACAAGCGGAAGAGGCTCTTCTTCTTTGATAGATCAAATGTTTGAAAAATTGCCTGAAGAACTGCAGGACAGGGTAATAAAGCAGATAAGGGACAGGAAGGGCCTGACAGAGGCGCAGGTCGGGGTTTGAAAACATAACCTTTATAAATATCCATCTATTCCCAAGAACTCCAAAAATTATTGCAAAAAACACAAAATCATGGTGGTAAAATGGCTAAAGGAAAAGTTCATATAAACCTGGTATTTATGGGCCATGTTGATCATGGCAAAAGCACTACAGTAGGAAGACTTCTTTACGATTCAGGCACTGTTTCCGAGCAGGAAATGAGAAAGCTGAAGGAAAAGGCTGAAGAGCTTGGAAAAGGCGGCTTTGAATTTGCCTTCGTCATGGACAACCTTAAAGAGGAGAGGGAGAGAGGTTTAACAATAGATTTGGCGCATAAGAAATTTGAAACGCCAAAATATTACTTTACAATAATTGATGCCCCGGGGCACAAGGATTTCATTAAAAACATGATTACCGGCGCTGCCCAGGCAGATGCAGGAGTTCTTGTTGTGAGCGCGAATCCAGGAGATGGAATACAGGCTCAAACAAAGGAGCACGTTTTCCTGGCAAGGACACTGGGAGTAAACCAGCTTATGATTGCAGTAAACAAGATGGATATGGCAAAGTATGACCAAAAGAGATTTGAGCAGCTAAAAGCCGAAGTTTCAACATTATTGCAAAGTGTCGGCTATAAGCCTCAGGAAATACCATTTATACCAATAGCATCTTTGCACGGCGACAATGTAGTTAAAAAATCAGCAAACATGCCTTGGTATACCGGCGGCACACTGTTGGAAAATTTTGATAAGCTAAAAGAGCCTGAAAAGCCGACAAATTTGCCTTTAAGGCTGCCTATACAGGATGTTTATAACATAACAGGCATAGGAGTTGTTCCTGTAGGAAGAGTCGAGACAGGGATAATGAAGATTAATGATAAGGTCATAGTTGTGCCAGCAAGGGAAGGAAAAGGAATTGCCGGGGAAGTCAAGACAATAGAGATGCACCATGAGCAGATGCAGCAGGCCGAGCCGGGAGACAACATAGGCTTCAACGTAAGAGGCATAAACAAAAAGGATATTGCAAGAGGAGATGTTTTAGGGCATGCTGACAAGGCTCCTACTGTCGCAGTGGAATTTACCGCTCAGCTGGTTGTTTTGAACCATCCCAGTGTTATTACAGTTGGCTACACGCCTGTTTTCCACGTGCATACCGCGCAGGTTGCATGCCAAATCACTGAGATTGTGAAGAAACTTGACACAAGGACTGGCCAGACATTGCAGGAAAAGCCGGACTTCATAAAAAATGGGGACGCGGCTATAGTCAAGGTAAAGCCTGTACAGCCGCTGGTTATTGAAAAGCAGAACGAGATTCCCCAGCTTGCAAGGTTTGCAGTAAGGGACTCCGGAACAACAGTAGCAGCGGGAATGTGCATAGATCTTGTAAAGAAATAATCCTAACTTTTTATTTTACCCTCGTCTCGAGGATCATGGTTAGTTTATGCTCATCATGAGGCAAACCCGGGTGTTAAAATGCAGAAAGCGAGAATAAAGCTGGTAAGTGTGGACATAAGCAAGATTAATGATGTGTGCAGTTACATTAAGGATATAGCTGAAAAAACCGGGGTTGACATGAGGGGCCCGATACCCTTGCCGACAAAAAGGCTGAAAGTCACGACAAGAAAAAGCCCGGATGGCGAAGGGACTGCAACCTGGGAAAGATACGAGATGAGAATCCACAAAAGGCTTATTGATTTGGGCCTGGATGAAAGGGCCTTAAGGCTTGTTATGAGGGTGCCTATTCCTGAGGGCTTGAACATTGAGATTGAGATGATTGAGTAGTTTTTTCTAAATTGAATTTATGTTGAACTCGTCTTCGGAAAATATGTATTTTTCTATATAGTTTTATTCTTCAATATGCTACGCAAATCTAGTGCTCGGCATTTTTTGACTGACACTAAAAAATGCCTCGCCTACTTATTCATTATTATTGAATGAATTTCGAGGCGAAATTTAGTGGCAGGACAAATTTCGCCGAGTGTAAACAGGGTGAGCGTAGCGAACATGTTTAATTTTCTTTTAAGTTAATATTGCAAAAAAATCAGCAAAGTTTTTAAACACCTACTTCCAGAGACAGCTAAATCAAAAAAAGGAGGTGTAAGCTATGTGCGTATGCAAAAAGTGCACGAGCATGTGCGGCGTT
The DNA here is from genome assembly GCA_018303625.1 of Candidatus Woesearchaeota archaeon. Taxonomy (GTDB): domain Archaea; phylum Nanobdellota; class Nanobdellia; order Woesearchaeales; family GW2011-AR4; genus JAGVXV01. The sequence continues at coordinate 13,694 of JAGVXV010000016.1, forward strand.
CTGCTTTTGGCGTTGGGTGTAGTTTTTCTGCTGAGGGACGTAGGCATATGGGACTTCTGGAACATCCAGGGGTGGACAGCATTGTTCCTTCTTGTTGGCGTTGCCGCTTTAGGCTCTTCAAAATGCCCTGACTGCCAAGCCATGAAAGGGGCAGTGATGAGTAAGAAAAAATAAGCCATTTCTTTTTTATTTTTCTTTTATTTCTAAAGTTTTATAAACATCTTGAAAATACAAGGCCCTATGCCGGGATCGCATAACTCGGTATTGCACAGATCCTTTTGGAGTGTAAGCCTGGAATTATGCGAACAGCTCAGCCTGGCCCGAAAGGGCATCTGGGTTCAAAAAGCGCCTTGCTTTGGCATAGAGCTTTGCTTGTTGCCTGACTTAACACAAGGCGCCTTGAAAGTCCCAGTCCCGGCGTTTTTTTTAATTTTTAGGAAAGTTATTAGAGGGTTGGTGAATATGGAAACTAAAAAAATGAAAACAATTTTATTTTTGCTTCCTACATACAAATATATCAGCTCCAGATGTTTTGTATGCTTTTCTAAATTCTTTTTCAATATAAAAAAACATTACAATGTGAAAATGAGTTTGTGCGAGGGAATGTATATCACATTAGCAAGGAATAATCTCTCCGAGAAGTATACAAGCCTTGACGAACAACAAAAAAAGGAGATTGATTTGGTAGTATGGATGGATGATGATGTTGTATTTGGCATGCAGCAGGTTATAGGCCTAATAGAAAAATTTGAAAGCACGGGATTAGATATGCTAAGTGCATTATGCTTTTCCAGGTATAATAAAGAGCCCATGGCGTATACTTTTGACTTTAAAGAAAAAAGGCCGATAATACCATTGGAAAATATCCGCAATACGGGCATTGTTAAATGCGATGCTGCTGGTTTCGGTTTCTTGGTTATGAAACCCGAAGTCCTTGACAAGATGCATGCCTCATTAGGCAAATGGATGTTTAAGACGCCTGTTATGCCCCATGAAGAATTCAAAGAAGGAATCTATATTGGAGAAGACATCTATTTTTATATGAAAGCAAAAGAATTAGGGATTACTATGGGTGTGGATACAGACATAATTATCGGGCATGATGGAGGGGTTATAGAGTAATGGGTGTATAGGGAAAATCTAATCCGTTTTTCCATTTTTTAAATGTCCCAGCGTTTAATATTTCAATTTAGTAAGTAGAATAAGCTTTTTAAATTGGGGATAATTCTCATTAAATATGGAGTTAGAGAATATAGTTTTTTATGGTGGATTAAAATTTGATGAGGGTGGTACAAGCAAAAGGGATAATACAAGACCTTATCTGATGACTCCAGAGGAGCTCCTCACAGGAAGAAAGCCGAAAAAGACATTTAGCGAAAGTCTTGGAGAAAATGTGATTGAGCCATTTCTAAGTGGGGTAGATTATTTAGCCAAGAGAGGATATTTTGGCCAAAGACTAAAAGGATTCTTTGAAAGAGTTGAAAAAGCAGCAAAAGAGATAGAATAATCTTAATAATATTTATAAATGAATGTTATGTTCTTGGTCTCCTTGCTCCCGTGGTGTAGCCCGGCAGCCTTTTTGGCTGGGCAAACAATCATTCGGCCCTCTCGTGTGGCAAACCATAAATCGCTTTGCGATTTAAAATCACTGAAGAAAGGCCGAGACCCGAGTTCAAAGAAGCTAAAAGCTATTTTAGCATTGGAAGTCTCGGCGGGAGCATTTTTTTGTTTTTTACATAAAAAAATTTAAATAATCCTAATCCTAAAAATAATAAAATGCAGATTTCTGAATTAAAGTGCGGAAGATGCGATGCTCTGCTTATAGAAAGGCACTGCAAATTAGTCTGCCTGAACTGCGGGCTTATTGAGGATTGCTCTGACCATTAAATCCATATCTTTCTGGAGAATGAGTAATACCAAGCAATGTATTTTCCCTCGCGCTCTTCTACTTCCCCCAGATAATAACCCCTTATAACTGAAAAGAGTTCTTTCCCTACTTTATGAATTTCGAATGGGACTCCTCTTGGCAATATTGTATACCCATTTCCATGCCTTGTGATCACATTTAATGGAGTAACTAGTGCTCTTAGATTTCTTTTATCAAAAACATAGTTTAAAAGTGGTATATGTTTAGTATCAATCCCGTGTTCAGAGTCTTCATTTGCAATTTTTGTCAATTCAGCTGGTTGGGGCATATCATAAGATTTGAATATTTAAGTATATAAATCTTTCTATTTTTAACCACTTTATAATGGTTAATTTTATAAAAACAATTACAAATAAGCTTTTAAAACAAAATGAATTACTTATATCGTGCCACGGTCGCATAACCCGGTAGTGCGGCAGTCTCGAAGCTTCAGGCTATGCATGATGTCCGCGAAATCGCAGATTTCGAGCTAACTGCTGTCCGCAAGGACTTCTCGGTTCAAATCCGAGCCGTGGCGTAAAGTTTTAATATAACCACTCGTTAGTAAAATATATGGGCGGCTATACTAGAAGGCAAATTTTAGGGTACACAAAATACTTGGTGGGGTTAATTGTGCCACCAGAATTTTCGTTATTGACATCATTAAATCCAATAGAAGACATTCATTTGGAAAAAAAAGTTAGGCTAGAATACTGGCTGGATAAACTGCCCATAAAAGGAAAGAACCCGCGTGATAGTTTTAAAGTAGGCACAATTTTAGGGGATCTTGGCCGAGCTGAAATCTATGTTGAATCAAACAGCAGAGAATATATTGGTGCAATTGTAATGACAGTGCCATCTCTTGATTTTTTTAGGGTTCACATGTCAAAAGGGCTGGTAAAGAACGGCTTATATATCCCCCAAACTACTATCAGAGTAGTTAATAACTTTGGTAAAAATTTTTCACATTCAGTAATTAAATACGACCAAGAAGATAGAACAGCAACTTATAATGAAGATTATAAAAATCGTAAAACTGGAAAAATAATGGGGTTCAGGAATTTCAGAATAGTTGCAGCAAATACGATGCCGGAAGGAAAGCATTTTGATGATATTATTTCCGGTTTAGAGGGTATTAAAAGAGAATTGCCATATGCAGGATTTGCTGTTATAAGACAAATTAGCGATGAGAATTCAAATCCCCGACTTGATGAAGTGGTAGTAGAATTGTCAGATGAGAAATCGGAAAGCGGTTTAATTTTACAAGCTGATCTTTCAACTTTATTAGGAAACTCTGAAGGTACTAACATATTGATAGGCCACGTTAATTCTGAAGGTAGTCCTGTCAAAGGCAGCATAACTGATGTATATTTATGGTTTGATTTACTCATTGAAAGAGTTAGTCCAGAATTCAGTCGTGGTGGTAAAATTGTACAAAGATGAAACAAAAAAATTATCTTTGATATTAATATTTTTAATTTTAGTAGTGTCTGTTATTTTAGGTGTAGTTCCATTAGGAAAAGAAAACAGCAGTGAAATTTTAATCATAAGCACAAAAACAGGCTTTGAAACAAAAACATTTGTTGTTGAAAGCAAAGCAATCGAGCAGCCTTTTGCTGACAGGGAATACCCTAAAAGGTATACAGAAAAAATATGGGATTATTACGATAAATCGCAGGAAGCAAGGGACAGGACTTTTTTTAGGTAATTCTTGAGAAATAAATAAGTGCCGCTGGCGATATTTGAAATCACGACCTCTACGTAACCCAGTTAAGCTAAATCATCTCCCTGCGGATCAGAGCTCATAATATATGAGCGTAGCGCTCTAACCAGGCTGAGCTACAGCGGCATAGCAGGAAAGAAAAAGTCAGGCTTTTAAAAAGATTACTGAACTAGAGAAATTTTTTGATTTTTTCCTGGAATTCCTTCATCTCATTTTCCATGTATTTCTGGTGGCTCCACTTGAGCCTCAGCCTGTCGCTCTTGAATCTCGGGATGACATGCAGATGCGCGTGGCTCACTAATTGGCCTGCTTCCTTGCCATTGTTCATAACCAGATTGAAGGCCCCGTTGCCGACAGACAAAGACAGGGCTTTTGCAACCTTTTTTGCTGTTTTAATCAGCAGGCTTAAATCCTCATCAGGAACTTCAAGCAGGGTTTCGTAATGCTTTTTCGGAACTATAAGGCAATGCCCTTTGTTAGCGGGCATTATGTCAAGAAAAGCCATTACATTACTATCCTCATAGACTTTTGCAGCGGGAATTTTTCCACTGGCAATTTTGCAAAATACGCAATCTTCCATTTTCAGATTTCCAGATATTTCAAGTTTAAAGTGTGGATTTCGATAATAATGCAGTTTAATAAATCTTTCGGGTAGGAGCTGCCGACATTAATGCATGCAGTTTTTCCGATTTTATCAGCAAAGCTGCCAGACATCCTGGGGCTTTCGTGGATATGGCCGTGCAGTGCAAGAAAAGGCTGCTCTTTTTCTATAAAGCTTCTTATTGCCTTGCTTCCGACATGCTGCTTCGCTGCGGTTATATCAAGCTTTGTGTTGAATGGAGGGGCGTGCATGACATAAACTGTTGAGCCTGGATTTGAAAGCCTTTTCAGTTTTTCCATATCCTCCTTTATCGTGCCTTTTTCCTCTTCCATGCTTCTTATGATTTCATCAGAAAATCTGTTTGGCTCCTCATTATTTTCATCTTCAAATTTCTCCCAGTCCCTCAGGCGGAAAGGAGTCGGGTTGACAAAGCTGTAGCCTACAATGCTTTTGCTTCCGAGCTTATGCATTTTTTTATGCATTATTTTTAAAATTCCTTTTTCCTCGGCATCTTCAAGAATTTTATAATTGACTCTGAAATCGTCGTTGCCCATTATCAGGAAAACATCTTTTCCAAACTCTTCTATCTTCGGAATTAAAAAATTTTCAAGAAAGCTTTTTTGCACTTCAATTGAGCTTTCAAGCGAGGAGCCGCCTCTGGGGCACAAGTCGCCTCCAATGACAACCGCGTTTATATCATTATCCCTGCCTTTCTCGAATAGTTTATTATAGAAATTCTCATTTCCATGTAAGTCCGCGGTGTAGAGGATTTTGAAGGGCATTTTAGCGTTTATCGCGTTATTTGTCAAGCAGCCTTTTGCACAGATTTATTAAATTCTTTATTTCTCCGATTGTTGCTTCTGCTTCCTCGATTGAAATTTTCCTGCCGTAGTAATTTATGGCATTCCTTATTTTCCTGATTCTGTCGTATGCGTCAGCGATTTCCTCCTCGCTTAAAACAGATTTTAGGAAACAAGTATAGCACTCATGATTGTAAATCTTGTAGCAGTGCTTGATTGCCAATGCCTCGAGAAGCTCCCTTAAGGAGTCATAGCAAAGGGTGATTACAGAGGAAGATGTCACTTCGCTAATTTCCAAGGAAGCTGCCGATATTGACTTGTTTTTTGAGGTTTCTTTTAAAGAATTTATCAATGCTATATCGGCATGTATCTTTTTTGCCAGCCTTCTTTCAACGCATTCTTTCCAGTCCATTTTACCTTATTTTTATGCCTTTTTTTATGTTTTCCAGTAAATTTTCGTTTTTTGACGAATCCCTGAAGTGAATCTGCATCTTTCTTTTTAATTTAGTTTCTATATGTTTTGTGTCTATCTGCTTAGGCGCCATGTCGATGTAAAGGTCTACATCAGAGTCTTTGGTATTTTCAGCTTTTGCTATAGAGCCGAAAAGTATTACAGACTTAAACAGGACTTCCTTATGAATGCCCTCCAGCAGATGAAACAGCTTTTCCCTCCAGTAGGCAACTGCCAAGTCTTTGAATAAATGGCATTCATTGTTTGCCCTGAAAACAAGGTAAATTCCCTGCTTCTTACTTATCAGTAAACTCCCCGTTGCAAGGCCCTTTAATATTTTAGATGCTGTTGGTGGGCTGATTTTCCTTAATCTACCATACTCCCTGACAGAAAACTCTCTGTAAACATCCTCAAAAAAAGGCTCCAAATTGTTAAATATTTTTAACATATGTTAAATAACATTAACAAGTGTTTATAAATTTTTCTGTTATTACTGGGTTTTTGACGATGTTCAGAAAGTCTGCTGTGTAGAGGATTTTAAAGGGTGTTTTATTTCTTGATTATTTTTAATGCTTTTTTCAATTTTGATTTTTTGATTAAAAAATAATCTTTATTATGGGTAGAGACCACTCCTGCGCTTATCTTATTTTCAGCCAATAATTTAGTAATGCCTGCAATAAATCCTATTAAATTCCAACTTAAATCCTTATCAAAATAAAAAATTTTAAAATCTTTCTCAGTTTTATAATTTTCAAAATTGTTTTTTACTTTATTCCAATCTTCTCTGGAGATTATTAATGAAACTTCTTTATTTTCCTTCGATAGTGTATAGAAGTTCTTAATTTTGGACAAATTATTAATTAATTTAGAAGTGTCTTCTTTCTTCAATCTTGCAATTATAAATTCTGAGTAAATTGTCTTAAGTTTTGATTTTTTTATTATTTTTTTTATTTTGGAATCCATTTTAAGGTTAAAAATGGACCGGCCGGGATTTGAATTTCCGAATCACAAGTTTTTACTTGCAATTTCCCGGAGTCTTTCCCTAGCCAAGGGAACACGATACCAGATTTCGCCACCGGCCCATTAAAAGCAGTGAGAAAAATAACAATATAAAATACTTTTCATTAAAATACTAACTCATTAATAAAAATCAAAGGGGAGGGAAGGTTTATGTTTGCACTTTCTGGAAATGTTATGCCCTCCACCCACCCGTTAAGATTAAGCAAGAAAGTGCAGATATCATATTATATTGCGAGCCAATGAGCGAGCCTAGAATACGCCGTAGGCATATTAAATTTTAAGAAGGATTATTTAATTTTTACTTTGCAGCCAGCTTAACATCCCCTTCATGGACGGTTACCCTTCCTGAATGCTTGGCTATCTGAGATGCCTTGTTCGCTATCTGCAGGGCTTTCTCGGTAAGAATTTCGGTAAAAGCGCTCACAGCGCCTGAAGAAACCCTTTTAGCGCCAGCGTTGAGCAGAATCCTGCCTACAGGCGCTTTAGGAATTATGCTTGTTTTTCTGCCCATATTGCCCCAAAAAACCCTTTTTAATAAAAAAGAGGAGTAAATAGAACCCCTCCAGTCTTTGCTTGCTATTTTTATTGCGTAGCTTATTTAAATAGTTTTCGTTTTTGAATTTTTAAGTATATTTGAAAGAATTATTGCTTATAAAAATAAACTTTCTTCTCTTTTTGCCTGAATAAAACATCAAAATTATCAAAAATTATTTTTCTGCCAAGTATCATTTCATAGTCTTCATTAATTTTAAATGGCCTTGTTATCCAAAAAATTGGGATATTAAGCCTATGCTCTCCAATCCATATATCTACATGTTTTGGGAAAGCTTTTTCTGTCCCGGTAAGGCCTCTCAGCTCATCTGGTTCGCCTTCAAGCTCGTCTCCTACCCCTAATTGGTAACCAAAAGGGTCTAAAAAGGATATTGTCCTGTCAGAGCCGGAATCAATCAAAGCATTCATCTTGAAGTTTTCCTTTTTAACACCAACTAAAGCCATTGGTCTAAGAACTCGCTCTAGTTTGCCGCTTATAACAATATCATGGAGCTTATAAGGAAAGACAACAGGCTTTTTTTTAGAATAATCCAGAGTCATCTTTACAAGGACATGGCCATCTTTACTTTTGGAACACAGATTAATGCCACTTCCTTATCCTCTTTTTGGGCTAATAACTGCTTCATTACCTTTTTTGGGTCTTTGTTTTTAAAGGCAATTTTTCCTTCAACTATGCCTACAGCTAAGCCGGCATAATCCCTCAAGTCCATTGAATTAAACCTGTCCAATGCAGTTTTAGTTGCCATATACATCATCTTTCTTATAGACAAATATAAACTTTACTGATTTATTAAGTTTTTTGTTTTTTCTTTCTTTATTTATGTCTAAAGTCCAGATTGCCAATATCTTAAAAATAGATATGCAATTAAACCAAATGGAAAAATTATAATAGGATTAAAAAACATTAAAATTCCGACTCCAATAGCAACAACTAATAATAAATACGTTTGAACTTTTTTATCTTTCAGGTTAATTTTCTTCTTCATTATCACCCATCTTTATCCTTTCCCTTAATAAATTTAACCATTATTTATTTTTAAATGACATTTAAACCAAAATATTTAAAATAAGGGGTGATTATTTCTTAATTAATGGAATTAAAAAATATAATACTCAAGTATGCCCTCCAAAACGCGGTCAAGTACAATGGAAAGGCTGATGCAAATGCAGTTATAGGGAAGATTTTGGGCGAAAATCCGGGATTAAGAAAAGAAGCCAAAAAAGTAATAGATGAAATAAGCAAAGTAATAAAGGATGTAAACAGGCTTTCCCCGGAAAAGCAGAGGGAAAAATTAGAAGATATTGCGCCTGAGCTGCTGGAAAAGAAAAAAGAGGAAGGAAAAGACATTTTTGCATTTCTGGAAATAAGCCCGGGGGAGGAGGTAAGAACCGCTTTTCCGCCTGAGCCAAGCAAATACCCCCATATAGGGCATGCAAAAGCAATAATCCTGAACTACGAGCTGGCAAAAAGATACAATGGAATTTTTGTTATAAGGTTCGAAGACACAAACCCAAAATTAGCCACAAGCGAATTCTACAAAGTGCATCTTCAGGGCTATGAATGGCTTGGAATCAAGGCTGACAAAATTGAGTACGCATCAGACTTTATGGATATTTTTTATGAGCAGGGAGAAATACTGGTTAAAAGCGTGCATGCTTATGTATGCTCCTGCGCACAGGAGGAGATAAAGAAAAACAGGTTTGAGGGCAGGGAATGCAATTGCAGATATGTGCCTGCTGAGGAAAATCTGAAAAAATACAGCGAGATGTTCAAGGCAAAGGAAGGAAAACTCATCCTGAGGCTTAAGGGCTACATGCAGCACCAGAATACAGTTATGCGCGATCCAACTTTAATGCGCATCATTGATGAAAGCCATCCAAGGACAAGGAAAAAATACCGCGTTTGGCCTACCTATGACTTTGAGAATGCAGTCATGGACGGCGTTGAAAAAATAACCCACAGATTAAGAAGCAAGGAATTTGAGATGAGAAATGAGCTGCATAGGCACATACAGGCAGCATTGGGCTTTCGCGAAACGAAAATCTATGAGTTTGCCCGCTTTAACCTTGAAGGGGTTGAAAGCTCAGGCCGCATAATAAGGGAGAAAATAAGGAAAAAAGAGCTTATCGGATGGGATGACCCTTCATTGACAACGCTAATTGCATTAAGAAGGCGCGGTTTTTTGCCAGAAGCGATAAAGGAATTCGTGCTTTCAACAGGCATTACAAAAACAGAGGCAACTTTAACTTGGGATGACTTAATCTCGCATAACAGAAAACTGCTTGACGCAAAGTGCAACAGGTATTTTTTCATAAGCGACGCAAAGGAAATCAAAATAGAGAATGCCCCTGAGCAGGAGGCTGAATTAAAGCTGCATCCTGACTTCAAGGAAAGGGGATTCAGGAAATTTAAGGCAAAAGACAGGTTTTACGTAGAAAAAGAGGACTTTAAGGAGTTCAAGGACAATAAATTATACAGGCTGATGGACTGCCTGAATTTCAAAAAAGCAAAAGGCAAGCTTGTTTTTGACTCCTTGGAACATGAGAAATATAAAAAGCACGGGGAAAAAATAATCCATTGGCTTCCTGTGCAAAAAGATCTGGTGAAAGCCGAGATTTTGATGCCGGACAAAAAAACCATAAAAGGCATTGCAGAGCCTATGGTAAAGAATTTGAAAGCTGGAGAAGTAGTGCAATTTGCCAGATTCGGCTTCTGCAGGCTGGACAAAAAGGAAAAAAATAAGTTGAGTTTTTGGTTTACTCATAAGTAATAGACAGTTATAATATCAATTAATAAATAGGCGAGGCTTGAGCGCAATGGCAGGAAGCGAAAGCCGAGCACTAGAATTGGCGAACGAAGTGAGCATATTTTAAATTAAAAATAAAATAATAATTTGTGCCGAAGGCACGGATTGAAAATTAAGATGGTGCTTATTAAAAAATAAATTGACGAGGTGATTTGCATTACAAAAAGCATAATTGTAAGGACACAAGTGAAGGAAATGGCGAAAATTGACGGGAAGGCGTTGAATGTGACTGCAGACTTTTACTCTGCCTTAGACGAGAAAGTAAAGAAAATCGTGGAAGAGGCATGCAAAAGGGCCAAGCAAAACAGCAGGAATACAGTAATGGGCAGGGATGTTTAGCTTATTTTTTGTGTTTTTTCTCCTGCACTGCCTGATGGATAATTGACTTCATTTTAGAGATAGTCTCTGCAACTCTTTTTATTTCCTCTTTATTCTGGATTAGTGCCCTGTCCCTTTCCTTTTTTGCAGCTGAAAGCTCCTTTTCAAGAATGCTGATTTTTCCCGCCAAATGCCTTATAACATCTTCATTGCCTGCGCCCAAAAGCCTGCCTTCCTTTTGAGGCAGATTTTCAGCCTGTTTTTTTTCAGCAAAAGGAATTTTCCCGGATTTATTGGATTCATTATGCCTTCCGGCAGCCATGCAGACATGCCTGATGAAATGCTTTAGTTCAGAAGGATGTATTTTTACAGAAGCGTCTTCCTGCATTTTATTTTTTGAACCTACCGAAAAGGCCCTTTTTCTTTGTCTCGTCAAAAGGCAATGGCTCTTCAAACAGCGGCGATTGAGGCATAGGCGCCATGGGCGCGCTTGGTATCTGTATGGTTGGCATGGGCTTCGGGAGCGTATGCCTTGGCATCGGCGCCATCGGCTTAGGACCTAAATCAGAAAATTTTGGATATTCCTGCTGCTCAAAGGCTGGAAATTCCGCCCTGGGCTCGGGCCTCAAAAACGGCTTTGGCTCTCTTGCCCTCTCCATGCTTTCCTTGATCATATCCGCAACTGCAACTATGCCCTCTGCTATTATCTTGTTCTGCTCTATTATCGAGTCAAGCTTGTCAATCAGAGGCTCTATTTTCTTTGCAACGAAATGCTCGTCTTTTTCCTCAAGGCGCATGTCCTCAGCTGCTGTCTTGAACAGGCCCATCAAAGAATTCATCTGCTCAGCAAGCTTGCCTACAGACTGGGAAAGCGGGTTAGAATTATCGTCTGAGCCTTTTGACTTCAATTCCTGCACCTGCTTTCTTAGCTCAACAATCTCCTTATAAGGCATTATCTCGTAAGGACCTTCTTCCGCCATAAACTATCAACCCCTTTTTTGATTCTTTATATTATTTAATGATTTTATATAAATATTTCTATTTTGCCTTATATGTTATTATGTTGTTACTTGTTTATAGTAAAAAATAGAAAGATTTATAAATCCCTGATTAATCTGTTTCCACGTGGACCAGGGGGGATTAGAAGGAGGATTAGGAAAAGATGTTCTTTCAAAAGTAGATAGCATTGACTCTTTGTTCGGTGCCTTAAGATTAAAAAAAATGGTATGGTGGAACAACCTTGATTCGGAGGATAGTATAGGGGTTCTAATTCCATCCGACATGTATGAAGAAATATTAGATGAAGTAAATAGGAATTTACTTCAACAGATAGGTGACCCTCATAGAAGATATGGGGTAGAAACTCACATACCTTATATAGAAAGGGGTATTCTCATGTCTTTGACTTATTTTGGAAGAGATAAAAATTTTTTTGAAAGTCTTAGGAAAAAAATTGGCATTCCTGCGAGAAATAAAAACAGGTTTGATTATTTTAATGTTGATATTCTTGATAGAAACCACATTAATTCAAGTAGGGTTTATGATGAGAGGAATATCCCCAGGAAAAAAAATCCTACACCAATAAGATTTTGGGGAATGTTTGGCGACTCTTCAGGCGAAACGTTCAAGGAAGATTATTGCCTTTTAAGGGTCCAGATAAAACAAAAAACAAAATTAGGCATTGATATGTTAGAAAGGTTCATTGATGCGTTAAACAATGTCTATAACACTAAAAGAGTATCATACTCTGGCTAAATACCCGGCAATTTGCCCTTAAACTTTCTCATTATCTTATTAATATCCCCGCCAGAGCCTTTCATCATTTTAACAAGCTTTTTGCCCATCCTATACTGTTTTACCAAGTCGCGAATGTCTTTTGCATTAATGCCAGAGCCTTTGCTTATCCTGTCTATCCTTTCAGAGCTTATTAGTTCAGGATCTTCAAGCTCTTCCTTCGTCATTGAATCCATGGCAAATTTCCATTTTTCCAGCTTTCCTTCCTGGACATTCAAAACTTCTTTTGGCAGCTGCATCTGTGAAAAGCCGGGAATCATCTCGATGATTTTATTCAAGGGACCCATTTTTTTCATTGCCTGCATCTGCTCATATAAGTCTATTAAAGTGAAGTCGCCTTTAAGCAGCCTTTTGCTCAAGTCCTCTGCCTCCTCAACTTTTATTGCTTCCTTTGCCTTCTCAAGCAATGCTTCCAAATCGCCCATTCCGAGAAGCCTTGAAACAAAGCCTTTGGGATTGTAGCTTTCCATATCCTCAAGCTTTTCTCCGACACCAATAAATTTTATAGGAGCGCCGGAAACAGCGCATGCAGTCAATGAGCCTCCGCCCCTTGCAGTTCCGTCCATCTTTGTTACAATAATCCCTGTTATGTTGCAGCTTTTATGAAATTGCTCAGCCTGCTTTTGCGCTGCCTGCCCAATATCCGCAGATATAACAAGCAGGTTTTCATGCGCCTTTATCTTTTCACTTACCTTTTCAATTTCCTCAATCAAATCCTTGGATAAAGCATCTCTTCCTGCTGTATCGATTATAAGAACATCAAAATTTTTGTATCGGTCCTTGAATTCATCATAAATTTTCAGCGGGTTTTTTTCTTTTTTATCGAGAAAACATGGAACATTTGCCTGCTTTGCAACCTGCTCGAGCTGCTCCATTGCAGCAGGCCTGTGTATATCCAATCCGATTAAAGCAGCTTTAAAGCCCCTTTTTGCAAAGTACCTTGCTAATTTTCCTGCTGTAGTTGTTTTTCCGCTTCCAAACAAGCCGACAAGCATAATTTTAAAAGGCTTTTCCCTGACTTCAATTTTTGACTGCTCTTTCCCAAGGAAATTGACAAGCTCATCGTAAACAACATTGATTAAATGCTCTTTTTTTGTCAGCCCTTTTGGCGTTTCCTCTTTCTTGATTCTGTCTTTTATCTTGTTTGTAAGGTCAAATACTAATTGCACATTAACATCTGCCTGCAATAAAGCTCTTTGTATGTCCTTAACCAATTCATTGAGCAGCTTTTCATCTACAAAAATGCTTTTGGCTATTTTCTGCAGTGTGTTTTTCAATGATGTGCCCAGTTTTTCAAGTACCATATTAAAGAAAAGAAGTTGTTTTTGGTTTAAAAATGTTTGGGGTTAAACTTTTGCTTTATTCGCCAATGACCTAAAAACAGTTTCATATTCCCTTGCAATTTGGAATAAATTATATTGCCTAGTTCCGTTTATTTCGCCATAAGATATGCGACCTTCTGAAATTTTTTTGCCAAATTCCGTTTTTTTGAATTGTTCCCCCAACAATTCCGTAACTTCTTTAGCGGATATGAAGGGGCCATATTGGTCAATAAAAGGTTTTGCTAAAACACTGATTCGTTGCACATGCTCATCAGTCATCATTATAATATCCAATGTCCCTGGTGGAAAAACATGTTTGCCTTTGTAAAGCAATGGCAGGATTCGTGCCGAACTTAATACACCCACTACATGCCCTCTATCGTATGAATCAATAACTCCCGCCAACTCTTGTTTAAGTGCACCTTCAGGAATGTAAGCTCTTGCCAAGTATAAGCGCTCAACATCAGATGAGTTTAACCTTACATTGCTTCTTCCTTTAGTTAAATCCCCTACATGCCTAATCTTTGATGCATCCTCATGAGGTTCGGCACAATCCTTTATTAACCCGAAATCAGTATGGATATTTAATCCATCAACTGCAGATATTCTGACATAACCTTCATCCAATGCCAAGGGACTTTCTTTATATTGAGGGACTGCAACTCCAGTTTGAGCAGCCTTACCTTCGGCAGGGACAGTATAATCCCCACGCTTATCCAAATCTTCTTTACTTAATCTCTCCCACAGCGTATCATAAAATCTTGCTGCTTCTCCCTTTCTTAAGTATATTTCACTTGCGTTTTCAGTAAATCTCAATAGCTTTCTTTTATCTGCAAGTTCCTGTATAAGCTCTATACTTACAAATAAAAGTGATGCAAAATCCCCATAAGACATTTTTGACCTGCCATCAGGTCTGAAGTGATATCTTATAATCTGGCTTCCCAGAATTTTGCCTCCCTTTTCTATCCTCATTTGTTTATTATTGTATAGGATGTTATTCAGGTTGCTCGGAGTTAAATCAAATATCTTCATTACCTCTGTTTTTGAGTAGAGCTTTTCTTCAGAAATGGTTATTCCGTGAAGATTAATTCTCTTGCGTCTTTGCCTATGGTAATTTTCAGCTATGATGCCTATAAGTTGCTCATTAGTAAGCCTTTCAAATTCTTTAATATCCCCTATTCCTAAAATTCCATTTTGGGTTATGTATGCTGATGTATGTCCAAGCCTGTCTGCTCCATCTATGGTTGCTTTTTCTTTAAGGGGAGTTGCACCTCCTACTGCTAAATCAATAGAGTGTCCTTGGGTGGCTGCCTCCTCATGCCCGTCAAGAATAATACCCAAAGTTTCATAAAAAGCTTGAAAAGAAGTGATAACAGTGCCTAATTGCCCATGGGCTTTCCTTAATAATTCCGAATCAGTTTTTTCCAATAGTTTTAGTAATCCGTCTGAATCCAAATTTAAAACCCCCAATCCTATAAAAACCATACTCCGAAAGAAATCATATTTAAATATATCTATTTTAAAGTAGTCTCAATAAAATTTTAGAATTTTAAAACTCAATCCTTTCATTCTTCTCCATTATATTCTCATTGATATTTTTGATAAGATCATTTAATTTAACTCCGAAATAAACTTTATTATCTAAAGTTCTTACTGCCAAAGTTTTTGTTTTCTCTTCTTTTTCACCCACTGTTATAATCAAAGGAATTTTTTGGGCCTGCGCTTCCCTCACTTTATATCCTACAGATTCTGTCCTTGCATCTAATTCAACTCTAAGCTCGTTTTTTTCCAATTCTTCTTTTATTTTTTCTGCATAATCTGTAAACCTGTCGGCAACCGTCAAAATCCTCACTTGAATCGGAGCAAGCCATAATGGAAACCTGCCTGCATAATGCTCGATTAAAATTCCCAAAAACCTTTCAATGCTTCCGTAAATTGTCCTGTGGATTATTATTGGGGTGTATTTTTTGCTGTCCTCTGCCACATATTTCACATTGAATTTCTGCGGCATCTGGAAATCTACCTGGACAGTTGCGCACTGCCATGTCCTTCCAAGGCAATCCCTGATATGAAAATCAATTTTAGGGCCATAAAAGGCTCCTTCTCCGGTGTTTATTTTGTAAGGCAGCTTCTTTTTCTCCAAAGCATTTTTTAATGCGCTTTCCGCTTTTTCCCATTCCTCAACTCTGCCCATAAATTTCTCAGGCCTTGTTGACAATTCAACAGTGTACGTGAAGCCGAAAATTTTGTAGAAATAATCTGTTAGATCTATAACTTTGATAAGCTCGCCTTCCAATTGCTGAGGGGTTATGAAAATATGCGAATCATCCTGAGTAAAAGCCCTTACGCGAAACAACCCGGATAAAACTCCTGAAAGCTCGTGCCTGTGGTCCATGCCGAATTCCAGCAGCCTTTTCGGCAATTCGCGGTAAGAATGCAGCTTTTCATTGAAAACAAGAATAGCGCCCGGGCAGTTCATCGGCTTTATTGCAAAATCCTGCTGCTCGACTTTCGTGAAGTACATGTTTTCCCTGAAATGCTCCCAATGGCCGCTCTGCTCCCAGAGCCTCTTATTCAATATCAAAGGGGTCTGTATTTCCTCATAGCCGTTTTTTGAATGGACTTTTCTTGAAAAATCCCTCAGGATGTTTATTATCGTCATGCCTTTTGGATGGAAAAAGGTAAATCCCGGGCCTTCCTCATGCAAAGAAAACAGCTCAAGCTGCTTTCCTATCTTCCTATGGTCCCTTTTTTCAGCTTCCTCAAGCAATTTTAGATAGTCCTGCAGCTGCTTTTTTTCAGGAAAGGAAATGCCATAAACCCTCTGCAGCTGCTTATTTTTTACGTCACCGCGCCAGTAAGCTCCGGCAATTTTCATTATCTTAAAAGCCTTGATTTTTCCGGTATTCGGAAGGTGAGGACCCCTGCAAAGGTCAATAAAGCTGCCCTGCTCATAGGCGGAAGTAGGCTCGTTGAAATCATCAATCAGCTCAATTTTATATTTATTGTCCCTGAAGATTTTCTCTGCTTCCTTTTCGCTCAATTCCAGCCTTTCAACCTTGTAGTCTTTATCCACTATTTCCTGCATCCTTTTCTCTATTTTCCCTATGTCTTCAGGCGTAAAATTATGCGAAATGTCAAAATCATAGTAAAAGCCCTCATCAACTGCAGGGCCTATAGTCGGCTTTGCATCAGGAAACAGGTCAGTTACGGCATGAGCCAGTAAATGAGCTGTTGAATGCCTGAAAATATCCATGCCTTCCCCGTCATTAAAAGTTAGTATCTTTATCTTTGAGTCCTCATTGATTTTGAAGGATAAATCAACTAATTTGTCATTTATCTTTGCTGCCAAAGCGTCTTTTGCAAGCCTCTGCCCTATGGATTCAGCTACTTCAAAAGCTGTTACGCCTTTGGCAAATTCTTTTTCCTTTCCGTCCGGCAGCGTTATTTTGATTTTCGCCATTTTTGCTTTATTTTTTATTTAGGTTTATAAAATTATTGATTAAAAAATCTGGAGCAAAACAATGAAACCCGATTAAGCGGTTGTTGTAGTTGTAGAAGTAGTTGAAAGCAAGGTTAAGTTATAATAAAACAAATTTTTTGCCATAAATCATCTATATTAATTGGTTGTATTTAAATATTTCTGAAAAATTGGTAGTAGTGCGTAATAGGTTGGTTTGGGCTAAAATAGGCTTTTTGGGGCAATATGGTATGTAGAATTTATTTTTTCTTCATCAAATATTCTTCTTTATAATTTATCTTAATAAACTTAACCATCTATTTCCTTCCACCTCGAAAACAATACTAGAAAACCAAAAATTTATATAGTTAAATGGCTAGTTAAGTCTGATATGGCATCTGAAACAATCACAATTCCAAAGAAAGAATATGAAAGGCTGAAAAAGAAGGAAGAAGTAGATACAGAGCTTCTCGAAGATATAGCGCACGGGATAAAGGATGTCCTGACAGGAAAGGTAAAAGAAGTTTAAAGGTTCTTTAGTATTGTTTCCAACTGCTCTTTGTATATGTCTAGATTAACTTTTATCAAGTCTATAACCTTTTGTTGTGTTTTCTTATCGGTGATTGTTATAAGAAATATAGCCTTATGGGATTCATAAACCAAAAAAAGCAATCTTTTCCCGTCAAATTTCTTTTCCCTGAAGAAATTGTAGCCGAGCGGCTTTCCATCATAAGGGTTATTCTTTAATTCCTGCTCAATATGCCTGACTCTCTCCTGCTCATCCATGCTGAGCTTTCTGAGCTTCTTTTCATACCATTCTGTCCTGAATGCCCTAAACATCAGATTCTTTAAATCCTTACAGTATAAAAATGTTTTTTATTTGTTTATGTTATACCTATAATCGCAACATTTATAAATAATAAATTTAATAATTCTAAAAATATTAATATTTTTTTATATTTTAATATTTTTATTAAAATTAATAATTTAATACCAAAGAGGAATAAATGAATATTAAATTTATTGGAAAGGCAAAATTAACCCAGCAGGGCCAATTAACTTTGCCGATAGAGGCTAGGAATGAATTAAAGATAAGCATAGACACAGAATTATACTGGTATCAGGTTGATAATTACCTAATTGTTGTAAAAGAGCTTATAAGCGAGAAGGATTTGGAGAATTTGCTTAAAAAACATGGGACAAGGAGATTAAAACAATGAAAACCGACAGAAACAATAAAAAATACCCAATAAAAAATAATTCAAAAAAATAAAATAAAAAATCAAAAAAGAGGATGAAATGGCTTTCACGAACACAATAGGGCTTTTTGCACTGCTGAGCCTGATACCCTTCATAATCCTCTACATGAGGAGGCCGAAGCCCCAGGACAGGATAATTCCTTCATTGATGTTTTTAATCAAAGAGCAGAAGATGTCAAAAAGGTACTCTTTCCTGAGAAGATTCCTCACAAACCTGCTGTTTTTTGTCCAATTGCTTATATTTATTGGATTGTCTTTTGCAGTAGCATCGCCTTTCATAAGGCTGCCTTATGATGTTTCCCTGGAAAATACAGTGATAATCCTTGATGCGAGCGCCTCGATGCAGGCGCAGGAAAATGGAAAGATGAGGTTTGACAATGCAATAAAAGAGGCAAAAAGCACTTTAAGCGGCAGAAACAGCATAATACTTGCGGAAAGCATACCCTTAATTATTTTGGAGGAAGAGGATGAAGAGGTTGCATTGGACATTTTAGGAAGCCTGGAGCCAAAGGCTACAGCAACAAACTTAGGCGATGCAATTCTGCTTGCAAGGGACCTGCTGGAAGACAAGCCAGGAAGGATTGTTGTTATAAGCGATTTTGCAAATGTCAATATAGCAGACCTGCTCGTTGTAAAAAGGGCCACTGAAACCGATGAAAGGATTGTCAATTTTGTGGATGTTTCAAACAAAGCAGGAAATGTAGGGATAATAAACATGGAAGTAAGAAAGCACTCTATAAAGGCTTATATTAAAAACTTTAACGACGAGGAAAAGACAGTGAAGCTGAAATTAACGCAGGGAAAAGAGGTTTTGGCTGAATCAGGGAAAATAAAGATACTGCCGAATTCCGTTGAAAGCTTTATTTTTGATGACACTCCTACCGGAATAAGCGCAATAGAGATAGAGCCAAAGGACAATTTCCCGGTAGACGACATCGCTTATATAAGCGCCCCCTTAAAGAAGCAGGTGAATGTGCTATTGATAACAAACAGGAAAAACACAAATCTGGAAACCGCTTTAAGGGCTTCCAGGGATATTGCGCTGAATGTCGTCAATCCGCCCGTGCTTACAATCAATACAGAAGGGGATAAAGTAGAGCCGTATAAGCATGATGTCATTATTGTGCATGAGGTAAACAATGTAAACAAAAGGGACGGCATTTTGCCAGGCACTTTCCAGGACTTGTCAAGCTATGCGAAAAACGGGGGCAATTTAATCATTACAGCGCAAAATGACCTTGAAGAGATTAACCTGCATGATGCAAAGGTCGTAAACATAAAAAACAGGGTGGAGGATGCAAGAAAGGTTTGCCTTGATGTTGTTAATCAGCTTACCAAGCAGTTTGGAAACGAGCCATGCTTTGCAACAATAGGGAGGTATTTTAATGCAGAGGCTGCTGTAGGCACATTGACAATTGCGTCCATTGACAAGATTCCAATTTTGGCCTTAAAAGGGCTGCAGAAGGGCAAAGTATTTTACTACGGGCTTATTGACGATGCAAGCGATTTTGAAACTTTGCCTTCCTACCCTATTTTCTGGAATGAGCTTATAAATTTCATGGCGGAAATCGAGGACATAAGGGACTTTAACTTTAAAACAGGAAGGGTGATAACGGTAAATGAGCAAAAGGTAAAAACACCATCGTCAACACTGACAACATCAAAAATAATTTTTGATGAAGCCGGGATTTATGAATACGGCGGCAAGAAATTTGCAGCCAATCTCTTGGATGAAAAGGAATCCGGCATAAACGTGAAAGGCATTTTGGAAAAGGAAAAGGCAGCCGATATCCTGGAGGAAGAAGGAAGGGAAAGAAACTTCAGCCTTGATGTGCTGCTGCTCTCAATGGTGTTTTTGCTGATGTGCTTTGAGGTATTTTACATAAAAAGGAGAGGTGACTTGTAAGTGGTAGTTTTGCCTAACCTGAGCAAAGTCTTTTGCATCTCGAAGTTTTGCCTGAGGTATTCCTACCTGGTTTTATTGATTATACTGGTAGTTGCAGCTTTATATTTTCTTATAAAAAGGAATTTCGTGAGGTTTGCGGACAAAGGGGAGCAAAGCTCCTACGACAGGAGCAAGCAAAGAAAGCGCATGATATTTTTCACAATAAGGTCATTGATTTTCGCCCTTGTCATTTTCTCGATTGCATCGCCTTTTATCCTGGAGCAGACAACTGTGAAGGGGAACCCAAGGATAACAATACTTGTCGACAATTCAAGCTCTTTTAATTTATTTGACGGCAAAGTAGGCAGCGAGCTTGCAGAGAAGCTGAAAGGCAATGTTCCAGTAACTTTAAGGCATATTGCTGCAGGGGAAAAATCGGCTATAGGAGACGGGATTTTGAACAACATTGACAGGGATGAAAATGTTTTGGTCATAACTGATGGGAACAGCAATTCCGGCAAACTGCTTGGGGATATTATGCTGCTGGCAGCCTCATTGAACACCACAGTAAGCACATTAAGCCTGGAGCCAGTAAGAAGTGATGTCAATGTCGTGATTGAAGGCCCCTCTGAGGCGATAAAAGACTCTGAAGAAAATTTTATTGTTCGTGTCAACAATGTCGGCAGGAGCATTCCTTACACCCTTGAAGTAAGGCTTGACGAGGAAATTGTGCTTGCGCAGAGCGGCGATGAAAGCAAAACATTCACAATAAACAAAAAACTGACTGAAGGCTACCATAAATTCAAGGCAGAACTGCTGAATGTCGGCAGCGAGGATCACTTTTCGCAAAACAATGCTTATTACAAAACAGTAAAGGTATTCGGCAGGCCGAAAATCCTGTTTGTCTCGGAAAAAAGCTCCCCCATGGTAAGCGACCTCAACGAGATTTATGATGTCTCTGTTTTTTCTGAGGTTCCCGGCGACTTAAGCCAATATCTTGCCACTGTGCTGAACGACCTGCCAATAAACAAGATTGAACCACATTATGAGAAAATTGAGAAATATGTCGAGGATGGAAACGGCCTTATTGTTATTGGAGGCCAGAATTCCTATGACAGGGGAGGCTATAAAAACCCCGGAATACTGTTCCCTTCGCTGCTGCCCGTGAAAATAGGGACTGGTGAAGAGGGAGAAAAGAGTGATATACACATAGTCGTTGCCTTGGATGTTTCAGGATCAACAATTGAGGTTATAAACCAAAGGGGGGAGCGTGAATTCAGGAATTATGATGATGTAATAAAGGCTTTGGGCGTAAGCGTTTTGGACAGCCTACACGAAAAAAACAATGTCGGTGCTGTGGTAATAGGAACCTACAGTTCGCCCTTTGTCGGAAAAGTGCAGGATATTTACCCTTTAAAGGACAAAAAGAAAGAGCTTGTCGACAAATTTTCAAGGCTAAAGGGTGGAGGCCAAAGCGAGATAGAAGGAGGAATTAAACTAGGCCATAAGATGCTTGACAATGCCGGAGGCGGAAAAAACATTGTTTTAATTTCTGACGGCAGAGGCATCGGCCTACCACCGCAAATAGCGGCTTTAGAAGCAGTCCGGCAGGCTGCATCAAGAGGCATAAAAACTTATGTTGTAGGCGTTGGAGCTGTTGACAGGCAGGAGCAGGAATTTTTGTCAAAAGTTGCGCTTTTCGGGGAAGGGGTTTATTTTCCCGCTGATGCCTCAAACAAATTAAAGATTTTGTTTGGCGAGCCTGAAGGCAAGGACAAGGATTTTTTCAACAGTCTGGTGATTTTGGACAATACCCACTTCATAACTTTGAATGTCAGCCTCGAAGCTGTTGTGAGCGGCTATAATTTTGTTTTGCCTAAGCCAAATGCCAGGATTTTGGTTACAACAAACAAGAACATACCTATCCTAGTTGCCGGGCGCTACGGCTCGGGAAGAATCGTAGCCTTAGGGACTGACGATGGAGGCAAATGGGCAGGGGAATTATTAAATAAAAGAAACTCTAAGCTGATAACAAAAAGCATTAACTGGGCTATTGGCGACCTGGGAAGGAAAAAGGATTTTGATGTCAACATCAAGGACACAACAATAGACAAATCTGCTTTAGTCAGCGTAATCGCTAATAGTGTTCCAAAGCACGAAAAGCTTTCATTCGTGAAAAGCGATGTTAATTTATACACATCATTTTTCGAGCCGACAAGGACTGGGTTTCATAATGTCTTGGGCGCTGATTTTGCCGTCAATTACAACAGCGAATACGAAAAGCTGGGGCTGAACAGGGAATTTACAAGCCTTGTTACGCAAACAGGGGGAAAGGTTTTTGAAAGGGACGATGTTGAAGAAATGATAGCATTTATAAAGGAAAAATCTAAAAGGATAAAGGTAGACGCCACTGAATTCAAATGGCCTTTCGTGCTTGCAGCGATAATTTTGCTGCTGTTTGAAATATTTTTAAGGAGGATATGGGAAAATAAAAGCTATATGTGATTAAAATGGCATTCATGAAAAAAAACGTCAATTTGGGGCTTTTGGTTTTGATAATAGCATCTCTGGTTTTGTTTACAGGCTTTGCTGTTTATTACCAGATAACCTTGAAAGGCATCAGCCTGGAATATAATACCAAGCTTACCGAGCTTCAAAAAGTCACAAAGGAGCTTGGGCTGCAAAAGCAGGCGCTTAATGAAACCTATGAATTAAAGACAAAGGCGGAAACTGACAGGAGCGCATTGGACTCCAAATACAAGGATATAAGCGATGAAAACCTGCAGTTCCAGAGGGATAATACAAATTTAAGGGTTGAGGTTACGCAGACAAAAAGCGAGTTAGGAGCGGCACAAGTGGAGCTTGAAAACAAAAAAGTCATCTTGGCGCAGGTGCAGCAGGATTTGGCAAGCGAAAAAAGCCAGACAACGTCTTTAAAAAGCAAAGTTGGTGGTTTGGAAGATGATATTGACAGGATATGCACAAAGTTGATTGCGGCAGGAGGCTCTGACAGCGACTGTAGTTAAAATGAAAAACTTTGCTAACTTGATAAATGAAGTCAACAGGACGTTAAATGAGATATTCCTGTTTGAAACCCTGATACATACGATACTGCTTTTCCTTGTCGTGTATTTATTCCTGTCATTGTTCAACCTTTACCCGATTTCAGCTTTGGTTCCGGCAGCCATATACTTTGTACTTTCAGCCTATTCAAAATTCAGAAAAAACAAGATAAGGATTGTTGAAGGCAAGTACAGCCCTCTGAATGAGAAGCTGAGGACTGCTGCCGACAACATAAATTTAGAGAATCCTGTTGTTGATGAGCTGCAGAGCGAGATTATGCAGGACATTAAGAATGTGGGCATAGCGGAATTCCTGCAGACAAAAAACATATCCTACAAGGTTTTTGCATCCATAATACTGTCATTTATCATAGTGTTTACCTCGACCTTCAATATACAGCTGGTAGACCTGAAAAATCTGTTCGGCTTTTTGCCCGAAGTCATAGAAAAACTGCCCATAAGGAGAGGCGCAAATGTTTTTGTGGAGGTAAATACGACAGAAGATATTTACGGCGAAAGCTCATTGGCGGTTTTGGGCAACAGGGAGCTTGACATCAAGATACAGCCGGTTAATTTCGAGGTAAGCGTCAAGGACACAGGAGACATAGAGCAGAAGCAGTTTGATGAGATATTCCCGAAAGATGTTGAGATTAAAGGCGCAACAGCCCTTGAGGAGAATGTGCCGCAAGAGCAGCAGGAGCTAGTAAAAAGCTATTTCAAGAAATTAGCGAAAGGATGAAGAGGAAAATTGTTATTTTGATTAAAAATTAAATAAAAACAAAAAATAAAATAATTTAGAATAAAAACAACCAATAACTAAGATTCAGAAAAACAATAAATAAAAATAATCAATGAAATTAAATAAAATAATAAAGATTAATAAAAGGGATTATGATTACAAGCGAAAAAATTAAAAATAATGCTTAAAGAGGTGAACATTCATGAAGAACTATAAGCCTGTATTTGATGCCATATTTAAGGAGATACATAGGGTCGTGATTGGCCAGGATGACGCTATTGAGCAGATATTGGTTGCCATACTATGCGACGGAAACGCCCTGCTTGAGGGCTACCCGGGGCTGGCAAAAACCCTTGTCGTGAGGACAATATCCGACTTAATGAACCTAAAGTTCAGCAGGATACAAAACACCCCGGACCTAATGCCTTCTGACATAACCGGCACCTATATTATAGAGGAAACTTCGGGAAAAAGGCAGTTTAAATTCCAGCCCGGCCCTGTGTTTGCAAACATAGTCCTGGCTGATGAAATCAACAGGGCAACCCCAAAAACACAAAGCGCTTTGCTCGAGGCAATGCAGGAAAAGCAGGTTACTGTTGGAAACAATACATTCAAGCTTGATCTGCCATTTTTTGTTTTGGCAACACAAAACCCCATAGAGCAGGAAGGCACATACCCATTGCCGGAGGCGCAGGCTGACAGGTTTTTGCTGAAAATCAAGGTAGGGTATCCTTCAATAGAAGAGGAGGCTGAAATAGTGGAGAAGTATGCTGCGGAAATAACCGAGCAGAAGCTCAAGGTGATATTGAACAAGAACCATTTGCTAAGCCTGCAAAGCCTGACAAGG
The DNA here is from genome assembly GCA_018303625.1 of Candidatus Woesearchaeota archaeon. Taxonomy (GTDB): domain Archaea; phylum Nanobdellota; class Nanobdellia; order Woesearchaeales; family GW2011-AR4; genus JAGVXV01. The sequence goes on from JAGVXV010000016.1 coordinate 38,240, forward strand.
CAGGTTCCAATCGCAAACGACATAAAGCAAAGGGCTTTGAAGATTGTAGTAGCCACAAGGACTAACAAGGATGTCATACAATATGGCGCTTCGCCAAGAGCCTCAATCGGGATAATACTGGCGTCAAAAGCCAAGGCCCTGGTAAGCGGCAGGAATCATGTAAGCAACGAGGACATAAATGCGATGGCATACCCGGTTCTGAGGCACCGCGTTATACTGAATTTCGAAGCTGAGAGAAAAGGCATGACAACCGATGATGCCATCAAGCATATCTTGGACAAGGTAAAGTAAAAGAAGCCGGTTCAATTAACTGCGCGACTGAATTCAAGGGATTAAAGGCGCCTTAACTTAGTGATTTACCGCGTTATTTATTTTTATTAAAATTTAATTCAAAAAAATAATAAAAACAAAAAATAACACAACCAAGTACGCAAATAATTGTTATTGTGTTTGTGCCCATAATGTTAAAATCGAATCATTGAAAAATAAAACCACAAAAATAAAGACAACCAATAACTAAAATTCAAAAAATCAATAACGAACAAAAAATAAAAATTACTTAAAAAAATATCAATAAAAAATGATAAGCACCGACTTCTTGCAGCAATTAGACCGGTTCCATCTGGTCATTAAAAAAAGAGTTACGTCGAGCTATATGGGACCGAGGAAGTCTGTTGCAACAGGCCGCGGCCTGACTTTCAAAGAACATAGGATTTACACGCCCGGCGATGACATAAGGCTTATTGACTGGAGGGTTTTCGCAAGAACTGATGATTTGTACATTAAGACGTACGAGGAAGAAAGGAACTTGACTGTGCACGCGATTATGGACTGCAGCGCCTCCATGGGATTTGGCAAGCCGATAAGCAAGTTTGATTATGCCGCAATGATAGGCGTTGGCTTCGGATACCTGGCTATGAAGGAAAATGAAAAGCTCCAGTTCTCGACATTTGCCGAAAAGCTCGATGTTTTTCAGCCAAGAAGGGGCATGTCGCAGCTCGCTTCGATGATATTCCACATGAACAGCGTGAAAACGCAGGGCAACTCAAAAATTCTTGACAGCATTCTGCAATACAAAAAAGTTGTAGGAAGCAAATCGATGCTTGTGCTTGTTTCGGATTTTTTAATGAACCTGGACGAGGTCATCGAAGCCATATACATGCTTGGCGAGCATGAAGTGAAAATAATCCAGGTTCTGGATCCTATTGAAAAAAACCTTGCGATGCAGGGCGACTTCAAGCTGATTGATGCTGAAAGCAAAGATATCCTAAGGACTTACGTAAGCCCAAGAGCCAGGGTCCAGTACCAGCAAATGCTGGACGAGCATTGCGCCAGGATTGAGGAAACATGCAACAGCCTTGGCTTCCATTATTTTCTTGTAACAACAGACACGCCCATATTTGACGTTTTTTACAGGGTCCTGCAATAGAAAGAGCTGTCAATGCGCATCTAGGGCCGGGTAAAATCATGGGGAATTCAAGGAGTTTTTCCGGTTATCCATCCCTTTCTCCTGAAATATAAGTACATCAGCAAAATAGAAAATCCCATCAGGAACAAGGCAAAATAATAGCCGTATTTCTGCCCGAATTGTGTATTTATTTCCGGCATAAAGTGGAAATTCATCCCGTAAATTCCTGCAATCAAAGTCGGCAGTAAAATGAAAGATGCCACAATTGTCAGGGTTTTCATAACCTGGTTCAGGTTGTTTGAAACTGAGCTCAGGTAGATTTCAAGGGTGCCTGTCATGATATCCCTGTAAGTGCCTTCTGTGTCTATCAACTGGGTTATGTCATTGTATAAAGACCTGAAGCGCTTGATATTTTTCTTGTCAATCTCCTTCACATACTCCTTTTCTATCGAGGTTATGACTTCCCTGTTTGCTGTTAAAGCCTTATGGAAAAAAATAAGAGTCTTTTTAATCGCGAAAATCTGCTGCACTGTCTGCCTGCTTGGCTTCTCAAAAACCTCATCTTCTATCCTGTCAATTTTTTCCTCTATGGTGCTTAAAATAAGGAAATAGGAATTCAGAATTTCGTCAAGAAGCCTGTACAGGAAAAAGCTTGTGCCCTTTTGCAGCAGGGTGTTTCTCTCCAGAAGGATCTGCCTTATCCTTTCAATGGAGGCTATTTCCTTTGTCCTCAGTGTTATGAGATTGTTTTTGTTTTTTGATATGAAAATTGCAACAGAGGTTGTTGTAACGTGCATTTCCTCATGCTCAAGAAACGGCGCCCTGAACGTCATCAAAGAGTACTTGTCCAAATCCTGGACTTTCGGCCTTTCCTCTTCAGCTAACGTGTCCTTTAGATTGGATACATCCATATCCACTAGCCGGGAAATTTCCTCAAAGTCTTTTTTTTCCGGAGAAAGGCAGTCTGCCCAGCATACAGCTTTAGTTGCCAGGTCTTTTAAAGAGCCCTCTACTACACCTCTTTTTGTATATTTGCAGACTTTAATCATTTATTTTGATTTTGTCAAAAACCACCTGTCAAAGACAGGTGGCATGATTGGGTTATCAAAAGTATATGTGAGGTGGTTTTTGATGCTTGAAATTCCACGACTATGTATGTGTGGTTTTTGAGCACAATTCACTCCACTCATTTTTAATGAGCGGAATTTCATTGTTTAAATCAGTGTTTATTTATATTTTTTGATTTTAATTAATTTTTTGGATTTGACTTTTATAAAAATTAAGGGGGAATAGATTGCTCCTTGCTCTTTACCACTCCCCTAGGTTCCCCACCCCCTTGCGTTTATTTAAGCAAAGGAGTATTATTTCGCCTGCAAAAGCTTAATATAATAGAGGCTCTATATATAACAATAATAGCCAACTAAGGCAAAACCAGAGGAAATATATGTTGCAATATATATTTTTCAATGACTAAAAGAACCGTAAGCTTTAAATACCATTTGTTGCCTATTAGTTGGTTAGATACTAACCTCTATAGGTTAGTTGCACGATATTTAAAAAAAACTATGAGGTGTTAAGAAAATGAGATTTCAAAAAGCAATTAAGAAGATTATGGCTCTAGGTACAGGAGCAACAATGATGGGTGCTACTTTAATGGGAGCATTCGCGGCTGCTGACCTGGCTAATTACCCTGCGCCATTTATTAAAGACGGCAAATTCAACGGTGTTCTGGTCGTAGGCGACAAAGCTGCTGCAGAAGATGTTATCGGCGTTTCTGATATAGCTATAAGCATGCAGTTTGCTGCAACAAAGGAGAAGCCTGGAAAGTAGGAACATCAACAAAGATTCTGGAAATAAGCGAAAATTTGGAGAGTGGCAATGCAAACCAAGAGTCAATATCAAACATAACGTCTAATTCATTTATAGATGACACAGAATTGCCGACTCTATTAGCCACATTAACAGCAACAAACGGTAAAGGAGATTCTCCATATGATCAAAGACTGTATTTTGAAGACTCGAGCAGCGGTTATGTTAAACTGCTTGAAGATGACAATGATGTAACAGCAGATTTCCTGTATTTTCCAAACAGCAGGCAGATTGCAAGATATGAGTTGGAATTTACAACTTCTCTTGAATCAGATGTAGATGACAGCGCTGGAGCTGCATCAACTACGGGCCTATACCTGACAGACATTGAAGATGCAGACCTTACAATGCTAGGAAAACCTTACACGGTTGTGCAAGCAAGAAGATTAACTACATCAGGCGGAGGTGTCAAATTAATTTTAATGGGAGGCTCTGTAAAAGACACCTTGGTTGAAGGAAACACAAAGACGTACACAATTGGCGGAAAAGACTATGAAGTTACGTCAAACTTTGTAGATGCAAACAGCGCTAAGTTCACAATAAACGGAGAAGGAACAAGGGATTTGCTTGACGGAGAAACTGACAAGATATCTGATGGAACCACATTAGGTGTTTCAGCACTGATGTAGAGAATACTGGAAGCAGTAACGAATTAAAGGTAGATGATGAAACAATTGATGGTGCGAATGTAGCTATCGAAGCTACTGATGACAATAGTACATTTAAGCTTGATAAGATTAAAATCAACATGACTGCAGATGATGACTATTGGGTGCCTGCAGGAGGAAAATTAACAGAGAGTCCTGATTTAAAAGAGCCAGAGTTGATTTTTACGAAAGGATGGGACATTGAATATAGAGGGCTTAGCAAAGAATTGACACAAGAGATCAATATTAAAACAAGCGGCTCAGACGATTATGACTTAGAGTTTGTTGATGGAAAGGGAAATAAGGCAAAAATCCCTGTCCTACATACGTCAGGAGGAGCTGTTACTAAAATGGGAGATAACGACGATGACTTGATAGTGCAGGAAAACGTAACTATAACCAAGAATGACTACTTTGTTATAACTGATTACACTGATAAAAGTGGTGAAAGACAGAGTTTTGCCTTGAGATACAAGGGAGCTGATAAGTTAACATCCACTGACCCAAAAATCAAGTTTGAGGATTTGGGAAGTGGAGAGACAATTGAGAGAACCCTTAGCGCAGGCACTGCAATTGCGGCAGGCGTGATAGAAGCTGCAGCTGAAGTGGCCCAAATTAAAATAGGCGGAGGGACATATAAAGTGTACAACGTCTCAGCAGGCACGGCAAATGACTTCAACATAATGGTTGATTTGGACGCATCTGGAGGTCTTTCAGGCACAGATAAGCTTGGTGTGGGCAATGTATATGGTAAAGATATTGGTATAAACACTAAGTATGGTGCAAATATATCAATAGACAACTCTACCACAGGTGGTGTGGTTATAATGATTGACACACCAAACACTGATGACTTTGATGACTTGGCTCCAAATCAATTGGAGTGGAACCTTTCTGCTGCAAGCGGAGAAGTAGCATTAGGATTAACAGGTCCTCAGGTACATTCGTTCCTTACACCAGAAGGAGACGATAAAAACCAGTACGCATATACCTCTTATGGGGCGTATGTAAAGCAGTACAAGCCAACAAATGACCCGAATGAAGTGTTCATTGAGTACCCACAGGAGCAGAGAGTGCCTTTGGTTTACATTGTATCAAAAGGAGTGACATTTACAGAGACTGGAGCAACAAGCGGAGATGCTGTTACACTTCAAAAGATTGAAGTTGGAGCAACAAAGCTTGCATCTGAAGTCTCAAATGTCAAGGCTGTAAACTCAATCCTTGTTGGAGGGCCTTGTGCTAACGCAGCTGCTGCAACCGTATTAGGAAATCCTGCTGACTGTGCTGCTGGATTCGAGCCAGGAGTAGGCAGGGTTGAATTGTACGAAAACGACGGCAATGTTGCAATGCTTATAGCAGGCTACAGCGCATTAGACACAAGAAATGCAGCGCAGGTTGTTGCCAACTACAAGGATTACAAGAGCCAGTTAAAAGGAACTGCTGTTGAGGTCAAGAAAGTCAACAACCAGTTGACAGTGGCAGAGTCCTCAAAGAAAGCTGGCATGATGGAAGAGGCAGCTGAAGAGACAACAGCTTAAAGGGAGCAAAACTTCCTTAATTTTTCTTTTTCTTTATTATTAATTTTATAAAGTAGTAATAACTTTTATTCTCCAATAAACAAAAGATTTATATATAGGAACCTATAGGAAGCTATAAGTAGGTAAAATGAGTGAAACGACAACTGTGCAATTAAACAAAGAGATTGTGGAATCTTTAAAAAAGATTAAAGAGCACCCCAGGCAGTCTTATAATGAATTAATTGCTCGTATGGTAGACATCTTTAAAAAAGCAAAAAGCAATAACCAATATGATGAATTCTTACATAAAATTCAGCAGCATAAGATGAAAGAGCTTTGGGACAACAAAGAGGATGTTGAGTGGGAAAATGCTTAAAAGTGGCGACGTAATTCTTACTAAAGTACAGTTTACAGATACTTTTGAGATAAAAACAAGGCCTGCTGTCGTACTTTTTGAAGAATTTAATAATGTGGTTATTGCAGGAATAACAAGCAATTTGGAAATGAAAGGCATTTCTCTAACAAAAAAAGAAGGCGCCATAAAAGATAGCATCATTAAAGTAAATTATATCTTTACAGTTTCCAACGCACTAATCTCAAAAGTTTTGTTTCATCTAAGCCCGGAAAAGAAGCGCATTTTGTTTGGGGAATTGACAGAGCGTTTAAGCGGCCTCAATGCTTAGATTCTAACTTAATAACTCTCCAAGAAAGATATTATGCTTAGTTCGCCTTATTTTTACCCTGATAAAACCGCTTTCCTTATCGCAGTTTGGCACTGAAATGAGCCTGTTTTTTGCCACTGCAAGCATTTCATTTTTCAGCCTGCCTGGAAATGCTATTTCTGCCTCAATTATTTGGCCTTTTTTAAAGGGTTTGGGAAGCTCTTTAGCCTCGACAATGCCAAAGTCCTCTTTATCATAAATAAGCCTTATATTGTGCTCTTTTTCCATCTCCCTGAGCTTTTTGTAGAACATGTCAATAGAAACTTCCTTAACAGGATTTCTCCCAAACTTGTAAGGAAGAAAGTTTTGTATGCCTATTGGAGGGCAATGCCTGCCAGCGCCTATATCCTTTGCAAATTTTGCCAGTTTTACAATCTCATTGTCATTATAGCCTGGAAGCCACACAGGCGCAATTAAAAGGTCAATTTTTGTTTTAGGGATGTAAGCTGCTATTTCCATTACCCTCTTGAGGTTATAAGGAAAGCCTGCCATTAAATCCGCTATTTTAGGATCAAGGGCATTCAAAGACAGGTTTATCCTTGTAAGGCCGGCATCTGCAAGCCTGTCAACAAGCTGCTTTGTAAGCAGGATTCCGTTTGTGTCAATTGAAATAACCTTTATCTGCCTCATTTTGGCTATATCCTCAACAAGGCCAGGCATATCATCATAAAGCAAAGGCTCTCCCTGGGCATTAATATGCGCATCAATATTACCAATTGCCTTATATTCCACGATTTTTCTGAATTCCTCAATAATGTAGTCTTTTTCAACGACAAAATCAACCTTTCTTCTTGACTTTGGGCCTTCATCAACAGAGCAGTAAATGCAGCCTAAATTGCAGCTTGTTACCGGCTTTATCTCAATCAAGTTTGTGCCTCTGTCTATAAGCCCGAAATAATTTGTCCCGATTAATGGTATCTGAGAATTTTTATGGATGTAAATGGCTTTTTTATGGTCAAGCCTGTTAGTCAGGTTTTGAAAGCCCTGCTCCAAAAGCAAATACAGCCTTCTCCTTGCCTTTTCCTCGGAAATGCCTTCAAAGTATATGGCATTTGAGCTTATTTTAAAAGCCGCAATTTTGTTCAAAAGCCCCTTATCAAGGTAAAAGTAAAAAATATTGAGGAAATTTACCCTTACTTTTTCATCTTCTTCCCTGAAAGTCAAATCCTGAAAGGTTAGTTCTGCCATAGTATTTTTTTGATAAATTTTTATTTGTTTTTTATTGAATTTTTAATGAAAATAAACTTAAGGGGGAATAGGTTTATTGTTTGCTCTTGATTCTTTTTATAATGTTCCCCACCCCCTTCTGATTATGCCAGTTAAGGAGAACTTAAATGGCAGACTTGCTTAAGTTGACAATTATATTGCACAGTAAAAAAGGAAATTATATAAATATAACTCCTATTTGCATATTAAGGGGTGGAAAATGGAGAAAAAGGAGATTGTCATAACCCATGAGACCTTATTCGAGATATTAAAAAGGGAGAAGGACAGGACTGAGCTGCAGAAGCTGGATGCAAGCTTTTTCGAGGACGTTGTTAATTATATCAGAGAGAAAAGGAGCATATTGGGCAATGAAAGCCCGTTTTCTGCTGATGAAAAAAGGAATACAGAGAGGCAGATTGAGAATATAAGAAGGATCCTCAAAGACCTTTACGACAAAAGGGAGAAGAAAGTTATAGGGATGGCCCTGGACAAAAGCAGGACAAAAAGCAATGTCATGGACACTTCCGCCCTGCTGAATGAGGAAAAAATGCTTTTTGAAAGCCTGGTTGCCCTGTTTGACAAATTCAGGCAGGAGATTTTATACAGCCTGCTGAACGAGAGCGTGCCAGCTATTGAGGAAAGAAAGGCGGAAAATGAAAAAATGGAAAGGGCTGAGGAGAAAAGCGAGGCAAGGAAAGACACAAAATTAGTCAGGTTTGTGCATGCTGTCCCTAAATTCGTAGGCAAGGAGCTTGAAGAATACGGCCCTTTTGAAGAGGATGACATTGCAAACCTGCCGAATGAGATTGCCGATGTGCTAATGCTGAAAGGAAGGGCAGAAGAAATCAGGGAAGATTAAGAGATTAAGCCATAAATACTATCATCTTAGAAACATTTTTAAATTAACTACAAATACCAAAAAAGCATGAAGCTGCCAAAAAATGTTAAAAGGTACTGCCCTTACTGCAAAAAGCATACAGAGCATAAAGTCAGCCAGACAAAGAAAGGGAAGCCCAGCAGCATGACCTATGGAAGCAAATTAAGGGCCAGAAAAAGGGGCAAAGCCAGAGGCATAGGGAATATGGGAAGGTACAGCAAGCCCGCAGTAAGCAAGTTCAAAATGGCGGGCAAAAAGACAAGCAAGAAAACTGACTTGAGGTATGAGTGCAAGGAATGCAAAAAGCAGCATGTTCAAAGGAAGGGCTTCAGGGCAAAAAAAGTCGAGTTTAAGTAACTATCACTTATTTTCCCATTCTCTTTGATTTTTATTTAAATTTTATTCAAATGCGCCGATTCGATGTTGTCAACTTAAGTGCGCCTTCGCTTCGGCAGTTTTCTTTATATTTTTATTTTTTAAATATTAATTGCTTTAATGAAGGAAAACTATCTCTTTTTTTCTGTCACAGGCACTTTGCCTCAGCGAAATTAAATGGCGCACTTACTTAAGTTGACAATACCCCCCGATTCGAGCAACAAAAAGCTTTATATACAGCGGCGGATTACTTTTTGTGTTTTACAGGTGGTGTTTTCATGGAAATAAGGCAACCAAGCAGTAAATTCATCAAGATAAGATGCCCAAAATGCAAAAATGAGCAGGTAATGTTCGGCAAGGCCGCAACCAATGTTGAATGCCTTGTCTGCGGAAAGGTTCTTGCAGAGCCCAGCGGCGGAAAAAGCAAAATCAAGGCAAGGATTTTAGAGGTGCTGGAATAATGCTTTTGGTGAAAAAGGGGTTTCCGGAAGAAGATGAGCTTATTATGTGCACTATAACAAAGGTGCAGTTTCATTCTGTTTTCTGCACTCTGGACGAGTACGGCAAGTCAGGCATGATTCACATTTCTGAAGTAAGCCCGGGAAGGATAAGGAACATAAGGGATTTTGTAAGGGAAGGGAAAAAAGTCGTTTGCAAGGTTTTGAGAGTTAATGAAGAAAAAGGCCATATCGACCTGTCTTTGAGAAGGGTGACTGAAAGCCAGAGAAGGGCCAAGGTAGATGAAATAAAACAGGAGCAAAAAGCGGAAAAGATAATAGAATTTGTCGCAAAGAGCAACAATCTGGAGCTCAGTAAGTTCTTCAACGAGATTTCTGAAAAAATACTGAAAAATCATCTTTCAATCTCTGCTTTTTTCCAGGAAGCTGTTTCAAACCCGAAGATGATAGAAGAGCTGGGCCTGGACAAAAAATTGGTCAAAAGCCTTGATGAGGTAGTAAAGCAAAGGGTTAAAGAAGTAATTGTTGAAATCGAGGGAAAGCTGAAATTGACCAGCTACGAGCCAAATGGGATTGAAATAATAAAAGAGGCCCTGCAAAAAGCCCAGGAAAGCGGCAAGGGGAATATAGCCTTAAGGTATCTTGGAGGGGGCAATTACCACGTGCAGGTCAAGGCCAAGGACTACAAGGAAGCAGAGCAGATACTGAAAGACTCGACAGAAGCCGCGATTAAATTTGTAATCAAGAGGCAGGGCGAAGGAAGCTTTGCAAGGGCTGAAGCTTAAAATGAGGCATATTTTGAAATGTGAAAGCTGCGGCAGGTATACCATGAAAGAGGAATGCTGCGGCGGAAAAACAATTGCCATAAGGCCATTGAAATTCAGCCTTGATGACCCTTACGGAAGCTACAGAAGGAAAGCAAAAGCCGGGGAATTGAAAAAGAAGGGATTAGCATGAGCACATGGAAACTGCAGCAAATAGGAAAAAAGCCGAAGCTTAGGAATCCTGTGTTTATAGAGGGCCTGCCAGGCATTGGAAATGTCGGCAAGGTGGCAATCGACTTCATGATTGACGAGCTGAAATCAGTAAAATTGTATGAGATAACTTCCTATGCTTTTCCCCATTCTGTTTTTGTAAATGAGGACAATCTGATTGAGCTGCCAAAAATAGAGATTTTCTACAAAAAATTTGGCGGCAAGAGAAGCGACCTTTTGCTTATGGGCGGCGATGTGCAGCCTGTTGATGAGGTAAGCAGCTATGAGTTTTCGGACAAAATCCTGGATATTATTGAAGGATTCAACGGCAAGGAAGTCATTACCTTGGGAGGCATTGGCCTGGCGCAGATACCCAAAAAGCCCCAGGTGTATTGCACCGGCAACTCAAAAAAGATAATAAAAAAGTACAAGGACAGCACGGTTAATGACAAGCTTTATGGGGTTGTAGGGCCTATTGTAGGAGTTTCAGGGCTGATGCTCGGCCTGGCGGAGCAAAGAAACATTGAGGCAATTTCATTTCTTGCTGAGACATACGGCCATCCGATGTACCTGGGAATCAAGGGCGCAAGGGAAATTCTGGATATCCTGAACAAAAAGCTGGATTTGAAAATAAATACGGCAAAGCTGGACAGGGAAATAAAGGACATTGAATCAGAAGTTATCAAAAAAACCGAGCAGCTGAGCGAAGTGGCAAGGACAACAGCCTTAAAGAGGCTAAAGGGAAAACTAGGCCAGGAAATGGATTATATAGGCTAGTAAAAATGTTTTATATAAGCATCTGCCCGATATGCGGAATGGACTTAACAGGCGCTAAATGCGGTGGCTGTGGTTATGACCTAAGCACAAAGAATGAGGGCAGTATTGAAATAGGGCCAAAAGCTACCAATGAAAAAATAAAAAACAATGAGGATTTCATTCTTTTGGATGTAAGGCACCCCAATGAAAATGAATTAACTAAGATTGAAAACTCGGTTTTAATACCCCTTAATGAGCTTCCTAACAGGTTAAATGAGCTTGACAAAAAGAAGCAGATAATCTGCTATTGCAGGACTGGAAACAGAAGCCTTCATTCTGCCAGGTTTTTGAGGCAGAAGGGATTTACTGATGCAAAAAACCTTAAAGGCGGCATTCATTTATGGCATGATGAAGTGGATTCGAGCAAGGTTAAGTATTAAGTATTAAAATTTGGCAATTAATTCTATAAAATAAAAATATTTAAATAAAGAGTTTATTAGTTTGATGACATCCCATTAAAAGAGGCAATAGTATGAGGAAAAAGAGTATCATAATTATTTCCATATTGTTATTCTTAATCTTAATGACGACTTTAATTGCGCAGCCTCCGCCCCCTCCGCCTCCGCCCCCAATAGGGGATAATGAAGTTTCAGAAGGGGGTTCAAGCCAATCTACAGCAACATGCAATGATAATATTAAGAATCAGGACGAAACAGACATGGATTGCGGCGGCAAATGCCCAAAATGCCCTGTTAATAAGTTATGCTCAGCTAATTCTGATTGCCAAAGCAACTATTGCAATCCTGACAGAAAGTGTTCTACAATTGCGTGCAATGATAAATTTAGGAATGGCAATGAGACTGATGTTGATTGCGGTGGGAATTGCGCAGTATGCACTGATAATTCCCATTGCTTGGCTAATTCTGATTGCAGGAGCGATTATTGCAACCCCGATAAAAGATGTTCAATTCCTTCCTGCAGCGATGGGTGGAAAAATAGGGCTGAAACTGGAGTAGACTGCGGCGGAAACTGCCAGCAATGCACTGCTATTCCTACCCAGAATACACAAACCCTAGAAAGGCAATCCGGAACTAATGAAAGGGCATCTATCCAGAATCAAAATCAAGCTGCGCAACAGGATATTCCAAAGGAAACCCCTAGGGAAGTGGAATCAAAGTCAGGGACAGAAACTTCCGTTACAGCAGAAGAGGCTGAAAATAGAGGGAATATTCCGCTATTTGTCTCAATATTCCTTAACTTTGTCCTTATAGGCTTTATCGCCACTATACTTGTATTTTTTTACATGAAAAAATCAAAAAGCCAAAGCACGCCTGAAAACAGGATTTTAAGGCCCACTCAGCAAAGGGCTTTCAGCCATTATCAGACTATAAGCCGCCTCCAAGCGCCTGGGCAAGATTTAAACTATTTCAGATTAAAAAGTTTTATAGCCGCCAGTTTAAATAAAGGTTTCAGCCAAGAAGAGATTAAACTAAAGCTATTAAGTGGCAATTGGCCTGAGCAAAAAATAATTCAAGCTTTTAATGAATTAAGAAGATGGTAGTAGAAGAGCTTTTCAAGGCAAAATGGGTAGAGAAGAGGCCGGTTTATTCCTTTTTATTGGGTGTATTTTTTACGATAATCTCGCTCTTTACATCCATGATCTTATTCAGGAATACTCCAAACTTTATAGGTATATCCACAATATTATTTACAGTAATATTGATAGTCCCTACAGTAAATAAATTATTTGACCTGGAAGAAAAAATAGAAGTGAAAAAAAACATCAGTTTTTTTAAAAAGCATGAGCATATAATTGATTTTTTCATTTATTTTTTCATTGGCGTCTTCATTGTTTTGTTTGTTGTGGCGCTGATTTCTCCAGGTATTGTTTTGTCAGAACAGCAGCTCTACAGCATAGAAACAAAGGTCGTTCAGGAAGGAAGAAAATTGCCTCCTCCGCCTGCTATGGGCCAGGAAAGCGAACTTTTAAGGATTTTTAGGAATAATATATATGTCATGATTATATCCTTTGTATTATCGCTTTTTTACGGCTCGGGCGCATTGTTTTTAATAACCCTCAATGCATCTATATTTGCATCAGCATTGGCTAATGCCGTGAAAAGCAACCTCACTGATTTCGGCTTTTTATTTGTATATTCCTTTACATTGTGCAATCTTGGAGTTCTGCTGTTCCATGCTATCCCGGAAGTCGGGGGATACCTGATTGCGGCAATTGCAGGAGGAGTTTTATCGCATGCTTTTATAAGAGAGAAAATAGGGGGCAAAAATTTTAAAATTGTGCTGAAAGATTCTGTTATATTGGTATTAATTGCGTCTCTTGTCCTATTCACAGCCGCTTTTATTGAAACTGAAGTTTCGAAAAGGCTTTTTACAAGCAATGTCTGCGCCAAAAGCAAATTTTTGATTATATTCCTTCTTGCATCTGCCATAATTGCATTGGTAATTTTTGAGTATATGAGAAAAAAGAAAGCATTCGATAAATGATTTACCCAATGCTTAGCCAAGGAATTATGCCGCTTATTGCTTACCTGAATCTTTTATTAATCATGATTTTTGCAATCTTATCTTCTAATATTATTTATAAAAAATTAACTAAAATAAAAAAGAGATATTTAATAGCGCTTATTATTGTTTTTTTGGCGGGCTTGTATATAAGGCTGCATTATTCTCCTTTGCACCATGGCTTTTTCATAGACGAGTCCTTTTATATGGAGTCTGCCAAAAACATATTGGCTCATCAAAGATCATTTTTATCGACGGGAGACTATGAAAAGCAGATAGGCTGGCCCGTGCTTTTAACAATTCCATTCTTTATTTTTGGGGTTAATAATTATGTTGCTATATACACTTCCGTATTTATTGGAAGCTTATCAGTATTTTTGATTTTTGTCCTGGTTTTTTTAATATTCAGAAATGAAAAATCAGCATTATTTAGCTCTGTTTTACTGGCAGTATTGCCTTTGCACATTTTTTATTCCGGGACTGCTGAGACTGCTGCAGCATCTATTTTCTTCATTCTTTTAACATATATCTCGTTCTTTTTCATGCTTGAAAAATTCGACATTAAATTTGCTTATTTAACATTGTTTTTATTGTTATTTGCCATTCAGGTAAGGCTTGAAAATTTTTTAATGTTTATTCCTATGACTATTTACATCTTAATTAAAAAAGTTGATTTACGATGGAAAAAATCTGTTGTCCCGGCTATGATTTCTATCCCATTTTTTGCCTCTGTTATTTTCCAGTATTTCCAGATTAAAGGTTTTTATGTGAAAGCCTATGCTACAGAATTGGCTTTTTTTGGATTTCAAAACATTTCTGATAAATTTTATTTATTTATTAAAAGCATTGATTTATTTTATTTATTTTTTATTTTCATTGCAGTTATTGGGGCCTATTACTCTTTTAAAAAAGAAAAACTTCTTTCTTATTTTTTTGCCTCATGGTTCTTGGTTTTTTCCCTTTATTATTTGCTTTATCTGTTTGCCGATGACTTCCATTTTCTTCCTGCGCTTGTCGCCTTAATTCCGATAGCCGCTTTTGGGATTGATTCCTTAATTGCTTATTTTTCCGAGTATTTTAAAATTAAGCAAAATAATTTGTTGCTTTTTTCAATTATTTTTATTTTAGCTCTCTTTTTTATAAGTTATGATGGCGTGTCCATGCCATATTTTGAACTTGAAACCCGGGTTATGGGAAAATTAAGCGAAGATATACCGCCTGACTGTATTATTGTTGCAGAGCTTCCGAATATAATAACCTCAACAACAGAACTGGAGGCTATAGGCACGGCCAAATTCCTGAATGATGCTTCTGACGATCTTTTTTCATACAAAAACAGGTGCTTGCTGTATTTTGAAGACATGTACTGCAAAGAGAATTTTCTGCCTAACTCCATGTTAAGGTGCGGAAGAATGCGCTCCAAGTTCAAGCTGACCGATTTTATATGGCATAAAAATGGTGAATTGGGGTTTTATTTCTATAAAATATCTGCTAAAAGACCTTAGTCTGATTTTTTAAGTTCTAATCTTGACAAATTAAAAACATTTAAATATAAGATATTGAGTTAACTATGGAGTAATGGAAAAAGGTGTTTTGGCAAGCAGGATTTGCGTTTTTGCATTAGTGGTTTTATCTTCTGTTTTTTTAATTTCCTGCAATAAGGCTGATTTGCCCCCGGCACCCAATGGAAATAGGGGCCCGATTGGCAAGGCAACTGGGATTTATGAGGGATATGGGGTTCCTTTTGACGTTTTCAATAATGATGAGCCAATTTTTACTTTAAGCAGGAATGTTGTTAATCTGGAGCCTGATCAAAATGAGATCTTCCTTGGCTTGAAAGCAAAGCAGGAAGGAGGGTATATATTCAAGGAAGGCTGGTATTTCACAAAAAACGGATGGAAAAAATTCTTATTTCCGCAGGATACAGTTAAAGAAAGCCGATGGATTGCAGATAATGCCAATGTTACTTTAAATATCCCTGCTGATGATTTTGCTGATGGAGAGAACTATGTTGTTGCGTATTCATGCAAAAAATATGATGGCGCCTGGAAATGCGGCTGCACAAGCCAAAGCGGGCCATGCAACCAGTGGATGATACAGAATTTCCTCCTAAGGAGCGTTGATTTGCCCCCGGAGCCATTGCAGCCGGGAGAGATTTATTCAGGCGAGATTTACATGTCGCCTTCCAACAACCTGTTTACTTCAAGCTCAGAAGTTTATTTGAAATCCTACATCCAGTCAAACAAGGACTTTAGCGAAGATTACAGCAGCCTGAATTTCCTTATAACAATGCCCGATGGGAGCCAGGAGACTGTTGCTCCAAGCTATAAAAGCGATTTGAACTGCAATTTGTGCTACGGCGAATATTGCTCGGAAAGGTTTTCCTGCTATACAAGCCTTAGCGGAACTTATTTCCCGGCACAGCAGGGAAAGTATACAGTTGATTTAAGCAGGGATATTGTAAATGCAAGGAAGGAACTTGGCTCCTTTACTGTTGATGATGATTTATTTGATAAATACCTGATAAGGAAAGATATTGAAAACTATAAATTTATTGAAGGAAACGGGTATTTGCACGATAGCGGCTTTTCATTCAGCGCTTCTTACTCTAAAAGTGAAAAAGGCAATGCTTATGCAAATGTTGAATCAAGCATCTATGTAAATGAAAACTTTAAGGGTAATATAAGGAATAACCCGGAATGGTCCCAATTAGAAATTAACGGCAACGTGATTTACTTCTATAGTTATGACTACTATAATAAATATTACAGCTACTATTATTATGACGATAATTACGCATCTTTTAGGTATATGTGGCTAAGCAACGGCAATTTGATTTCAATAACTGCAGATGGGTTTGATGTCAATGATGCAAATGCGCTTGCAGAAGCTTATTTGGGGAAGCACCCAAGCGATAATGCTATTGTTGAGCCAGAAAGATATCCTGATATCCTTCTGGAGCATGATATTGACGGATTTAGGTATGTAAGGTCAACATTTGAGGAAGAGTCTGAAGGAGAACTTAACTTGGGTATTTATTCTGCTTTATACAAGGATGATGCAAATGGGGAGCATGCTGTCAATGTAATAATTTTTGATGATAAATCTGCCATGGACGAGGTTTTAAGAAAGGAGGGAATTTTTGATTCTGAATTAATTGATATAGGTGGAAATAAGGTATATCGGATTGATGAATTTGCCTATGGCTGGACCAATGGAAATAATTTTGTCTATATTTTAACCGACAGGTATGCTTATTACGCTTTGGCTGAGAAAGAAGCTAATGAGATTGTCAAAGAGTCTGCCGACAACATACTCACGGAGGAAACTGCCGTTGAAGTTAAGGATTATGACAGCGCCTTGGAGTATTCCCCTCTGGTTATTGTTGAGAAGTATTTGGAAAAGTATCCTTCCACTATTGAGAATCAGATCATTTACAAGATTAAAAAAGTATCTGGAAAAAACAGCCAAGATCCAAAAATCCATGATAATAAAATAAGTTTTACTGTTGGGGATGGGTCCTTAAGGCTTTATGATATCAAAACAGATAAATATGGGGTTATAGAAGAAAATGCTGGTGCTTTTGGGAGACATGATATCTTTAGCAATTATGTTGTATACCACGATTTAGACGTAGGATTAAGATTGTTTGATTATGCTACGGATGAAATCACTCAAATCGAGCCTGAAAAAACTAGTTTACAACCGCCAAGAATTTATGGAGATTATATAGTTTACAGCAAAGATTCAAAACTAATTCTATACAGCATTTCTACTAAAGAAAAAACAATCATAGATGAGTATGGGACAAATGAATATGATGCTAACTTTAATCGTTATGCAATTCATAAAAACAAAGTATACTATTCAAAAAAAAATGGATTAGATTTAATAGTATATGATATTACCAATTCTAATAAAACTACCATTACTCCACTTAGAGGCCAAATAGATGATTTCGACGTTACTGACGGTTACATTATTTATGAAACTATTTATTATAAAGACATGCAACACTTAATATTATACAGTATAAATGAAGGCTCTCACAAAATTATAGATTTGAGGCCTGATTTAAAAATGCTATACGGCCCATCCATATATTCTAATTTAGTTATTTACTCTAATAATACTAATACAAGGATTTTATATGATATAGTATCGGATAAAAAGATAATATTAAATCTCGAATCAATTTATCTATACTCAATATATAAGGATTATATTGCATTTGAAAAGGATGCTGAAGTATATATAGGAAAAATTAATTTTGAACTGTTTGAGGGTATTGGAGTAGGAGTACCTTCTTCATGCACAGATTCCGATGGCGGGAAGAATATTTATTTGAAAGGAACTATCACAACTAACCAATATCCTGCATGGAATGACTTTACAGGTGACGATGTTTGTGCAAAAAAAACAGGTGATGCTCAATATAGTAGTGTAGACTCTTGTGAAGGAGACGATTGCTATATTAGGGAATACAGTTGTAAACCGCCAGAAACTCCATTTGATTTTATTCAATGCCCGAATGGCTGTCAGGATGGGGCTTGCGTTGTAGGCGGATTTGAGGATTATCCAGACTTCTTGATGACAGATGGAAAATATAATGGTATTTTGGTTGTTGGTGATAAAAGCTCTGCAAGCGACATAGTGGCAATGGTAGATATTGCAACCAGCCTTCAATACAAATCTACAATCGAAGGAAAAGATGGAGAATTAATACAAATGATTGATGGAAGTATAACAAAGCTTGCAAGCGAAGTAGATAACTTAAAACAGAACATAATCTCTGTGGGTCATGCCTGCGCCAATGCTGTCACTACAAAAATACTTGGCAATCCTGAAAACTGCACCAGCAATTACAATGAAGGTCAGGGAAAGCTCCAGCTGTTCATAAACGATGGCTATTACCATATACTTGTCGGAGGATATTCTGATAAAGACGCAAGGGAAGCTGCCAAGATTTTGGCAAACTGGAAAGATAATAAGGAATTTCTGAAAGGAAAATTGATAGAGGGTGTTTTTTTTGACCCTTTTTCTAATTTAACGAAGCAAATTGAGGATTTAATAATTAATGATCTAATAACAGGCGATAAAAAAATCTCTGTAGAACAAACTAACATAATAATGGATAAAGGAACAACTAAAACCTTGCTATTTGGAGTAAGGAACAATATAGACACAATCTTAAATTATAAAATCGAGTTTGTCCCGATTTCCGGGCCTAACGGCTCTTTTAGTACTGAATATCCCGACTGGTTTCAGTTTGACAAGGAAATGATCCATAGTCTCCCAAGTGCTGATTATGATGTAATGAGCATAAGATTAAGCATTCCGTCCGATGCACAATCAGGCTCTTACCTTTTGGAATTTGATGTTGTAGATGATGCTAATGCTGAAATTTATTCCAGTAAAGAGTTTTTTGTTGTCGTAAAGAGTTAATTTCTTCAAAAACAATAATCTTTAAATAATATTAAAAACTAATTTCTAAAACTATCTCAAAAAGAGGGGTACTAATCAAAAAATACCATATAATAAAAATCAAGGCAAGGGAAGTTCTTGACTCAAGGGGGAATCCTACAATAGAGGTTGATGTTTTAACCGGTTCTGGCCTGTCGAGGGCAATTGTCCCAAGCGGCGCAAGCACTGGAAAGCATGAGGCTTTGGAATTAAGGGACAAAGGCAAGAGATACAATGGAATGGGTGTTTTGAAGGCTGTAAAGAATGCCAATAATATCATTGCCCCTAAGATCATAGGAGATGACTGCGTGAGGCAGAAGGCAGTTGATGAGGTGATGCTTGAGCTGGATGGCACTGAAAATAAGTCAAAACTAGGCGCAAACGCAATTTTGGGTGTTTCAATGGCTGTATGCAAGTCAGCTGCCCATTACCTTGAAGTTCCTTTGTTTGAATACATCGGCAGCCTGGCAAATTCAAAGGCGAATTTAATGCCTGTTCCGCAAATGAATGTCATTAATGGGGGAAAGCATGCAGGAATTGAAAATGACATACAGGAGCACATGATAATGCCCAAGGGAAAAAGCTTCAATGAAAGCCTTATGATTGGGGCTGAAGTCTACCATGAATTGAAAGGCATACTAAAGAAAAAGTTTGGCGCGCAGGCTATTTTATTGGGGGATGAAGGGGGCTTTGTCCCGAAAATTGACAATGCCGAGAAAAGGCTTGAGTTAATCGAAAAGGCAATAAGCAACGCCGGCTATAAAAACAAAGTTTTTTTGGCTTTGGACTGCGCTGCCTCGGAGTTTTTTTATAAAAATCATTATAAAATAAGAAACAAAAAGTACAACTCAGGGCAATTAATTGATTACTACAAAAAATTAATAAAAAAATTTAACATAATGTCAATTGAAGACGGGATGGCGGAAGATGACTGGGGAGGCTGGAAGCTTATGACAAAAGAATTAGGCGGCAAAATCCAGATTGTGGGGGACGATTTATTAGTGACAAATGTTGACAGGATAAATAAGGCAATCTACTCCAAAGCCTGCAATTCATTGCTTTTGAAACTGAACCAGATTGGCACAGTAACAGAAGCTATTGAAGCGTGCAAAGCAGCCCAAAAAAGCAAATGGGGCGTTATTGTAAGCCACAGGAGCGGCGAAACAGAAGATACTTTTATCGCCGACTTAGTTGTTGGATTGAATGCCGGGCAGTGCAAGTTTGGAGCGCCGGCAAGAAGCGAAAGAAACGCAAAATACAACCAATTATTGAGGATTGAGGAAGAATTGGGAAATAAAGCAAAATATTTTTCTAAATTGAAATGATAAAGCTTGTACTTTTAAGGCATGGTGAAAGCACCTGGAATAAAGAGAACAGGTTTACTGGATGGACTGACGTTCCTTTGACGGAGCTGGGTATTAATGAGGCAAAAAAGGCAGCCAAGGTCCTGAAAAAAGAAGGGTTTGCATTTGATGTCGTGTTCACATCCGTATTGAAGCGCGCATTGGATACAACTGATATTGTTCTTGATGGGATGAAATTAAAAAAAATAAAAGTGCATAAGTCCTGGCGCCTTAATGAAAGGCATTACGGCGCATTGCAGGGCTTGAACAAGGCTGAGATGGCAGCAAAATACGGAGAAGAGCAGGTTTTGAAGTGGAGAAGAAGCTATGATATAAGGCCTCCTGCCCTAAAAGAAGATGACCAAAGATATTCCGGCAATGACACTCTTTACAAGGATTTAGACAAAAAATACATTCCCTTAACAGAATCGCTGAAAGACACCGTAAAGCGCGTTGTGCCATATTGGAAAGATGAAATTGTGCCTGCGCTTAAAGCAGGAAAAAAAGTCCTTATTTCCGCCAGCGGGAATAGTTTGCGAGCTTTGGTAAAGCATATTGACAATGTGCCTGATGAAGAGATTGTGCAGTTCAACATTCCTTATGGTACTCCCCTCGTTTACGAGCTCAATGACGGATTGAAGCCAATAAAACATTACTTTCTGGGCGACCCTGAAGAAATAGAAAAAAAGATTAAGGCAGTTGCAGAGCAGGGAAAGGCGAAGAAATAAATCATTTACTCCTGTAAAACCTTGCTGCATCCTCAGGCATTACTGAATTTATTATAGCCCCTGTCGACAGCTCAAATCCTCCCCATTTCGCAAATCTTGGAGATACTTCAATATGGAAATGCAGGTCAAAGCCCTGAGGGGCATAATGCAGGTAATAATTGTATGAAGCATTTAATCTCTTTAACTTCAACAGAATCTTTTTTAGGATAACAGCCAAATCTTTCAGCTCATTATCGTCAAATTCCGTGATGTTTTTTTTGTGCTTTTTGGAAAAAATCCAGACTTCAAAATTAAATCTTGAAGCGAATGGCGCGATTGCAATAAAATTTTTGTTCTCAAAAACCTCCCTTTTTGTCTTGCTTTCAATCTTAATGATATTGCAGTAAGGGCATTTCTTATGTTTCTTTGCTGCATTAATCTCATCCATAATCTCTTTTGGCAAAATGGATATTGCCATTATTTGCGTATGGCTATGAACCAACGATGTTCCTCCAAAAACTCCGTGATTTTTAAAAATTGTGACGTATTTTATGCCTTTCAATTGTGACAAGGTTTTCATTCTTAAAGCATAAACTTCCAGTATCTCCATTATATGCTCCACGCTTAAATCCGCAAGCTGCTTTTTATGCTCGCTTGTTTCCGCAATAACCTCGTGCCGGCCGTAAGCATCGGAATGGGCAAAAAACTTATTTTTTGCTAATTTTGCATTTCCCTTCAATTCAACGGCGGGAAACTTGTTTGGAAACCACCTTATTTTCCACGTGCCTTTTTCCTCAACCCTGCCTATTTCCTTTGGAGTCAAATGCTCGCTTCCCGGGCAGAAAAAACATATTTTGCTTTCTTTTATAACTTCCTCTTTCCTAAACTCAAACGGCCTCTTTTTCCTTTCAGTTGCATAATAAACCCACCTGTCAAGAATATAGTCTTTTCTCAGAATGCCCATAATTATAAATTCGAAACAGAATTATTTAAACTTTTGGATTTTAATTCAGAATTTGTCAAAAACACTGCGCACTAAAGTGCCTTAACAATTCCTACATTTCAAAACATTTAAAAAACAGTAAAATAACCATAAAACATGGAATTAAAGCTGATAAAAAACAAGCTGCCAAGCAGATTATATGAAATTCTTGAAAAAGAAATAAAGAGTCTGAGGCCTGCCCAGGAAAAGGCGGTAAAAAAAGGGCTTCTGGAAGGAAAAAACCTTCTTGTTTGCACGCCGACTGCCTCCGGAAAAACACTTATCGGGGAGCTTGCAGCATTAAAATCAATCCTTGAAAGCAGGGGAAAGGCGATTTACATTGTGCCGTTAAAGGCATTGGCATCTGAAAAATACAATGATTTCAAAAAAAGGTACGAGAACGCCGCAAAAATCGCATTATCAATAGGTGATATGGACAGCAAAGACCCTTATCTTGTGGATTATGACTTAATTATCATGACGTCAGAAAAACTGGACAGCCTTATAAGGCACCATTCCCCATGGCTAAGCATGGTAAAAACCATCATAATCGATGAGATACATCTGCTTAATGACATTGAAAGAGGCCCAACACTTGAAATCTTGATTACCTTGCTAAAAAAATTATTAAAAAATGTGCAGATTATAGGACTGAGCGCAACAATAGGAAACCCTGAAGAGCTTGCTGAATGGCTTAGCGCGGATTTAGTGGAGGATGATTGGAGGCCGGTAAAGCTGCATAAAGGGATTTATCATGACGGGGAAATTGAGTTTTATTAATCCAGCCCTAAATTTTTTATTACAGCATCAGAATCGAATTCCTGCAAATCTGAATAATTCTGGCCCGTTCCTAAAAACATTATCGGCTTTTTTGTCACGTAGCTTACAGAGACAAAAGCGCCGCCTTTTTCATCGACATCAGCCTTGGCCAGGATAATCCCGTCAATTCCCACAGACTCGTTAAACGCTTTTGCCTGCTCAACGCAGTCATTTCCGGTTATAGCCTCCCCGACAAAAATCTTCAAGTCAGGCTTTGCAACCCTTATTATTTTTTTCATCTCATTGAGCAGGTTTTCATTGCTGTGCATCCTCCCTGCAGTGTCAATCAGAACAACATCAATGTTTTTTGCCTTTGCATACTTGATCGCGTCAAAAGCAACAGCCGCAGGATCAGCCTTGTAGTCGTGCCTTATCATCTTGACATTTATGGAATCCGCGTGCTTTTGCAATTGCTCTATTGATGCTGCCCTGAAAGTATCGGAAGCTGCCAAAACAGCGCTGATTTTTTTGCTTTTCAGCATGGAGGCGATTTTAGCTATTGTCGTTGTTTTTCCCGAGCCGTTGATCCCAAAAAAAGCAATGACAAAAGGCCTGTCTTTTCTGCTCTTTATAAAATTCAGCAGGTTGATTTCCCCGACGTCAAAAAGCTCATTGACTGAATTTTTCAGGCTTTCCCTGATTGTTTCCTCGACCTTTGTTCTTTTAATCGGCTTTTCAACCAGGCTCTGCCTTAAATCATCCTTGATTTTGTCTATAACCTCAACAGCAACATTGTTTTCCAGCAATGCCAATTCCAATTCATTGAAAAGCTCGTCAAATTTTTCGCCGCTTATCTTTTTCGTAGTTATTTTTTCCTTTAATTTTCCAAAAAAGCCTTTTTCAACCTCTTCTGCTTCTTCCCGGATTTCCTTTATTTCTTCTTTTATTTCCTCCAGTTCAGGCTCTTCCTTTTTTGCTTCCTCCCTAACTTCTTCAAAAACTTCTTTGATATCTTCTTTCAAAACGCTAATTTCTTCTTTTAGTTCTTTTTTTCCTTCTTTTTTTTCCCTATCTTCGCCTGATTCCGCTGATTTTTCTATGGGCTCGGCTTTAGTTTCTTCAGCTTCCTTTTCAAATTTTCCAGAAATCTTTGAAATAGCGCTTTTCAGCTTGTCTTTAAGAAATTTAAACATTTTCACTCGGAAGCAATCTTGCCCATTTCCCTTTCAATTAAGGCTGCCTGCGTTGTCAACTTGTCTAATTCCACTAAAATCTGCTCCTGGATTTTTTTCATCTCATCTACCTGGCTTTCAACAATTTTTTTCGTGTCGCCGAGATTTTTCTTCACGCTTGTGCCGGCACCAACATTAACAACAAGATTTTCAGTGTCCTTGAGTTCAGCTTTGGCGTAAACACCTGAACTTATCGGAACCAGAATTTCAGTTCCCGGCTTCACAGTTTTAAAATCCTCGAGGCTTTGCATTGCGCCTAAAAGCTCGACGAGCTGGGCATTTAACGCCGCTGCCTGCTGCTGCATATGCTTTATATGGTGCTCCAAAACCTGAGACTGCATGTAAAGCTTTTGCAGCCTTTTTTCATTATTTTCTGCCATCTTTGCTCATTTTTCCTATTTTTTTGTATAATTTTTCATAGACAGTGCCCATCGGCGTTCCTTCATGCGCCCTGCTGATGGTTTCCGCAAGAAAAGGCGCTATCGAGATAATTTTCATTTTCTTTATTTGCTTTTCCCCGGGGAGTTTTATCGTGTCTGTGAAAACAACTTCCTTTATTTCGGATTTTTCCAGCTTTTTTGCTGCGTCGCCCGACAGGACTGCATGGGTTGCGTAAACATAGATGTCTTTTGCGCCCTGCTTTCTTAATAAGGCCGATGCTTCTGTTATAGTGCCTCCGCTGTCAATTATGTCGTCTATTATTATGCAGGTCTTGCCCTTGACTTCGCCTATTATATTTTCGATTATCGGCTTGTTTGAGTTTTCAGAGCGCCTTTTGTCTATTATGGCAATCGGGGCGTGAATTACATTTGCTATCGCCCTTGCCCTTGAAGCACCTCCGACATCAGGAGCAATAAAAACGATATTCCTGAGCTTTCTGCTTAAAATGTGCTCCACATACAAGGGTATCAGATCCAGATTGTCTGAATGTATGTCAAAAAACCCCTGCACCTGGGCAACATGAAGGTCAAAAGTTATAACCCGGTCAACGCCTGCAGCTTCTATCATTTTTGCAACAAGCTTTGCGCTTATGGGCTCCCGAGGCTTGTTTTTCCTGTCCTGCCTGCTGTAGCCATAGTATGGGATGACTGCAGTAATCTTTTGAGGCGAAGACCTTTTTAATGCATCAACAGTTATGAGCAGCTCCATCAGGTTCAGGTTTGCATCAGGGCAGGTTGGCTGTATAAGAAAAACATCTGCACCCCTTACGCTTTCCAAAATTCTTACATAGATTTCGCCGTCAGGAAATCTTCGTATATCTGTGGGAGTAAGCCTGACGTTAAGCCTTTTTGCAACCTCTTCTGCAAGATTTCTATTTGCGCTGCCTGCCATTAACCTAAGCTGTTGCATTCAAAAACCACCCTAATAAAATTATAAACCGCCTTGATTTAAAAACCTTTTGGGTTTTCAAGCCTGCTTCTCAAACAGATATTTCGGCAGGTAGGATTTCATGTAATATTTGCTGAATTCAATTATGTTAAAAGTTTCGATTATATCCTTAAAGTTCTCCCTTATCTGGATTGTTAAAAACCTTATTCTGTTTTTATCCGCAGATTCTATATCCACCTCCATATCCCAGTCGCCTACAGTTTTGTTAAGCTGCACAATTTCTTTTGTTTTGAGCATAAAATCCATTAATTGCTGCTCTCTTTCCTTGCTTACATTATGCAGTTTAAGAAAAAGCCTGAACTTATTTATGCCAAGCTTGCCGGTGTCAAGGACATATTTGAAGCCTTTTACAATTTTTTTATTTTCGAGATTTTTCAGGATAGAAACTGCTGTTTTTATGTTGATGCTGGACTGCCTGGCCAGGGTTGTGAGCCTTATTTTCGGACTAATCTGGAGGTTTTTCATGATACTAATTTCATTCTGGCTGAAATCTTCTATTATCCTGTCGCCCCCGATGATTTTTTCGCCTTCTATATGGGTTATTGCACTATAATCCTCTATTAAGTAGTATCTTGGATAGATATGGGTGACAACATTAAGCAGGATCTTATAGTTGTTTAAAGTGGGGATTAAGGTTGCTATGTTCTTCAGCTCCTTGTTGAATCTTGAGGGATTTGGTGCTCCGAGCTCCAATGCAAGGTCAAATTCGCCGCTAAGCTCGCAAATGGAAACTATGTAAGGGTTAATTACAAGCTTTTTTATAATCTCGGCCTTATCCTTTTCGCTGATATAGCCTCCCTTAAAATAAACCCTGAAGAGGATTATACCAAAATAGGAGTAATCAAAGACGCAATGCGCATTATTTATTATGCCCTCTTTCTCAAATTTTTCTATTGAATATTTCAGGCGCTGGGAGCTTTTTTTAAGCGTGCCTGATAAATCCTTTATTTTCGCCCTTGCGTTTTCTGAGTAGAGGAACAAAAGGCTCCTGTCAAATTTTACCATGTTTTTAATAGAATATTTTTATTTATTTATAAATTTTACCATATTTTTACTAAAAAATAAAAAAATTGGATAAACAAAGTATAAATATAGGGAGGAGTATAGTGAAGGATATGGAAAGAGTAAGGGCCTTTGATAGTGTGGTGCAGCTCCACTACGAAAATTTGGAAGCAGCTAGAAGAAAACATCCTGTAAAGAATGGAAGGTTCATGGTTGACAGCAGACCAGTAAGAGAAGGCAAAGAAAACCACTTGCATGAAGGGCTACTTATTGCTGAAATTGTAAATAAAGAGGTTGCAGGTGATATAAGTAGGTTGCAAGACTTATCAAAAAAACTTACAGTTGAAGGTGGAACTGTAAGCGAATTTGTTTATGTGGGGGATGGAAAAGAATTTTCTGCATATTTAAGAGAGCATAAAGGTGATGGAGCACATATTTTAGCTGGACACTATATAGCAACTGTTCATCCAGCCTTTGTAAATAATCCACCGGGCATCCCTTCAAATTTTCAGATTTCAGACTATGTTCCAAAAGACTTTGTACGCTATGGCAATGCAGAACCAATAAACGCATCTGATATTAAGATAATTGGTGCAAGAGCATATGAAGGTATAATATTACCAGTAGCAGTCCATAATTCTATGGGAATAGAAATGACCACTATTCTATTAAGAGCAACTGGGTATGGGGATACTGGAATGGGTCCAATATGGGAACAAACATATAGAGGAACAAAACGGAATTTTTCCTTTAACACTAATCCTGATAATAGGGCAGGGTATCCAGCGGAATATCCGGAAATCGTAGGAGTACATAGAAGTTATAAGCGCATGCCAAATGAAGAACTTCGATGTGTATTTTCGACAGATGGCAATCATTATCGACCACAGGTCCCCTTAGATAACTATGAGAGTTGTTTAGTGCCAGTTCCTGGATTAGTTCCAACACTAAATGGGCATGGGCCTAATGGCAGAAACGGGCATAATGGCACCGGAAAAAAACATTACGTGCCTGAACTACCAATTTTAGCCTAATAAAATTTAATATAAAAAAATAATAAAAAATAAGAAATATAAATGTCCAAAACAAGGATTAGGGCTGATTAATTATTCTTCATCCCATCCATAATCATTATCGTCTTCTTCCGCAAATCTGGCATAATTGAAGCTTTCCATTTTCAAACCTCCCCAGTTTTATTTTATCATAAATGATGCAGCGGGTGTATGCCCATCTAATATTTAAACATTTAGTTTTTGACTCTTACTTGCCGATATTGCAAAAAATTAATAAAAACAGAATTTTAAGTGTTCTATAATGGAAAAAAACTGGAAAAAGGGGATTGCAAGAGATGTTATGGCTTTGGGCTCTATTCCATTCTACTTTATCGTAATCATAAGGGCAATTATTGGAAAATATGCAATATTTGTTTATCAGCTATTGATTGCCGCCATAATATTATTTCTGCTAATGAAAATTTTCAGGAAATCCAATGCGCATATTGCAAGAGGTCTTATCCTTGTGGTTTTCACAAGCTTATTTTATAGAGATAATTTATATACAACTTTCGCTTTTTTATTGTGGATTTTTATGCTTATATCTGGATTTTATATAAAAATAAAGAAAAATGAGATTATTAAAGGGGTTTTATTTGGCGTCATTGCTGCATCGACATCTTATTATTTGTCGCCATTCATTGCAAGATTCATAAATTTTCAATTTGCAGCTTAAACCTTGCCCAGCTCCTTGTCTATTTCCTTTTGCACCTGATTCAGTGTTATGTCTATCTCGCCGAAATGCTTTTCCTGGTGCAACTCAATTTTTCTCTGGTTTGATAAATGCAATAAGGGAATGAATGTATAAATTTTGTCCTCTTTGGAATCAGAAGGAACAATCTGCGAAAAAGTAACCGTGTTTTGCTTATTCCCGAGTATAAATGCCTTTACTCTCCCGTATACTTCCCTTATCACCTGGGTTATATCGCGGCTTTTTTTTGGAATCCTGACATTGGCAGGAGGCGCTGAATTCAAAACTCTCCTTCTTTTGACTTCAAGCGCTTTTTGCAGCGCATCAACCAGGTCATAAATGGAAACTTTCCTCTTTCTGGGCTGCGGCATCCTGGGAATCAAGCGGGGGTTGTCTTCCTGCAGTTTGCCGAAAGTTTCCTCGAAAGCAAGCTCTTCAATAGATTCTTCGTCGCCTGCTATAAGCCTGTCAAACTCTGTTAAGTCCTGCGTAAGAAGCCTGTTTGATTTTATCCTTAACAGCACTGCCGCAGCAAGCAGCACCTTTCCAGAAATCCTGAAATTAAGCTCTTTCAGCTTTTTTATCGTGGTGATATACCTTTTTGTCAGTATGCTTACATCGATATCCCATGGGTCCATCTCCTCGGTTTTTACTAATTCATAGATTAAAGTCTGCCAAGTGATTTCGTCCTTATCCAGCAATAATTCAAAAATTTTGTCGTGAGCGTCCATAATACGAATTTATACCAGAATAGATATATAAACTTAATGTAAAAATATAAGCTACAAAACATTTTTAAATAATATCCAAATAGCATTTGCTATGGGCCCGTGGTCTAGTCCGGTATGATAACTCCTTTACACGGAGTAGGTCACCAGTTCAAACTGTTAATTAGCCATCATGAAAGTCTGGTCGGGCCCATGCGCGAGTGATCTAATGGCTATGATTGGGCCTTGCCAAGCAGAAATGCGAAAAGAGGCTCCCATCCGGGTTCGAATCCCGGCTCGCGCATTTAATTTTATTTTTGATTACTTTTTAATATTTAAAAAGCTGCGAGTTATCTTGGCGGCGCCATTGACGCGCCGCATCCATAATCGCCACATTGCGGGCGACTATGTTGCGCGACATCATTGGTCGCGCCAAATTTCTTTAAGTTTTTTTATTTTTGAACGAATTTTATAATACTGTTATTTATCAGAAACTTTTAAATATAATGTATTATTCTTCCAAGCTGTTTTTGGGCCCGTAGCTCAGCCTGGTTAGAGCGACGGTCTTATATGGCATCGCTCTACGCAGCTCTAAGTGAGCCGTAGGTCGAGAGTTCAAATCTCTTCGGGCCCACCTTCACTATTTCTTAGTAGTTAAATTAGAAAGATTTAAAAAATAATGCCCATTAGAGAAGCAAATGAGCAAGTATCTTTTTAATGAAAAATCTCCAAAGCAGGAAGCAGTTATTGTATCTAGCGGTCTTGATGACGAAGAGCGCCGATTGGTCAAATCGGTTGTTGAATGGGATTTTCCAAATGAATGGGCTAAAAACCTATTTGCAGTCCATGGAAGGAGTATCGTTTTTAAAAGTCCGACAAGAACAGGGTGTATTGATGATTATCTTGAAGGCAGATTTGATGGGCTGCAGTTAGTTGGTGTTGGGGGAAGCTTGTACTATGTTAGATCTGGAATGGTAGAAAGACCCGGAATTTTGGTTATTGACCAGCCAGACCCTAAGAATCATGCAGAAATGTTAAGTGATATAACAGAATTAAGGGATTTTGACAATGAAGGAAAAATTGTATTCTCCAATAGAAAATACGTTCCTTTAAGAGGTATGGATCTGGGGGAAGCGCAAAATCGTAAAAGATTCACAGCAATAGTCAGAGGCATGGTAGAAAAATTCAGGCAAGAAAATATAAGACTGCCATTCGTAGCTCCGGAAATTGCTGCGGAGGGGTATTTTCCAAAAAAAATAGATGATGGAAACACGCCTCTGCAATTTCAGGTTTATAGAGTGCCTATAATTCCTAGGTTCCCCAGTCAAACAACAGACAGGTTCTATCAAGGAGGAGATGTAAGGGATATGTTGGATCTCATTGGATTTGTTACCCATAAGATGGGAAAAGTTTTAAGGTCATTTCACGCCAATGATCTTGCCTATATGGACAGCCATCTTGGAAATATTAGCCTTATTAGTAATAACAAATCTGATGCCATTTACACCACAGACCTTGGCAGCATGAAGGAGTTTTCCAATGAGAAGTTCCCGAGAAGATACATGGGATTTGATGCATATTCCTTTTTGTTTAGTGCCATGAAACATACAGAGGCCATATTGAATTTTTTTCAATCAAAGATTTTAGTAAATGGGGCCGAAATTGAAGATAGAAAAATTGCTTTATTGCATCTAGCAAATAGCTACATTGATAGTTTTCTTAATGGATATTTTCGGCCCGAGGAAATATGATTCAGAAGTTCGTAGAACATTTTGAAATAATAAGTCCAAGGAACAGAGCAATAGCGGGTTTTTATGCTTCGTGACCTTATTTAAGCGCCTCAAATTAAAAACCTTTAAAAACAACTTACTTTTTTCTATGTGTGCGCTCCCGTGGTGTAGTCCGGTCTGAAGAAAGTCCATCACATGATGGTTGTTCTTTCGGGATAACCAATCATTTCGGATTTTCGATCCGAAGACCTGGGTTCAAAGAAGATAAGGTCCATCCTGACTTTAGAAAGTCCCGGCGGGAGCATTTTTTTCTATGTATACAACTAATCCGCAGATTAAACCGCAATAATCGCCAATTCCTTCAGATGTTGGTCAAGTTTCGCGCCTGCTGCAAACAAAAACAATAATCTTTATAAAACAACATTAAGTTCTTTCCTGAATAAAAACTATTTGGAGGTTAAGTAACCCGCAGAGTAGGGAAGCAACACATGAAAAGAAGTTCAAGGCGTTGGAAGAAAAAAAGACAAATGCGCTGGAAGTGGCAAAGGAAAAGAATGAAAAAAGAGAAAAGAAGAAGAGCAAAAAGGTAGGTTATACTGCTAGTCTGGGGTTTTCCCATTGTTTAAACCAACGGAAAGGTTTGATTTTCCCGGTCTCGGAAAACTAAGTTTTCAGAAACAAAGGGAAATTCAAAGAGTTTTCTGGCTTGGGAAATCTTTGATTTCCGAAACATTTAAATATGAAAAAGAGATTCACATTTCCTCTTATCGCCTCCGCTCATATATCTTTAGATATTAAATTCTAAAAGACATATAGAAAGCTGATAGTTGATTTGATGCTTGATGGAACTATCAAGTATGTGCAAACAAAAAGTGCTTCCAATTTGAATAAGCGACCAAAAGGTTTAATTCCCGTTGATCCTGCGGGAGGTTGCTGCTATTGGGATCCGATTAAGCCATGCAAGTCTTCTCGCAAGAGAGGCAAACTGCTCAGTAACACGTCGATAATCTGCCCTTAGGTCTGGAATAACCTCGGGAAACTGAGGATAATGCCGGATAGGGAAATCCAACTGGAAGGTGGATTTCTTCAAACGCAAGGCCTAAGGATGAGTCGGCGGCGGATTAGGTTGTTGGTGAGGTAACGGCCCACCAAGCCGAAGATCCGTAGGGGCCTTGAGAGAGGTAGCCCCGAGAAGGGCACTGAGATACTGGCCCTAGCCCCACGGGGTGCAGCAGGCGCGAAACCTTTACAATGCACGCAAGTGTGATAAGGGGATCCCAAGTGCTTTGCTTTTAGCAAGGCTTTTGCTATACGTAAATAGTATAGCGAATAAGTGGTGGGCAATACCTGTGCCAGCCGCCGCGGTAACCCAGGAGCCACAAGTGGCAACCACCTTTATTGGGCCTAAAGCGTCCGTAGCCGGAAATCGTTGGGCTTAACCTAACGGCATGCAGAAAAGACTGTTAAACTAGGGATTGGGAGGAGTCAGAGGTATTTCTGGGGGAGCGGTAAAATGCTATAATCCCAGAAGGACCCCCTGTGGCGAAGGCGTCTGACTAGAACGAATCCGACGGTGAGGGACGAAAGCTAGGGGAGCAATCCGGATTAGATATTGGGATTTTCGAATTGAAGATAAGAGTTTCACTGATTGCAATAATACTACTGGTGAAATTCAAAGAATACCAAAAATTCCGACTAATTACCCGAGTAGTCCTGGCTGTAAACGCTGCGAGCTAGGTGTTGCACATTCTTCGGGAATGTGCAGTGTCGTAGTGAAGATGTTAAGCTCGCCGCCTGGGAAGTATGGTCGCAAGACTGAAACTTAAAGGAATTGGCGGGGGAGCACTACAAGGGGTGCGGCGTGCGGTTTAATCTAATTCAACGCCGAGAGGTAGTGCATGGCCGTCGTCAGCTCGTGCCGTAAGGTGTCCTGTTAAGTCAGGCAACGAGCGAGACCTGCACCTACAATTGCTAATAGGTTCTTTGAACGACTGAGCACATTGTAGGAACTGCCTCTGAAAAGAGGAGGAAGGCGCAGGCTACGGTAGGTCTGTATGCTCCGAATCTTCTGGGCTACACGCGCGCAACAATGGCAGAGATAATGGGATGCAACTCCGAAAGGAGAAGCCAATCCTCCAAACTCTGTCTTGGTCCAAATCGAGGATTGCAACTCATCCTCGTGACGTTGGAATCCCTAGTAATCGGACTTTATCATAGTCCGGTGAATATGTCCCTGCTCCTTGCACACACCGCCCGTCAAACCACCCGAGCAGGGTTTAGATGAGGCTTAATTTTTAATTAAGTCAAATCTAAGCTCAGCGAGGAGGGTTAAGTCGTCACAAGGTAGCCGTAGGGGAACCTGCGGCTGGATCACCTCCTTTATTTTTTTTATTTTATATTCATAAACAATTAAACATTACCAACCTTAAAAGTGGTAATTCATACAAAGTCATATGTTGGGCCCGTAGCTCAACCGCAGAGCGCTGCCCTTGCACGAAGCAATTCGATGAAAGGCAGAGGCTTCGGGTTCAAAATTAAGGCCCAAGGGCTTTAGATGAAAGTCCCGACGGGTCCATTTCATTATTCAGCTTTAAAAGATTAGATTATGTTCATTCATCACGAATGATTGCCCATAGCAAATTTGATTTGTTATGGGTAGGTTGATATTAATGAAACCATGCATAGACTTTTGCCAATGCTATTAGGTGGATGACTTGGCTTAAGACGCTGAAGAAGGGCATGACAAGCTATGAAATGTCTCGGCAAGATGCATGTAATCTTTGAACCGAGAATTCCTGAATGCGACTTCGCAATTGATCCGAAAGGATGGGGAATGCAGGGAATTGAAACGTCTTAGTACCTGCAAGAAAAGAAATCAATTGAGATGCTGCTAGTAAGAGCGACTGAACACAGCAAAAGGCAAACCGAATTTCTTTCTGAAAGGGAAGAAAAATGTGGTGTTACAGACTGCTCATATAAATCCTCTTTAGGGAACTCAAACTTTCCTGGAAAGGAAGGCCAAAGAGAGTGATAGCCTCGTAGAGGCAACTTAGAAGGATTTGAGCAGTATCTTGAGTATCATTCATCGGATATTGAATGAGAATATGGGAGGCATCAATTTCCAACCTTAAATACTTCTTAAGTCCGATAGCGAATAAAGTACTATGAGGGAACGTTGAAAAGAACCCTCGACCGGAAGTTAAAAGAGCCTGAAACCTAATAGCTATAGTAAGGTACTGCTCTATGGAGTTGTACCGTTCGTTTCGAATAACGAGCCAGGGAGTTTGTTCGAGTGGCGAGGATAATCTTTTTGAGCATCCGAAGCGAAAGCGATATGCCTGTAGCTTGCGAGAGGCGTGGTATGAAAGTGCCTGAAGTCACTCGGGCTTGACCCGAAGCCGGGCGATCTAGCCCTGGGTAAGGTGAAGTGTGGGTAAAACCACATGAAGGCCTGAAGAGGTTCTACGAGCAAGTGTTCTTCTAACCTGGGGTTAGGGGTGAAAAGCCAATCGAGCTCGGCGATAGCTGGTTCCTACCGAATTTGGCCGCAGTCAAGTCTTGAAGAAGAGTGCTAAGATTGTAGAGATACGGGTTGAAGATTTGGGTCTCGAAAGAGATCGATTTTCTGTCCAACTCCGAATATCTTAGCCTTGTAGATTTCAGGAGACGGGGAGTCTTGGGGTAAACTTGACTTCCGAAAGGGGAACAACCCAGACTGCAGTTAAGGTCCCTAATATTGACTAAGTGTTAAAGGCAGAAAAGTGTCCATCGTCAAAGACAGCGAGGAGGTTGGCTCAGAAGCAGCCACCCTTTAAAAAGTGCGTAACAGCTTACTCGTCAAGATGATGGGCCTTGAAAATGGACGGGGCTAAGTCAATTACCGATACTGCAGAATACCCAAAAGGTATTTAGTAGGTAGGCGTTCTGTAAGGGTAGAAGTATTTTCGTAAGAAAATATGCACCTTATAGAAATGAGAATCCTGGAGGTAGTAGGATCGTAGCACTGTTAGAATCAGTGCCACCGAAAGGGCAAGGGTTCCTTGACAATACAAATTAGTCAAGGGTTAGTCGATCCTAACTAAGTTCATAAATTGAACAATAGGAAAGGGAAAAAGGTTAATATTCCTTTACCATCTGAATATGCGCGGCAACGCAAGTCTATCAATTAACGCATCCGGTTAGGTTAACATAAGCTACCACTTATGTCAACTAAAACAAATCAAGGGAGTATCGTAATGATGAGAACTTGATTAAGTTTAGGATGAGTGCCTCTTTGAGGCATTTAACCAATACCCGGTGCCCGTGAAAAGATTGATGGAAAAAATTTCAGATGATCGTACCGAGAACCAGCACAGGTGCCCCTAGGTGAGAAGCCTAAGGTGAGAAGGTGTAATGTAGTTGAGGGAACTCGGCAAATTGGCTCCGTACCTTTGGTATAAGGAGTCCCTGCGATTGTTGCTAAGCAAGCAATTGCAGGGTGCAATAACAAAGTGGGTCCGACTGTTTAACAAAAACTTAACTGACTGCAAGCCTGTAAAGGTGTGTATAGTCAGTGACGTCTGCCCAGTGCCTGTACTTTAAACCTTCATTCAAGAGGGCTAAGAGCAGGTAAACGGCGGGAGTAACTATAACTCTCTTAAGGTAGCGTAATACCTTGTCGTTTGATTGACGACTTGCATGAATGACGTAACGAGATCCACACTGTCCCCAACTAGAAACCTCTGAACACTCTATACTGGTGCAAAGGCCAGTGATCTCCAGTGGGAAGCGAAGACCCCGTGAAACTTTACTGCAGCATGTTGTTGCAATGTAGGTTTTGATACGTAGTGTAGGTGGGAGTTGCTAAGGCTTAACTTTCGGGTTAAGTGTAGACATCAATGAAACACCACTTGTCAAAGCTTACGTTGCTCACTTCGAAAGAAGGACATCAATATGTGGACAGTTTGGCTGGGGTGGCACCCGGTTGAAAAGATATCAACCGGGCCCAATGGTTGACTCAAGCGGGTCAGAAATCCGCTGCAGAGTGCAAGGGCAAAAGTCAGCCTGACTGAATTCATAACAAGATTGTATTCAGAGCAGAAATGCGGGCCTAGCGAACCTCTATGTCCTCCTTGATGGGGGCTAGAGATGACCGAAAAGTTACTCCGGGGATAACAGAGTTGTCGCGCCCGAGAGTTCACATCGACGGCGCGGCTTGCTACATCGATGTCGGCTCCTCCTATCCTGGCTGTGCAGAAGCAGCCAAGGGTGCGGGTGTTCACCGATTAAAAGGGGTCGTGAGCTGGGTTCAGAACGCTGTGAGGCAGTTTGTTTGATATCTACTGGAGATGTTGATGTCTGATAGGAAGGAAGCTATAGTACGAGAGGAACTGGCTTTCGAGGCCTCTGGTCTACCTGTTATCTGGGAAGGTAAGCAGGGCAGCTACGCCTTACAAGGATAAGTGCTGAAAGCATCTAAGCACGAAGCCTTCCTAAAAAATAGACATCATAGAACACTCATAAAATATGAGTTTGATGGAGCAGATGTGTAAGCACGAAGCCTCGGCGACGTGTTCAGCATGCTGCTTCCAACAGTTCATCCTTAAGTCTATGCATGGTTTTCATTTTTTTCTTCTTTTATTTTTTAATTATCTAAATTGATTCTAGTTAGTTGTACCCATATAGTTTAGTCCTGAACTCAGCTCACTTTAATATTAAGGCGCGACAACTCTCAATTAAAAATAGAAATAACTTTTCTTTAACAATAAATATTTAAAATAAATATTCCTCTTACTATAAAATGGCGCGTCTTTATAAAAATATGGAGATATTTCAATTGAGTTATGAGCTTTCATTAGATATACATAGATTGCTTGATAAATTGCCTGATAAAGAAAAGGACAACATCATCTCACAGATGAGAAGGGCTGCAACATCCATTCCACTAAATATAGCAGAAGGAAGTGTAAAAAAATCCCACCGCGAATTTCTGAATTTTTTGAATTATGCGTATGGCTCTGCAAAAGAACTTGATGTTTTGTTGTCTATGTCAAAAGATTTGGGCTATATAACGAAAAAGGATTATGATATCCTGTTTAGTAAATTAGATAAACTTATGGCAAAGCTTTTTGGCTTTATGGAGAATATTGAATCAAGGTTTGAGACAAAAAAGAAATTTTTTACTAGGTTTAAAGAATGAGCTCACTAAAAGATAAATGGCAACGGTTGAAAAAATGAGCGGAAAAAGACCACCAGAATTAAAGTGGATATGTTCTTTAATTATTATTACAAAAATTCCTTCATTGCTAATTGCAAGTGTATTACTAATAGAATTAATTTTAGCGAATAAGATATTTTCTCAATTAAATGCCACATTGATTGGTTTAATTGTAATTTTTGAATCTATTGTGTTCATTGTATTGGCAGTAGCATTATTACAATTCAAAAGTTGGGCATATAAGTTAATTATACCAATATCACTATTATTTTTAATTATTATTATACCCTATAAATCTATAATTAATGTAATTAACAATACTTTTAATTTTAATGTTATACAAAATATTGTTGTACCATTGGTTCTATATATTTGGGCTATTAGTTATTTTAGAAAGAATAAAATAAAAAGATTATATTTGAAAAAACAAAAATCTAACTTATCATCAAAAAGATGAAATCCGAAAAATGATATGCCTCGGCATTGAATCAACAGCCCATACATTCGGCGTGGGTATTGTAAATGACAAGGGTAAAGTTCTTGCTAATGTTACAGATGCCTATAAAACAGAGAAAGGCGGCATTCATCCAACAGAGGCAAAACTGCATCATGAAAATGTCAAGGATGAAGTTATTGAGAGTGCGTTAAATCAAGCAAAATTAGAATTAAAAGACATTGATTTAATTTCTTTTTCCCAAGGCCCTGGTTTGGCGCCTTGCCTGCTTGTTGGATTGAAAAAAGCTATAGAATTATCTAAAAAATTAAATGCGCCATTGATTGGGGTAAACCACTGCATTGCCCATCTTGAGATAGGAAAGCTGCTTACAAAGGCAAAAGACCCCATTCTGCTTTACCCGAGCGGGGCAAATACGCAAGTAATTGCCTATGAAGTTGGCAAATATCGCGTTTTTGGCGAAACCCTGGACCAAGGAGTTGGAAATTTTATTGATTCTTTCGCAAGGCATATCGGCTTAGGCTTTCCAGGCGGCCCTAAAATCGAAAAATTGGCATTGCGGGGGAAAAATTATGTGGAGTTGCCTTATGTTGTCAAAGGAATGGATGTAAGCTTTTCCGGCATTTTGACTAATTTAAAGCAAAAATATGACTCTAAGAAGTATAAAATTGAAGACCTTGCATTTTCATTGCAGGAAACAGTTTTTGCAATGCTTGTTGAGGTTGCTGAAAGGGCAATGGCGCATACTGGCAAGAAAGAGCTCGTTTTAGGAGGGGGCGTTGCATGCAACAAAAGGCTGCAGGAAATGTGCAGAATAATGTGCCAGGAAAGGAATGCAAAATTTTTTGTTCCGCCAAATGAGTTTTTAGTTGACAACGGCGCAATGATAAGCTGGCAAGGAATTTTGCAAAGAAAACAGGCAACTAAAAATTATAAAAAAATAAACATTAGACCTTACGAAAGGACAGATGATGTTGAAGTAATGTGGGTTTAGCCCTGCTCATGCGCCTTCTCAAACTTCTTTTCCTGCTCAGGAGTTAGTTCCTCAAAAATCGCCCCGCAATCGTCGCAAATAATTTGTTGCTTTTTTTTATCATAAACAACGTTATTGCTGCCGCATTCCGCGCATTCATCTTTCTTTATTACTTCCTTTTTCGATTTATTTTTTTTCATTTTGGCTAGCTGCTTTTTATCTTATTTTTAAATTTATTGCTTATTTATTCTTCATTATCAGATTCAATATTTTTTCTTTGCCTTTCCAGTCTAATGCTTCCTTTAAGACTTCCTCTATTGTTTCAACAGGGATTATCCTGATTTTCTTTAATTTTTCTTCAGGGACAATAATATCTTTAAAATTTGATTTTGGGACGATTATGCTGCTTATGCCTGCTTCAATTGCCGCTTCGACTTTTGATGTTACTCCGCCAATAGGAAGAACTTCGCCTCTTACAGATAAGCTGCCCGTCATTGCAAGGTCCTGCTTAACCGGCACTTGCTTAAATGCGGATATAACTGCGGTTGCGACTGCAATGCTTGCGCTGTCTCCTTCAACACCCTCGTAAGTCTGCAGAAACTGGACATACAAATCGTAAGTTTCTTTTATGTCCTGGCCGAAATATTTTTTTATTATTGCACTTACATTCTTTATCGCTTCCTTGGCAATTTCTCCTAATTTTCCAGTTGCAATAATCTCGCTTTCTTTTCCGCCCGGCGTAACCTGGGCTTCGATTGGCAATATAATTCCGGAAAACGGTGGAGTTATCCCAATTACCGCCAGCCCATTAACCCTGCCAACCCTTTTGCCTTTTGTTATTATAACTTCGTATTCCTTTTTCTGCTCGATGAATTTATCCGCTATCTGCTGCTCCAATGTCCTTGCCAAGATTTTCCCTTGAATGACATGATTCCTCATAACCAATTTGGAATTTTCCTTTTTTGCCAAGTCGCCAGCTGCCCTGATTAGACCTCCAAGCTCTCTCAGGCGCAAGGACAAATGGCCTTTTCTGTTGGCGCGTCTTCTTGCCTCTATGACTATTTCCTCCACTGCCTCCCTGCTGAAATGCGGGATTTTGGCGTCTTTAACTACCTCCTGAGCCACAAAAACCTCTATTTTGTTGCGGTTTTCTTCGGTATCCGGAATTGTTTCCTTCATGTAAACCTCATAACCATAGCCCCTTATTCTGCTTCTTAAAGCAGGATGCATATGCTTTATTGTCTCGTAATTTCCGGCTGCAACCATGATAAAGTCGCATGGCACCGGCTCTGTTCTTACCATTGCTCCGGCGCTTCTTTCGCTCTGGCCCGTTATTGCAAATTTCTTTTCCTGCAAAGATGAAAGCAATTCCTGCTGTGTTGCAGGGTCAAGTGTTGCAATCTCATCTATAAAAAGAACTCCGAGATGGGATTTGTGTATCATTCCTGCAACAACTCTTTCATGCGCCGGTGTTCCCAAGCCTCCAGATTGGAATGGGTCGTGAAGCACATCACCCAGCAAAGCGCCTGCATGAGCTCCTGTTGCGTCATTAAAAGGAGCTTGCTTTCTTTTGTAATTGTCCACTATGACCTTTGGTATTTTTATGCGGGTTTCCATCCGCTTGCCTATGTTCAGGCTCACCATCAGCCCGATAAGCGCTATAACTGAAAAAATAAGGATGGCTGATGTCATTATAGCCGCAACTGTAGTGCCGTACTTGGAATAAAAAGACCATGCCCACCATGGGGAGAATATTGCAAATAAAAAAATAATGAACATTATAATGTTCTGGTTTTTGAACATGTTCATGCCCTGTATGCGCGCTTTTGCAACAAGGTCGCGGCCTTGGCCTGCAGGCAATGTCCTTACCAAAGGCATATTCTCGTCATTTGGGTTGGGGAATGCGATTACATCAACCAGTTTTTCCATTGGCAAAAGTTCCGCTAAAGCCAAACCTAACATGCTTTTGCCTGTTCCAGGCTCTCCAATCAATAGAACATGCCTTCTCTGCTCTGCAGCCTTTTTTATAACTTCAACTGCCTCCTCCTGACCTATAACCTGCTCGACTATCTTTCCAGGGACTTTTATCTCTGCAGTCGACTTGAACTTCAGCTCTGCCATAAGGTTTTAGGATAAGATAAAAGTTTAAAAAGGTTTTGATTAAAGATTCTCATTATTTTTTATTATTTCATTAAATCCTGTAACTAAAATTAAGCAAAAAATGAAAGAAAAAACCCTGCTGAAAATTGCATTAATAGGCTCTTTGATTGGATTGGTAATTTTGTATTTTATTTCGGCAAAAATAGAGGTTAAGGAATACAATCCCAATTTTCTGAATGAAAATATAGGCGATGATGTAAAATTGGAAGGCATTGTGACAAAAATAACCGATATAGGCAATGTCGTCTTTATCGAGGTAAGCCAGCAAAATACAGTTACAGTTGTCTTATTCACAAATGACGATTTAAGCTTAAAAAATGGGGATGATATCGAGGTTATAGGCGAGGTGCAGGAATATAAGTGGAAGAATGAGGTAATTGCGCAGAAGATAAGGGTGGTTGGGTAAATGTTCTCTGAGATTTTGATTGCAATTTTCCTTGGCTGCCTGATGGGAGTCATAACGGGCCTGACGCCCGGCCTGCACATAAACCTTGTTGCGCTGATATTGCTCAGCGTATCGCCCTTTCTGCTTGGCTACACTAATGTCATTGTTGTTGCATCTTTTATTATTGCAATGTCCATTACCCATACATTCACTGATTTCATAAGCGCAACTTACCTTGGGGCACCTGCTGATGATACGGCACTGGCTGTTTTGCCGGCACATAGGCTTTTGCTCAAGGGTATGGGGCATGAGGCTGTAAAGCTGACAGTCATAGGAAGCCTGCTATGCCTGATTTTGACAATAATATTGTCTCCATTGTTGATTTTTGCTGTTCCAAAAATTTTTAACTACCTGAAAAATTATATCGGATGGATTTTGCTCGGCATTGTTGTTTTTATGGTTTTGAGGGAAGAGAGCCTGGACAAAAAATTCTGGGCTTTTGTTGTTGTCGCCCTGTCCGGGATACTGGGATTGATTGTCCTTAACATGCCAAACCTGAAGGATCCTTTGCTGCCAATGCTTTCAGGATTGTTCGGAGTCAGCGTTTTGCTGTTAAGCTTAACCCAAAAGGTTGCTCTGCCTGTTCAAAGAACAACAGAAATAATAAAGGTCAAAACAGGCGATATGCTCAAGGCTCTCGGCTCCGGCGTTTTCTCAGGCTCCCTTGTCTCGATTTTTCCGGGGTTGGGGCCTGCGCAGGCAGCCGTCCTTGCCGGCCAGATTACCGGGAAAATTGGCGTCTTCAGCTATTTGATTCTTGTAGGGGGCATTAACACAGTTTCAATGATTCTATCCCTGATAACCCTATTCACAATTGAAAAAGCAAGAAACGGCTCGATAATTGTTGTGCAGCAGCTACTGCAGAAAATTGACATTAATGTTTTGATTTCGTTTCTGGCAGTTGCTTTGGTTGCCGGCTGCATTGCAACATTTCTGGCATTGTATATAAGCAGGATTTTCTCGGCGATAATGAACAAGTTAAACTATTCTGCCTTGAGCATTGCCATAATAATCTTCATTGCTGCAATGGTTCTGTATTTTTCCGGATTTACAGGATTTTTAATATTGGTTGCTGCGACACTTATAGGGCTGATTCCAAACATTATTGATGTAAGCAGAAGCAACTCAATGGCATGCTTATTAGTGCCTATAATTTTGCTCAATGTTTTGTGATTTTTTTATTTTTTAATATTTTTTCTTGTGATTCTTTATTTTTATTGAGGTAATCTCAAGAAGCGGCTCTTGTTAAATTTGCTAATTTAAGGGATAATCTTGCAATTTCATTTAGTTTCCCTTCAACAATTACGTACTCTAAGCCACGTGTATATGAGATTGCCTGTTTGTATGCATCTATTGCCCAATCCTTCCTGCCGTAGGAAGCTGCGAAATCTCCGGCAGCTTCAAAATTGCCTTTACTAATTTGATTTCTGTACTCAATGCCTGCAATCTTGTCTGCAAAGTGAAATTCTGCATCTCTTGCGATAATCGCAACTCCGTAGAAATCATTTTCCTTAAGAGATCTTACAAGAGCAAGGCTGTAAAGCCTGTTGGCTTCTTCTTTCTCTCCTGCAGTCTTTGCAGCGCATGCTGCTCCATATATATCTCCTGCCTTTTCAGCATAAGCCATTGCCAGCCTGAATTTGCCTGATTTGAATGCCAATCTGCTTATATCAGAAAACACTAACTTGGTTTTTCCGGAGTAATTGCCTGTTTCCAAAGCAACAGTTTCCAAATGGGTCACAATCGCTGAATCGTAATGTGCTTTGGCTTCATTTATCCATCCTATTCTCGTATACAAATCTCCTGCCTTTTCAAATCTTTTAATATCATCGCCTTGAAGTATTTTGTTTATAGCCAGATGGCAATACTCCTCTGCTTCTTTTGTTCTTCCAAGATCCCTTGCCCTCCAGAAAGCCTCTTCAAACAGGCTATTCTGACTGTATAATGCAAACTCCAAATCAACCAAATTTCTTTCTTTAGCAATCCATAGGGCATTTTGAACCTTGCCTATTCTGTTATAAATCCATGCAGCCTGCTCCGCCATGCCAAGATTTCCTGAATGTTCGTACAGCAAAGCCTGTTTTTCAGGCTCGTTCTTCGCAGAAAAAGTTTCAGCAGTTTCTTTTATCAGCCGTTCATCCAGCCTAGCGCCTTTTAAGACGAGAACCAGCACTAAATCGCTTCTTTCACCAGGATCAGAAGTATTATGTGCTAAATCCAGCAAGTCGCTTATTTCTCTCGAAACCAACTCAAAATCCATAGGGCATCAGTACGCTGCTCAAAATCCCGGATTTATAAATCTTTCTATATTTACCATTTTTTAGTGATTACTAATTTTAGATTACGGCAAAATCGTTCACCACATAAGCCTTCAATGATATGCACCATAATCTTTTTAAAATAGAGCAAATTCCTTAAGGGTTATGGAAGGCATAATCGCTAGTTTCAGGAGAGGAAAGCATACGCAGCATAACTACCAGATGATTGTCAAAGTTGACAATGTTGACAGCAAAGACGAGGCTGTTAAGCTGGTGGGAAGGGCTGTGGTGTGGAAAAGCCCTGCCGGCAAGGAAATAAAAGGGGTTGTGAGCAAAGAGCACGGCAACAAAGGCGCTTTGCGCGTTTTATTCGAGAATGGCATGCCCGGGCAGAGCTTGGGCAATAAGGTTATAATTCAATAGATTTAACTTATTTTTATTATTTTATTTTCATCATTTTTAAAAACAAAAAAATCGAAAACTATATATAATAGTTATATTTAATATAATTATATTTAAAATAATTAAGGTGATTTATATGATAGAAGTAGAAGGTGTAACAAGGAAATGGGGCAATTCTCTTGGAGTAATAATCCCTAAAGAAACTGTTGAAAAGGAGCGTATAAAAGAAGACGAAAAAATAAGATTTATGATTTTAAGGAATACAAGGGTATTGAAAGAGTCTTTCGGAACTCTAAAGGGCAAATGGAAAAAATCTGGGCAGCAGATAAAAGATCAGGCCAGAAAGGAGTTGTATAGAGAATAAATCTTAAACATGGATAATAAAATATATTTTTTTGATTCCTACGCATTAGCCGAGATAAAAATAGGGAACCCTAATTACAAACCATACCTAACAGCAAAAATTGTT
Organism: Candidatus Woesearchaeota archaeon; assembly: GCA_018303625.1. Taxonomy (GTDB): domain Archaea; phylum Nanobdellota; class Nanobdellia; order Woesearchaeales; family GW2011-AR4; genus JAGVXV01. Next base: position 81,986 of record JAGVXV010000016.1, read on the forward strand.
TTAACAAAATTGAATATATTTGAAATTTACTATAGTATATTGCGAGACACAGGGAAAAAAGAAGCAGAACAATTTTTAGCAGAATATTATCAGTTTGTGATTGATTTTAGCCAAGATGATATAAAGGAAGCAGCTCAACTAAAATTAGAATATAAGAAAAGAGACTTGTCTATGACTGACTGTATAGGTTATGTTCTTGCAGATAGGTTAGGAATAAAATTTCTGACTGGAGACAAAGAATTTAAGGATTTTGAAAATGTGGAGTTTATAAAATAAATTAAACCCTAATCTGTGGCTGCCTTTGCTTTAAAAGCATTGAAAAGCCGCCAAGAATGCTCCCTATAGCTGCACCGTACTGCAATGCCTTTCCCGCATTTTTCAGATTCAATGGCATATTTACATTAAGCAGGCTTAATAAGAATACTATCCCTACCAAGATGAATATCAAGCCCAGAATTAAGCTGAAATTAAACCCGCTTCTCTGTTTTGGCAATATAGGCATAGCTTTCATTTTAGGAAAGGTATTTGCACAAAGCCCTTGGATAGCAGGAGTGTAATTACAGCTCCAACCACAAATCCCACGATAAACCCTTTCGTTGTTTCAATCATGGTTTTGCTGCTAGCAGGCTAACGGGTATTATGCCTTTTGTTACCAGATAATACACCACAGCTGCGCCGATAATAAGACCTACGACAAACATCAGCCCCGGATGCAGCATGGCAAATTGGCTTTTTTTATTTAGGTTGTTCATTTGCATTACCTCTTTTGATTTTATATCTATTTTTTATTATTTCTGTATTTAAAGGTTTCTATAAATTTATATTTTTAGTTTTTACTTCTATAGAATGGAAAAGTTTATATAGGAGAGTAAGGAGAGAATAAACGTAGTTTCAATGCTACCTAATGGTGAAATTTTATGAAAAATAAGAGATTTTTTGCTTT
>JAGVXV010000034.1 GCA_018303625.1 Candidatus Woesearchaeota archaeon
GCTGAATGGAAAAACGGGCATTTCAAATGAGGAAGTTGAGAATTTATTCAATAAGTTTAATGGGAATCATTCAATAGTCGAAATAGAAAAATACGAGAATAATAAAATCAGCTTAAATCTGAACGGCAAAAATGGGTTTTTGGTTTTGAGCGAGACTTACGCATATTTCCCGGGCTGGGAGGCAAAATCAAGTGCAGGAAAAATTGAGATTTTAAAGGCTAATAATGTCGTCAGCTCTGCGTATATTGACAATATGGATTCAATTACTTTTGAATACAAGCCAAAATCATTCAAGTATGGGGCATGGATAAGTTCGATATCGTTTTTAGCGCTTTTATTAATTTTTATTTTAAGAAAATTAAAATGATTAACAGAAATAAGGTTATGAGGGCTGCAAGAATATTGGGGTTAATGAGGCCTATTAACTTTGCATCAAACTGCTTCTGGTGGCTTGTGAAAAAATACGGCAGGTTTGCAAAAAAAGACGAGATTGGGATGATATACAGCAAAAAGTACTTTGACATAGAGAATTCCATGACAATGCCGACTGCAAAAGAAGTTGTTGGAATACTCATTGAAGAATTCCGGCCGAAATCTGTTGCTGATGTCGGCTGCGGAGCCGGGGTTTACCTGAGGGAATTCCAGAAGAAAGGCATAAAAATCAAGGGTTACGATGCAAGCAGAAACGCAGCAAAAGACGCTTTTATTGACAGGTCATTTATAGAGCTGCAGGACCTGACAAAAGAGCTAAAGGCAAGCAAAAAATACGATCTGGTTATAAGCTTCGAAACAGGGGAGCATATACCGAAAAGATATTCGGGCATTTTTGTAAAAAATATCTCAAAGCTCGGAGACATTGCCGCATTTTCAGCATCGCAGCCAGGCCAAGGCGGAAGGCACCATGTTAATGAGCAACAGCCCGAGTTCTGGATAAGAATTTTCGGGAAGAATAATTTCAAATATCTCCCGGAAAAGACTGAAAGGCTGAGGAAAAAGTTCAAAGACATAAAATGCGTCTGGTGGCTGCAGAAAAATGTGCTGGTGTTTAAAAAACGTACATTAAAATAATCCATAGATAAATGCCATTGATACCTTATACATTTGAAGTTTAATAATATACTTAAAAGAATTCAGTTAGTTTTTAACTATTTGGGCATTATCTAATATTGTATTGGCAACATTCTCTGCGATTAACTTATTCCCCTTGTTTGTGGCATGTCCAAAAGTTCCACCAAAGCTATCTATAAAATATTCCTCATACTCAGAACCTTCTAAAAATTTCTTAAAATTCTCCTCATTACTGATAAATATTATTTCATCGTTTCCATTAAACATTTCCTTTAATTGGTTAATCTCAAGAGTGGGGTACTGCATCACTACAAGCTTGATTCCCCTTTCGCTTAATATCCTGTATAACTCCAGATAATTCTGTTCTGTGGTCTGACTACTATAATAATTTTTTCTTAGATTTAATGCCCTATCAAACATTTCATCTGCCTTTTCAAACTGGCCTTTTTTCTGGTAACGGGTGGCTATACTACCATAAACCACTGCAAGTTCTGACGGATTTTTTTCTAATAATATGCTAAAAATTTCTTCTGCCTTGCTAATCTTATCATTATTAAGGTAGTACCATCCCGGCTCGATATACGCCGTAGAGTGGCTTGGCTTTCTTTCTATCATTGCATTGAAAATTTCTTCCGCTTCTTCGAGTTTACCGTTATTAAGGGAGTGCAATGCCAATTCGATATAGGCAGCATGATTATCTGGATTTTTTTTTGCTGTTAATTTAAATAAGTTTATCGCGTCATCAGTTTTATTCAATTCATCATAAATCTGCCCTATCATAAATATCTCTTCTATTTTTTGCGGATTTATAAGTACTATAGTCTTTAATAGCTCATATGCGTCTTTGGATTTATTCATACCCATGTAGAGCTTTGCAATTTGGATAAATGCGTACTCATTATATTTTCCCCGCGTATTAAGATGCATCTTATACATATTAATTGCCTTGTCTGCTTTGCCCCAGTCCCTATAAATATCTCCTAATCCAAAATATGCCCCAAAATCATTCGGATTTACATTGATTGCCTTTTTGAACATTTCTTCAGCTTCCTCATACATTTTTGCTTGATGGAATACCGTACCAAGTTCATTGAAATTTTGAAAATAGTTTGGCTCCAGCTCTAAAATTTTCTTTAGTACATCAAGAAGTTTGATATTATTATGCGTCTCATAAAATTTTCCTAATTCTGCCAATGCGTTGATACTTTCCGGATTGGCTTGAATTGCTTCCTTCAACCTGTTTTCTGTCTCTTTATACTCCATCTCTTTTTGGGCATCTTTCTTTTTCATTAAATTATATCTTACGCCTTCTATTCCGCGCTTAATCAATTTATAAACTCTAAAATCTTTAAAGAGCATCTTAAGCTTCCCTCTGAATGTTCTTTTATCTATATACAACGCAACATCATTGATTCCAATAAGTGTAATAACCATATCCGGATTGTACCTATCCAGATTTTCTTTCAAGTTGAGTAATATATCGGAAGTGCTAATTCCAGAAATTCCTTCATTGAGTACCTTAAATTTAATATCGTTGCTTCTTTTATTTAATATAGTCTCAAGCTCTTCAGGCCATGTACCCTGCCCATTATAAAGATTTGCAGTGGTGGATTCTCCTAAAGCCAAAATCCGGTAAACATCTCCTCTTTCAAAGTTAATTTTATTTTCACTGCGCTGCAATCCCAGAAGAAAATAGCCGCTAATACGCAATCCTATTTCTAGGATAAATAACCCCAAGAAAATGCCTAAAAAGATTAATCCGACATTTTGAATTGCTCTCTTTTTTGTTGTTATTTTCACTTTTACCTTTTTGAATATTTTTTAATAATCTTCTGGCGATGAATAGTCATTCTAAAATTAAAATATTATGCATTATAGTTTACATGGTATTCAAAATTTCTGATTTTCATAACTATAAGATAAATTTTCTGGCATGCTTTTTTCAAAATTCCCTGCAAGCAAAAGCAATGAAATGAAAGAAAGCAAAAATAAGATATACAGGAATTTGTTGGTTAGGGGCTGCTCGTAAATAAGCTCGATTTTTTTTCCCTTATTTGCCTCTATCAAGATAATCTCAACGTTTGACTCGTAAATCCTCAATGGCTTTCCGCTCATATAGGCTTTCCACATGGGGAAGTGGTTTATTTTTATTGAAATGAAGTCTCCTTCATTGAAATTTCCGGTTATGGCGTAATGCTCATCAGATATTTTTTCTGTTTTCAATGCAACCGGCTCGGGCAATGAGTTTAATTCGGTTTCATTATGGATAACAACAATGTTTTTTCCAGAATCCAGAAATTCATTTATCTCCCTTGGGAAAATGTGCTTGTAGCCGCTTTCCAAATCATATAAAGGATTGTCATTGATGTTGACTGTTGAATAATCCAGGCCATCATTAATAGGCTCTGCCGGATAAGACAAGACGACTTTTTCAGCAAAAGCCCCTGTGTCAACTTCATAGATGTTGAGGCACTGCGAAGCAAGGGCAGGCTTTACGTAATTATTTGCGAAAAAAGGCGCCAAATTCACAGGGCAGCTGCAATAATTGGCAATTGCGTACCTTGTGTTTGTTATTCTCATAAAATTTTTCCAGTATACCGGGGAATGGTCCAATCTTGGAAGGATTCTGTTGCTCTGCCTTGGGAACATGTGCTTCAGCCTCCAGCTTAAAAGAGACTGTATCTCCCATATGTTGCCTTCTGATGTGCCTAAATCTGTCCTCAGCAGTATTTCAGGCGCCTTGGCAAAATAGTTCATGCAGTATAAGGCAAACCTGCTGCTGTCCTTGTTGGGCATGTACTGCTTTAATTCTATTGGTATTTCATTTCTGTGGTCATTTCCCATTGGATTGTAGAGCTCTTTTACAAAATCCGGCCTTATACTTGCAAATAGCAGATAAATAATAATCAGAGCTGAAATTGCGCTTAAAAGAGCACGGAAAGGTTTTTTAATCATCCCAAGCAAAAAAAGAAAAAACAGTATGACAATTGGAAAAATAAGATGTATAAGCCTTGCATAGTCCACTAATGACAATGTGGGGCTTATAGTCAGGCCCAGGTAAAAAACAAGTATGTAAATTCCGAGCATCATGGAAAAGGTAGTTAGTATCCTGTATTTTCCAGCGTCCTTTTTTAGGGCAAAGAGCAGATAAGCTGTCGCTATGAGCATGAAATAGCCAAAGAGCCTGTAAGAATCAAATTTTACCACGCTGAATATGTTAAGAATCGCTTTCAGGATATTGCTTATTGGATTGGAGCCTGCAAAATGCCTGCTGTAGTCTATGCCCCTCGGTATTTCTCCAGGAAGGTAAGTATAAAGATTGTAAACGTAAAATGCCAGCAACCCAAATAGAAGAATGCCGATTAATATCAATTTCAAAATGAATTTTTTAAAGTTCTTTTCATTGCCCCTGTTTTCCTCTTTTTGCTTATTGAAAAATTTGAATTTTGCATTATAAAATAAAAAAATAGCCAGGAATATCGAGCTTAGCATCAAGGCTCCAACCCCAAATATGGGATGGTGGAATACAATTGCGATTGAAGCCAGAAAAATCAGCATGATTTCATTTTTCCCCTTCAGGGTTTTTATCATAAGAAGCAGGATAAGGGGCATAAGCGCAACAGGGAATATCTTCCTTATATTCGAGCCAACAGCAGATGTAAAAAAATCTGTTGTGAAAAGCGCCAAAATGCCGAAAAAAGAGAGATTTTCCCTTATTCCTGCTGCCCTGAAGCTCAGGTAAGCGCCCAAAACCAGGAGTATTGTGAACACTATCTGCAGGTTTGCTATGTCTTTGTAATAATCGCTGTTGAAAATGTTCAATAAGCTGGTTATGCCCATCCTATAGTAGCTCGAAACAGACTCCAGTGGCAATTGAGGAACTCCGACAAAAAAATCCTCAACCCAATGGTAAATTGTATTGTAATTGGCTAATTCATTTTTTATTTTCAGCCCAAGGTAGGATTCTGAAGGTCCGTCTTCCCTTGGCAGATAATCTCCAGTCAAGTATATGCTAAAAAACAGGACGCAAATCAGCGCTATCAGGCTTATATAGAATAAATCTATATTTTGCGCATAAGTTTCCTTTTTAAAGTATATAATCAGTTTTTTATAATGAAAAAGGATTATAGCCAATGGAAAAATTAAAAATAATAAAAATAAAATCCATGGATAAATTGTTATTGAAAAAATTTTAAGAACCTGCACAAACACGAAAACATATGTTGTGAGCATGATGGATATTAAGATTCCTTCGCCAAGGCTTCTCTCGCTGTTGTAAAAAAAGCTTAAGTACAGGGCAAAGCCTGAAAGAAACGATATCAGGAAAAGCACAAGAAGGTTTGGGGCATATATTGCCAGCCCGAGAAAAAGAAGAATCCCTATTAAATTAAAAAAAAAGTTGATGTTTGCCCTTTTGAAGCTGAACAAAGTATTCATTGTTTATTAAGCAATAAACTTAGATATAAAAAGATTTTCTATGCTCAAGGATGTAGCTTATCATTTTCAGCTCCCTTTTAAGCTCGAAGGTGCTGCTTTTCCCATGCTGCCATTTTACCGGGAATTCAACTATCCTGTATGATTTTTTCTGCGCCCTGAGCAATAATTCCGCATCCCAGAACCACCCTCTGACAAATTTCGCATCATAGCCCATATCCTTAACAATATCCAGAAGCACATCCCTCCTGAAAGCCTTAAAGCCGCATTGATGATCCTTGATTCTGGAATTGAAAAAATGCTGCAAAAGGGCATTGTAAAAATAGCTTATGAGCCTCCTGCTTAAAGTCCTCTTTATGTAAGAGCCTTTTACATACCTGCTTCCTATGGAAATGTCTGCGCCTTTTTCTATCTCGTCAAACAGCCTTTTTGTATGGCTAAGATCCGTGGATAAGTCCATATCTATGAAGGCTATTGTACCCCCTTTTGCGAATTTAAAGCTTTTGGCAAGGTTTTCCCTCCTTGAAGGGCCGTTGCTATACCTCAAATAGCGGATTTTATTGTTTTTTTTGCAGATTCTCCTGCAGATTGATTGCGAGCTGTCATTGCTATTGTCATCCACAATAAATATCTCAAAGTTTTTTGTGATTTTACTTAGAGTACTGCAAATTTTTGAAACATTTTCCCCAAGAATCCCGGCTTCATTGTAGATTGGGATGAAAAGGGAGATTTTCTGCTTCATTTTGAAAAGTTATTCTTTTTGCAGACAAGGCACTTTAGCGTATTTATAACTTTTGCTATATTATGAAGTGAACTTCCTAGGTAAGCATTAAAAAAATTTATAAAAATAGGCAGTTAATGACAAATTACATTTTTTCCCAGGAACAATGCCATCACGCACCACGTTAAGATTAGAGTTAATTAGGTTATTGTTACAGTCAAATTCCTCGAATCAGTTAAAGTTCCGTTCCTTGCAGTAGCATTTAAATTAAATGTTCCTGTTGCGGTGAAGTTGTAATCTAAGTAAATAAACAACTGTTCTGATGGTTGGAGTATAACATTATTTGTTGCATTAATCACAAAGCCATTATTTGTGTCAAAAGTCCAATTTACATTTGTTAGATTTATTAGTAGGGTATTTTCTATTATTATCTCAAATATCCTTTTATTTCCGCTTTCATTTAAAACCGTTAAATTGCTTACTTCTATATCTGGAATGTCTATTAAAAAAGTTTCTGAGTCCATATTTGTTTTGTTTGTCGCAGATGCTGTTACTATATATTCTCCAGTTGTGGTGTAATTGTAAGATGCAAATACAAATATGCTTTCATTAGGCTCTAAGCTGATTAGACTACTGGCTGAAATTGTTTCCTGCCCAGTATTAAGGCTCCAGTTGATTCCAGACATATTGAAGCTGCCAGTATTGTTTATATTAAACCCAAAAACAGAGGCTGTTGAGTTTTGATTCAATAAGGTTAAGTCGTAAACTTTAATATCCGACTGGTTTATTAGGGTAATATTCCACTGCATTGTTATATTTACAATTCCATCTGATACATTTAAGGTAACATTATGGCTTCCTAATTCATTTTCTGCGGGGGTGTAAGTCCAGCCTAATTCAGTGCTTTTTTGCGCTAAATCAAGCTTCCAAATGTATGTTAAAGCATCCCCATCTATATCGCCTGACGTATGGTTAAATGTTAAGCTGTTGCCAAGCACTATTGTCTGGATCAGCTCTGATGGAGTAAAGCTGTTAATTACTGGAACATCATTTACAGGAGTTACATTCAATGTTGCATTATTGCTTGAAACAGTTAGATTTTCTATATCAACAGCAGTAAATACTGCATATCTAATGCCTGTGAAATTGCCATCCGGGGTTAATGCTACAATTCCTGTATTGTTGTTTATTGAAATTGTTATGTTATTTACTCGAGTAAAATTATATTTTAAGACATCTCCATCAATGTCTGAAAAGTATTGCGTTAAATTCAGGGAATTATTTACAATATCCTCAGGCCATTTCCATTGCGGAATTGTGCCGCTGAATACGGGCTTATCATTTACCGGCGTCAGATTTAAAGTAATATTATTGCTGCTTGCTGTTAAGCCTGCTGAATCTTTTGCTGTGAAGATAATATAATTTATCCCGGAGAAATTTGCATTCGGGGTTAGATTTACAATTCCCGTATTGTTGTTTATGTAAACAGTAATGTTTGCTGTTCCTGCTGAAGTATAATTTAAATTATCGCCATCTATATCATAGAAATGCTTTGTCAGGTTAATTGAGTTGTTTATAATATCCTCAGGCCATTTTAAGTTTGCTATCGGATTGCTTGAATTAAATGTTGGTTGGTCATTAATTGGGTTTACTGTAACCAGAATAGTGTCGTTGTCTGTCAATCCAGAAGTGTCATTTACTATAAGCTTGATGTTTTCAGAGCCTGACCAATTGGCTAAGGCTGTGAAGTTTGCAATTTTTGTGGTTTGATTTATTATTACAATTACATTTGCATTATTAGAAGCTGTCCAAGTCAAATCCGCATCAGCGTCTTCTGCATCGCTTGCGTAGTTGCTTAGGTTTAGGCTGGCATTGTAAGCATCTTCGTTAAAGCCAATGTCTGGAATTGATGTTATTGCAGGAGCGCTGCTTGTTGTTACAGAAGCTGATTTTGTGTCAGAATAGGTTATATTTGTTACAGTAGCACTCGGATTGAATGCCCCTCCAGCGCCATAATCATAGTTTGCATAGATAAAGATTGTTTTGTTTGATTCTAGAGTAAACTGCTGCGTTGAATTTATTATGTCATTATTATTAGTGTTTACAGACCAGTTAATACTGCTTATGTTCTCATTCAGGTTATTTTTAGCCTGAATTTCAAAAATAACATTAGTGCCTTGAATATTTAAATCATCGAAGCTTTCTATTATCAAATCTCCTATGCTTACGCTTGAGCTTAAAGATGCTGATATTGCTGTTGATTCTCTTAAACCAGTGGCATTTGCCTTTACATTATAAGTTCCTTCAGCAGAGAAGTTATATTGCACATAAACTAAAGCTTTTTCATTCGCAGCTAAAGAGCTTATGTTTGAGGTGCTGTTTATTATGTAGCTGTCATTTGTGTCAAAATGCCATTGTATGTTCGTAACTGCCGCATCGCCGTCATTTAAAATCACGAATTCAAATGTTTTTAGTGTTCCATCAGTATGTAATGTTGTTATGGAGTCTATTGCTAATGAAACGACTTGCGCTGGTGTATTTTGAACTATATTGTTGGATTCGTCACTTTCATCAACTAAATTATCAAAGTCGGCTATTGCTGTGAATAATGTAGCATTTGAGGTATTACTTACAATAAAGGTATAATTCTGTGATTGATTAATGTCTAACATTACTGTATTATTTGTTATTGAGAAAGTTTCATTATTGAAAGTGTCTAAAAATATGTTGAAAGCAGGAGATTCACCAATATTGATAATTTCAACTGTAATGTTAGTTGCATTTGTTGTTTGGTTAAAACTAACATTCATAATTACTTTCAAATCTGGCAAAGGAGGTCTTTCAAAATCTGTGTAAGTTAAGTTTAATATTGTATGTGGCTCAAATTCCTTGTCTATAACATTGCCATCTTCTATTAATTTTGTAAAACTTAATACATAATGTCCACTTATTTTTGTAGCATAGATGTCAGAGCCATTTAATCTTACATTCACAGTTTGATTTCCAACTGACAAACTTCCTGATTTAGACAAATTCTTAACAAAATTATTAAACTGATCATATATTTCAGATTGTATTTCATATGTGTTTGCATTCTTAACAACTAAAGTAAAGTTTATTTCTAAAAACTCTGACAAATTATTAGCATTTGCATCTACACCAGAACTACTGTAATTTCTAAAGTACGATGTTTTTGCAAAGTCTTCATAGTTATAAACTGAAGTGGCATAATTAGGACGAATAAGTTTTCTGCCTATCAATACAGAATCTAGAGTAAGATTTCCATTATAATGTATTGATTTTATTGTTTCATTATCAAAGTCAATTGAAACTGTTTGTAAGCCGGATGTCAATGATACTTGCTTTACGGCGCTAATTATAGTATTATTAAAATTAAAATAGACCGTTATATTAGTATCTTCATCTTGAGTAACGTTAAGAGTTAAATTAATTCTGATATGGTTATTACCGATATTTTCGTCCATTATCCTATTTATGTTAGTTCCATTCTCAAATCTATTATAGGTATTTGTCTCTATATTGTATTCGCTAAAGACCAAAATATTGCTTGCATTATAAACTCTTACAGAATAATTGTACTTGTGTTTAGTAAATAGGTTTGAATTAAAGCTTAAATTGACATTTGATATTCCAGAAGATATACTCCGGTTAATAGTATTGGACAAAGTCCCACTTTCTTCAGATAAATCGATAAAAACTTCAAAAAAGTCTGTTTTAGTAGAGTTTATTGTTAGATTTACTATTAAAGTATCATTTGCCCCGTTTGAGTTAGAATCAACCATATAATCAGTAAATAGGGTTATATTTAATGTATCATCATTATAACCAAAGTTATAAGAGTTGATAAGCTCTTGAAGTGTCAAAGAATAGATATTAGGAATAATAAATACTAAAATTATACATAATAATAGTAATTTTAAATTATTGAATTTCATTTAGATTTACCTCTAAATTCTCATCAGTATGCAGGTAATAAAACACGAACAAGCCGCCTAAATCTTCTTCTGAAACATAGTCTATTCTCTCAGAAACAGATTTTGAGAAATAAAACTCTTGATTATCCACTAGCTTTCTTAATGCTGCAATATCTCCATCTATCTCGTTTCCAAAGACATAAATGTTAGTGCCTGATTTAACAGCTATTCCATTGTACGGCAAACCTTCTTTTTTGCTATTGAAGAAAACAAGATTGTTGTCTAGCCCCCATCTGTTGTTCTCTTTTCCTAAAGTTTGAGTTCCTGAAGGTATGTTTGAATTCTTTCTTCCGACATAAATACTAACATCTTGTCCGCTGGAAACTATATCAATATAATCGTCCAAATAATTCTGTATAACGGAAGTTAAAACAGAGTAATCTGTGTTAATATCAACATAAGCTTTTGTCGCTGGTCTTGTAGATTTTCTTATATAGTTATTACTTTCATCGGTTTCTGCTACAGTGTTTTTGAAGTCGACAGTGATAGATATGAAATCAGTCGAATTTATATCCCATAAAACAGATACATTTTGATTGACATATTGAGATACGGATATTATTTTGGATTCATTTTGTGTAATTCCACCTTTAAGATTCTGTCCTCTAAAATCAATAACTATGGTGCCATTGACTTTCTCAACATTAATAAATGCTGTAATATTAAATTTATTAGTAGCAGTAGATTTTATTGTTACATCTGATGTCTTAATTGATAAATCTGTTTTGTTAATGCGGATGTTGCAATCAAAACTTAAGGAATCATAATCGTTATTATTGTCAATAGTTGTTATCTTTGAATCGCATAATGTTATTGCGTTGTCATTGTAATAAACAGAAATTATTTGCGTATTGTCGCATACTACATTTATCATATTCATTGTTCTGGAGCTGTCTTGATTGGTTGAGCCTTTTATTGGATTATTTTTTGACATTTTTTCTCCCGTTATGAGTAAAGTTTAGTATTATACCTAGTATAAAGCCTAAAGTAGTGAATATTATAGTATTAAAAAAGAGGGTTATATATAAATCAAAGAATGAACAATTCCATCCAGGTTCTAAACACTTAAAATAATTAATAAAATATTGCCCTGGAAATAGCAATGACCCAATAAATTTATTAATTGTATTGACTACTTCATTTTCTATAGATAAAGTAAATAGCCAATTAGCTATTACATAAAAAGAAGTTATATTAAAGAGTTGTCCGTAAATAAAATATTTATGTTTGATTAGAACTCCATATTTAAATATTTCATTCACATAAAATATTGAGACTAAAAGATAAAATAGTATATATATCAAAGATATGTTCTTTAGCAATACGTAATGTGAAATGGTTTTTTCTGATTTTAAATAAATAAAATTAGACAAGATTAATATTGAAATTATACAAAGTATTGTTATTGTTATAATACCATATGTTTTGTTTTTCATATTTCTCCTCCTCATTTATTTATATATTTTTTTATTGAATCCTGAACCTCTTTTCCGTCTGACAATTGACCATGGTGAGACGCATATAACTCTGTGGTTGACTTATCCCCTGATATTATACCATCATTAATATCGTTAATGTCAAATCTCGATACAACACCATCTGAATCAGATATATATCCGGTAATAAAATGTGAATATCCAGCAATAAACTTTGTATGGTTTATTTTAACGTTTAAACCAGGTTGTATATCACTACTATTTAATATCCAATTTAAGTAGTCTTGATTAAGATTCATTGATATGGTACCATTACTATCTGGTCCTTGTAGTCCATTTGCTGCACCCAAACAAATACCTTTTGAATAGAAATTGGTTTCT
>JAGVXV010000027.1 GCA_018303625.1 Candidatus Woesearchaeota archaeon
GCCTTTAATTTCGCTTACTTTTGCCCTTACCTCATCAAGAAGCATAGGCCCATACGGGCACATTGGGGTTGTAAATGTCATCTTTATGTAAACCTTGTCATTCTCCACTTTTACCTCATAAACAAGCTCCAGCGTCCATATGTCTATCATTATTTCAGGGTCATTGACTTTCTTTAAAACCTCAATAACGTCCTCTTTTATTGCCATTTTATATCAAGCTGGCTTTATTTTTTATAAGGTTTTTGCTTAATACCTTATTTCAAAGCCGCCAAACTCGTTTTTCGGCTTTTCAAATTTAATTTCAACATTTTCAACCTTTGCAGCCCTTGGCCCTGTTTTGCAGAACTCAATCAGATTTTTTATTTTTTCTTCGCTGCCTTCAGCAACTACCTCAACAGAGCCGTCAGGCAAATTCCTTACAAAGCCCTTTAATCCAAGCTCCAATGCGATATTTTTTGTATTCCATCTGAATAAGACACCATGCACAAAGCCTTTCACTATTATATGCGCCCTTTTCATTTTTTGTCATCCTTTTTTATTATTATTGGCAAAACCATGTCCAGTGCTTATGGGGGCTGAAAAGCCAAAATTCTGCATTTCCAGCCAAAACCGCAACCCACTGGACACTGGACATCTGCTCGCGTGAGGTATTTAAATCAATCTTATTTAATAAATTTCTGTGAATTCGGCAGGAAAAATTTCACCCCCTTTACCTTCCTGCCTAATTTTTTAAAAATAACAGGTGATTTAGATGGACTTGAGCAATGATACAATAAAGGAGCTTTTTTACAGGCAGATTCGGGAGTTGACAGTAAAAAAATCCAGGAGCTTTGATTACCAGTTCAGCGGCAAATGGATTGAGCAGCAATAAAAGCTTTTTGGAATGTATATAAATTATTATGATAAACTATAAATAGTATTGTTTTTTTCCTTTTTTTATGAGAATTCTTGCAAAGGAAGAAATCAATGCCGAAAAAAATGCATTGATAGAGAGCATTCTTGACGGCGCGGTTTTCATCTACCCTACTGACACCATTTACGGATTGGGATGCAACGCATTGAAAAGCGAAGCGGTAAATAAAATAAGAAATTTGAAGGAAAGGACAAAAAACCCCTTTTCAGTTATTGCGCCGTCAAAGCAGTGGATTTACAACAACTGCATTTTATCGGAAGAGGCCACAGAATGGGTTGAAAAACTGCCAGGGCCTTACACCTTAATCCTGAAAATAAAGAAAAATGCAGTCGCGAAAGAAGTAAACCCCGGCCTTGGCACTTTGGGCATAAGAATTCCCGCCCATTGGTTCGGCTCATTCGTTGCAGAGCTTGAAGTGCCGATAATAACAACATCTGTAAACAAAAGCGGAGAGGATTTCATGACTTCTCTTGAAGATTTGGATGAGGGCATTAAAAGCAGTGTTGATTTCATTGTTTACGAAGGAGAAAAAAAAGGAAAGCCCTCAAAGATTATTGACCTGGGCAACAAGCTTAAGATCACTGAAAGATAGCAATGTTTTTAAATTGAATTCTATTATTTTCTGTTGAGTAAAAATGCCTAAGAAAGAAATTGAAGAAAAGCAGGAAGAGCCGGAAAAGAAGCTGAAAATACTTGCTGCAGGAGATATCCATGGGGATACGAGCCTTGCTGAAAAGCTTGCTATCCGGGCTGAAAAGGAAAAAGTGGATTTGGTTATTTTGTGCGGAGACATAACCTATGGGGAGAAAAGCACTGAAAACCTGATAGGGCCATTTGTCAAGAGAAAGGAAAAGGTTTTGCTTATTCCAGGCAATCACGAGACAATTGCAACAGCAGACTTTTTGAGCCAGCTTTACGGTGTAAAGAACCTGCATGGGTATTCTGTAAAATACAAGGATGTAGGCATTTTCGGGGCAGGAGGGGCAAATATAGGGTTGTTCCAGCTTGAGGAAAATGAGATTTACGGCCTGTTAAAAAAAGGATTTGACAGGATAAGGGATATCAAGAAAAAAATAATGGTGACTCATGTGCATCCCGAGGGCAGCAAGATGGAAAAATTCACAAAATTATTCCCGGGCAGTTCCGGAGTTAAAAAAGCAATCGAAAGCTTTAAGCCTGACATTTTGCTTTGCAGCCATGTCCACGAAGCAGAAGGCATAGAGGAAAAAATAGGCAACACCACGGTAATAAATGTCGGGAAAAAAGGCAAGATAATAGAGATTTAGTAGTATTCTTCCAGGCCCGGTATATCCATATCTGACACTTCTTTTTTCTTTTCTTCAGGTTTGATTTGTTCCTCCTGAGTTTCAGGCGCATTCTGGCTTTTGTCTTCAAACATGCTAAAAACATTCTGACTCGGGCCAGGCTCCTTGTCTTCAAAGATGTTGCCCTGGTTTGTAAAGGCCTCTTCCCCCATAAGGGAAGACAGCATCTTGATTATCTTCCTTATCTCTTCATGTGAGTCCTCTTTTGTGTCTATGGTTATTTTCATTTTGAACTAGCCTCTTTCCTATCATATATTTTTGATTTGCCTTGTATATTTAAGGATATAAATCTTTCTATTGCAAAGAATAAATAAATTTAAATATAAATCATATTAAATGTTATTAAAATGGAAGACACAGACGATATTTTTTCGGATTTTGAGGATAAGGTAAAGGGAAAAAAAGAAAGAAGGGAAACGGAAGCTAAAAGGCCGCAGGAAAGGGAACGGGAAGAAAATGCCGATCAAAAGGAAATCCTGAAAGAGCGCTACAGGGCTGAAAAAGAGGCTCTGGAGGAAAAATACCGGAAAGAGATGGAAGTAGTGAGGGAAAAGGAGATAACCGAAGCGATAAAACAGGGTAAAATCAACCCAAGCCTGCATAAAGTTGAAAGAATCATTTATATTTCTGTTATTTTAATATTGCTTGGCTACCTTATTTACAATATTGGTTTTTCTGGTGAGGAAAAAGCAGGATCGGAACAAGCTGCTGTGAAAGAGGTTGCTCCTGTTAAAGAAGAGAACAAGACTGCGGAAGCCAATAAAACCGAGGAAAAAAAAGCTGAGGTAAAAGAGGCTCCAAAGGAAGAGCCAAAAGAAGAGCAAAAATATTCAGGCTCAATAACCTTGACAATAGCCAGGATTTACAGCGAGAAAAAGACCAATGCAACAGGCCAAATAACACAAATTGACTTTACTATAGATAATGGCAAGAATAAAGTTTTAACCCCGGTCGTGAATGCCTATATCTATGATGATGACACCAAGGAGCTCTGGGAAACGGTAAGCAGGGGAGCTTACACCTATCCAATAGGCATGAAAGCAGGCGCAAAGCAGAAGGGAAGCATAACCATTACTCCAAAAACATTCTCAAAGCTTGACCTTAAGAAAAGCATAAGAGTTGCATTGAATGACACAAAAGACGGGTTTATCACTGCGGCAAATGACGCGATACTTATTTCCTAAATCTGTATTTACTTTGGAATAGTTATAAAATGGGAAGATTTAAATATCATTTGCAATTAACAGAGTGATTTAATTGCCTGAAGGGTGGAAATAAGAATGAATGATAAAACAAAAGCACCATCTTTAGTTGATAGATTGGAAATGACTAGAACTTTTTCTGAGAGTGGAGAGATTGTACTTCCTGAAGGCGTAACTATTAAAGGAATTGCAGATAGCGCAAGTACTTATTTGGCTGAATTAAGGCGGAAATTTAGAGAAATAGGAGAAGATTTAACAGATCTTGTAATGGAATTAACCGATGTTTCTTATGCCTCATTCCACAGCCAAGATTTTTTAGATATGCCTTCAGACAGGGAAAAGCCTTATTCTGCTCAGGAGTTCTTGGATTCATTAAGAGAGATATCATTTGAAATGCAAGACATGGAAAGCCTCCAAAGATTTTACGAATTGGCAAGAACAAATCTGAGTCATAGCAATAAATTCATTTACAATCTTGTTGTAAATAATTTAAGAGCAACATTAAATGAAGCTAAATCCGAAGAAAAATATTCTAAAAAAAGATTCACAAGATTTGTTTTAGACGTCCTCGAAGCCGCAATACCTATTGAAGATAAAAAGAAAAAGGACAAATGGGCTACCTTTAGACCACAATACGAGCTAATAAAATCAAGGCATTATCCAATTATGGATGGAGATCACAGAGAAGATGCACCAATAACACATAAGCAGTCTGACATTACTATGGATTATATAAGAAAAATATTAAGTGAAGGTGAAACTACGGAGGTAGTAGATGGAAAAGAAATCAAAATCCCTCCAGCTAAAAAATTTTACGATGAAACAGACTTTCTATCAATCAAACCTGGAGGAGCTGGTGAAGGGGCTACGATAATAAAATTCACAATATATCGCGGAGATCCCAAAAATCCATATACAACTAGATTGAGTGTAAATAAAAGGGATACAGATGTTATTTCCTTAATCCAAGGAATATGCGAAATTGGCTTAGCAAACCGAGATCGTTTAATGGGCCATTCAGTCGATTATATAGGTATGATGGGAAAAACTAAAAATATGCTTTGATTTTTCATAAAATTCCCTGCCAATTCATCCATATATTGTTAATGACTTCATTCAGCTCCATCTTCTTTATTTCCGCTATTTTTTTGTAGCTTTCTATGATAAAGGCAGGCTCGTTTCTTTTATCCTTATATGGGCTTAAGTAAGGCGCATCTGTTTCGCAGAATAATTGCGTTATTGGAACATCTTTTACTATGTCCTGGAACTGCTGGCTCCTTACAACACATGTAGGTATTGTCAAAAACCACCCATTATCGCTGATTCTCTTGGCAAGCTTCTTTTTGCCTGTAAAGCAGTGCATTATTATTTTTTTAAGCTTAGAAGATTCAAGCATCTCTATGCAGTCAAGCTCTGCTTTCCTTGAATGTATCAAGACAGGCTTTTTTATTTTTTCTGCCAATGAAATCATTTTTAAAAATAAATCTTTCTGCTCTTTTTCATCTTTAATTAAAGCGTAATCCAAGCCGATTTCACCGACATAAGCAATTTTATTTTTATTTTTCTCAATAAATTTAATTTCCTCGTCAACATCAAAAACATTTGGCTTTAATGGAAAATCCCCGGATTCAATTTCCTTTTGCAGAGTATTTATCGGATAAATGCCAAGAGAAGCCTTTACAATGCCAAATTTTTCCGCCAATTGAAGCGATTTCCTGTTTGTCTCCGGGTTTATGCCTGAAGTAACAGCTACCTTAACACCGGCTTTTTCGGCATTTTCAATAACTTTGTCCCGGTCATTGTCAAAAAAGCAATGCTCGAGGTGAGAATGCATGTCTATAAGCAAATCCATTTATTTTGCGGAAATGACAATATTTATAAATATTTTTGAATTATCCATGCGTATGGACACTGTAAGGATGTCGGGCGCATAAGAATTCTTTTTCTTATTTAGCTTTATTTTATAAATAATATTTTAGGTGATATTCATGCCAATATACTTCAAAAAAGAAAAATTCAAAAATCAATTGAAAAATTACATGCCTATGGACAAGTTTCCGCAGATAGAAGGCTATAATTTTGAGCAGAAATTTGATTTCAGGAAATTTATCGACAGATATTCCTATACCGGATTCCAGGCATCAAACTTCGGAAAGGCAATAAGCCTTTTGAGCGAAATGCTCGAGGAAAAAAAAGGCGGCCTTAAGATATGGCTTTCATTCACGGGCAATATGGTAAGCTCGGGCAATAGGGAAATAATAAGGTTCCTCGTCAAGAAAAAAATCATCGATGGGATAACAACGACCGCAGCTTCAATTGAAGAGGATATTATAAAATGCATCAGGCCATTCCATCTGGGAAACTTTGATGTGCAGGGAAAATTCCTGTCTGACGAATGCGTTGGCAGGATAGGAAACATACTTGTGCCTTACGACCGCTATCTTTATTTTGAAAGGTTTTTCAATGATTTTTTTGAAAAGCTGCTTAAGGAAACCAAGGAAGTCCCATGCACCCACGAAATAACAGGAAAAATCGGGCTGTACCTGCAGGAAAATAAATTGACAAAGCAGAAATGCAAAGAGTCATTCTTGTACTGGTCGGCTAAAAATGGCATACCTGTTTTCTGCCCAGGCATAACAGACGGCGCAATAGGAGACATGAGCACTTTCATCAGGCGCAGAAACAGGAATTTTGCGATTGATGTCATTAAAGACCATTATGTTATAACAAACCTGATGCAGAATACTGACAAGGCAGGCTGCATTATCCTTGGAGGGGGAATTGCAAAGCATTACCTGCTGAATGCTGCCATTTTCAGGGACGGATTCGAATACAGCATTTACCTTACAACAGCCAATGAATTTGATGGTTCCGATTCGGGAGGCAACCAGGAAGAGGCAATAAGCTGGGCGAAAATAAAGCCGAATGCAAAGCGTGTCAAGGTTGTAGCAGACGCAACTTTAATATTCCCATTATTGATTGCAGGCGTTCATGATAAGATAAAGTCAACTTAAGCAAGGCTGCCAATATTTTGCGGAAGCCAAGAACGCTGAAACGAAGCAAGGAACAGTTTTCATTCAATAAAATTTATTTTCCAATATCTTAAATAATAAAAATTAAGAAAACTGCTGGAGCAAAGGCAGCCTTAAGTTGACATCGTTCAAGGTAAAATAAAAAATAAATTTTAAATAATCTGACTTAATTGCCAATACTATGAAAATAACCGTTGAAAAAATAAGAGCAATGAAGGGCAGGGAAAGAATAAGCATGCTTACTGCCTATGACTACAGCACTGCAAAAGTCATGGATCAAGCAGGAATTGACATTGTGCTTATTGGTGATTCTCTGGGCATGGTTGTTTTGGGATTTGACACAACGCAGAAAGTGACAATGCAGGATATGATAAGGCATACAGGGGCTGTTGCAAGAGGCATTAAGAATTCGCATATAGTTGCGGATATGCCGTATAAAAGCTATGACAATGAAAAAGATGCGCTGAAAAACGCGAAATTATTGCTGGAAGCGGGTGCAGATTCTGTAAAAACAGAAAAAAAACCCGAAATTGCAGGATTTTTGGTAAAAAATGGAATAAATGTTATGGGCCATATTGGATTAACACCCCAGACAATAACAAACTTTAAAGTTCAGGGCAAGGATTATGAAACTGCAAAAAAAATAAAGGAAGAGGCAATTGCTTTGGAAAAAGCCGGCTGCTATTCTTTGATTCTGGAATGCATTCCGATGCGGCTTGCAAAAGATATAACAAAAGCAGTTAAAATTCCAACAATAGGCATAGGCGCGGGGCCTTATTGCGACGGCCAGGTTTTAGTAATAAATGACATGCTGGGCTTGTTTACAGATTTCAAGCCGAAATTTGTCAAAAGGTATGCCGAATTGAGTAGCATAATGAAAAAGGCTGTTGAAGATTATAATAAAGACATTAAGGAAAGGAAGTTTCCTGATGATGAGCATAGTTTTCACTAAATAACCTATTTTTGATGGTTATAGTCAATTCTAATCTTACTAATTGGAGTTATTTCTCTTTTTAACAATTTTGATATATAATGCTCTAGTCTAATAATTGTCTCATGATGCCTTCCTGTTATTAAGTCGCCTAATCCATCCACTGCTAAAAGTGGTATAGCCATTGCTGAATAGCCAATAGCCGCCATTCCTAACGTATTACCCCATTCTTGAATTAATTTATCATAATCATTAACTAAAATATCAGAGAATTTATAGGCAAGACTTAAAACTAGCAAACCATGAACTCTACTTATGATTTTCAAAATTGGAGTTCTTTGATGCATCTCTTTACTCTCTGATAAATAGTCTTCCAGAGTTTTATTTCCCCTACTATCTTCTTCAATATTGTTTTGTTCCATTTTAATCTTTTATTATATGTAAGTAGTAAAATCTAATTATTTATTAACTTATCTTTAAAAAATTCAATTAAAAATGGAAAAATTTATAAATAATTCAAGAAATACTTGAATTATGGGAACTGAATACTTTAGATACGATGTTGAAAAGATAAAATTAGATAGCAAAGACAAGAAAATCTTGGAATTACTTTATAAAAATTCAAGAACGCCAGTCAGTGAAATAGCCAGAAAAACAGGCATTCCGAAAGACAGTGTTTTGTATAGAGTAAAAAGGCTTGAAAAATTAAAAGCTGTAACTTATATAACAATTATAAATCCAGTATTGATGGGTTTTCCGATTTTTAAGTTTATTAATTTAATATTGCATAATTTTAATCCAAAAAGAGAGAAAGAATTTATCAGTTTTATAACAACTCATCCTAATATAATTTATTCTGCAAAAACTTCTGGAAGATATGATTATACTATTGCGATTTCTGCGAAAAGCTTGAAGCATTTCGATGAAATTATGAAGCTATTGAGAACAAAATTCAGCGACATAATAAAGGACTTTGAAACAGTGGATATTTTGGAGGAATACAAATATGACTATATGGTAGATTTAATAGACCAAATGCAATAAGTTAATAGTTTTCATTGAATTCTAAAAACCGAAACTTTTAAATATATGTACACATACACATACACATATGGCTACAAAAACAATATCTATTATGGATGATGCGTACGAGCTTTTAGTTAGAAATAAGAAAAAAGATGAGAGCTTTACAGATGTGATTAGAAGGGAATTCTCAAAGAAAGGAAGTATATTAGATTTAGCAGGGGCATGGTCAGATCTAAGCGACAATGACATTGAGGAAATGGAAAATGCAATTAAAAAATCCAGGGAGTATACAAGAAGGCATGTAATGGAAAGGATAAAATGATTCTGCTGGACACGAGTTTTCTTATTGATTTATTAAAAGAAAGAAGAAATGCAGTTGATAAAGCAGCAGAACTTGTCAATAGGGATATATTAGCTACTACTTATGTCAATATTTATGAGTTGTTGATAGGCGTATTTAATAAAAAAGGCATTGACTACGAGAAAAAAATGAACACTATTGAACATCTGACAGAAAAATTAGAAGTTTTAACACTGGAAAAAGATTCTACAATAAAATCTGCAGAAATTGGCGGAGAATTAATGCTGAAAGGCCAAATTGTAGGGGATACGGATAATATGATAGCCGGCATTGCATTATCCAATGGCATAAATACGATTGTAACAAGAGACAAGGAGCATTTTAAAAGGGTAAAGGGCATTAAGGTTGAAGGTTATTAATGCAATAATTTAATAAACCTATTTTTATTTCTATTCTTCTATGGGCAATTCCTTAAAAAACAAAAACATCGTAATTGGTGTTACCGGAAGCATTGCATGCTACAAAGTTCTAGATTTAATTAAAAGATTAAAAAAATTAAATTCTACGGTATATGTTATTATGACAGAAAGCGCTACAAAGCTTGTTTCTGTAAGCGATTTTGAAAATGTAGCTGATGACGTCAAAGTGCATTTGTTTGACCCTAATTTTAATTATAAAGATTATATCAAAAAAAACAGGCCGATAAAGCACATAAGCTTCGCTGATGTTGCAGACTTGTTTTTAATCTGCCCGGCAACTGCGAATGTAATTGCGAAAATCGCAAATGGAATTTCGGATGACCTGCTGACAAGCAGCATTCTTGCAACTCTTGCGCCAGTAGTTATCTGCCCGGCAATGAATGTCAAGATGTGGAACAATCCATTGACGCAGGAAAACGTTGCAAAATTAAGAAAACTCGGATATATTTTTGTCGAGCCTGAATACGGGGACTTGGCTTGCGGCTATAAGGGCATAGGCAGGCTGGCTAATTTGGACAAAATCAGCAATAGAATTACCACGATAATCAATAAAAAAAATTCTTTGAAAAACAAAAAAATATTGGTTACAGCAGGGGCAACCATTGAGGAAATAGACCCTGTCAGGGTCATAACCAACAAAAGCTCTGGGAAGATGGGGGTTTACATTGCGGAAGAAGCCTTTTTGAGAGGCGCAGACGTCACTTTAGTAAGGGGCGCAAATGCGATAGAGCCGAAATTTCCAATAAGAGATATTAAAGTATCAAGCGCAGAAGAACTGTTCAATGAAATCAAAAAAAACATCAAAGATAAAGATATAATGATACATGCGGCAGCCGTCTCTGATTTTGAAGTTAACAACAAAAGGGATGAAAAGATAAAATCCGGCCAGGAGCTGCACTTGGAATTGACGCCAACAACAAAGATTCTTGAAAACATAAAAATCCTCGAAAAGCAGAGCTTTTCGGGACGCCGAAAAAGCAAAACTTTTTCGAGCGAAATAAAAAAAAATATATTCTTGGTAGGTTTTAAAGCAGAATATAATGTAAGCGAAAAAGTTTTGGTGGAAAGGGCCTATAATCTGCTTAAAGATGCAAATGCGGACTTAATGATAGCAAACGATGTCGGAAAGAAAGGCAGGGGCTTTGATGTTGAAACCAATGAGGTTTTTATTGTCGATAAAAATAGGAAAGTTAAGCATTTGGATCTAGCAGACAAAAAAATTATAGCCAGTAAGGTTCTTGATGAAATAAAGATAAGATGAAAACAGCAAAAGCATTCGCTCCTGCAAACATAAGCTGCATCTTCAGGATTCATGAGCATAAAAACCCAAGATGGATGGGCTCTTCTGGTGTGGGCTTCACTGTTAATGAAGGTGTTGTAGTTTCAGTTAAGGCAACAAATAATGAAAAAAACATCATAAAATTCAGTAATAAAAAAATTATATTTCCAACAGTGGAAAGTATCATTAAAAAATTAAATAAAAATAATGAAAATTTTGAAATAAATATCGAGTCAAAGCTGCCTTTGGGCTGCGGCTTCGGCCTGAGCGGCGCAAGCGCACTGGCGACTGCCTACGCATTAAACAAGTTATTAAATTTGAAAAAAAATCAAAAAGAATTGGCAATAATTGCGCATACTGCGGAAGCTGAAAACAAGACCGGGCTGGGGGATGTTGTGAATCAGTTTTACGGGGGATTTTGCGTGAAATCCAAGCCCAGCTCGCATTTTATCGTTAAAAGATTAAATATAAACGGCATTAATGTTTACTGCAAATACTTCGGCAGAATAAGCACAAAATCAATAATCACAAATCCAAAACTAAAAAATAAAATAAACAAATCTGCGTCAATAGCATTAAATAAAATTAAAAATTTAAATAATAAAAATATTAAATTTAAGGATATAATTAAAATATCAAAGGGATTTGCAGTCGGCAGCGGCTTATTAAAAGATAAAAATACTATTGAAGCGATAAAGAACATAGAAAAAAACAAGGGTAATGCATCAATGATAATGCTCGGAAACGCTGTTTTTTCAGACAAGTATTTTAAAGGCGCAATTAAATTGAAAATATCAGACAAAAAGGCTTGTTTGCTATGATACCCAAAACCCATCCAAGGTATGCATCATTAAAGACTAGGAATTTAATAGCTGGTGGAATAAGGAAAGGGATTACTTCAATGCATGGCTTAATTGCGCATGGCAGGGGCGAAGCATTTGATTACCTGCTTGGCGAGAAAACAAACAGTTTTGCAAAAAAATCAAT
>JAGVXV010000028.1 GCA_018303625.1 Candidatus Woesearchaeota archaeon
GGCAACGGAGTTTTCAGCAAGGACTGGAAGGATCCCAGAAATGGGTGATTTATTTTTAAAAGTCATAATATTCAAATTTTGTAAAAACGATAATTTCAATGCTTTTTAATTTTCAAACCCTTTATAGAATTATAAAAAAGAGAAGCTTGAGTTAACGAAAGAATCAATCCGTAAGTTATCCACGTCTTAATACTTGAATCTAGCCAGAATTGCGCTATTAAGAATGCAATCGTAAACAAAGAAATTCCAAATATAAAAAAATATACGAATGCTTTTTTATTACCATATTTTGAGGCAATTTTTAACCAAGATTTCATTGAAAAGAAATCTGTTATTCTAATTGGCTCATTTAAATCAGTTTTCTCAAGCAATCTCGAGTATTCCTTTGTTTTAATCTTAAACATCTTTGGCATTAGAAATATTAATATGATAAATAATATAACGAATGATAAGAAAAAAATAATAAAATAAGTGTAGAATTCTAACCAAACAGTTAAAATCATAAGTGCCATTAAAAGAGGTATTCCAGCAACTATAAAATAATTTTTTTCTTTTTCTCTAATTGCTTTTACCACTCCGGCAATTGACAGGAATATAAAAAATATTAATACAATATAAAGAATTAACAAACCTTGGCTTATCATTATAACATTAATAAACAAAGAACTGGTATATAAACTTTATCACGGTAAAATTATTGAAAATCCAAATATAGGAAAACCAATGAGATATGCTAGAAAAGGAACAAGAGAGGTTTATATCTCCCCTTTTAGACTATCATACAAATACGAAAATAATGTTCTTACTTTCTTGGATTTATACCATAAAGATGAGCAATAATTTTTTCCTTTTTATTCAATAACCTTTAAATACAAATCTATCATTCTTAATTCTAATGAAAATAAACAGCAAACAATATAGGACAGTCTGGCTGGAAGGCTCTGATGTAAAATTAATCAATCAGATTTTATTGCCCCATAAATTTGAAATATTTACTTGCAAAAATCATAAGGAAACTGCGGATGCCATAAAAACAATGATCGTCAGAGGCGCCGGAGCTATTGGAGCAACTGCTGCTTACGGAGTTGCGCAGGCTGTTTTGGAAGCTAACAATAAGGATTTTTTAGAATACATTAAAAACGCAATTATAACTTTAAAAAATACTAGGCCGACTGCGCAAAACCTTTTTACTGGAATTGATTTTGTCTTCAACTCGATTAAGAACATAAAAAACATAGAAGAAGCAAAAAAAATAGCTGTTGAAAAAGCCAATGAATTTGCTGATTATGACGCTGAATCATGCAGAAAAATCGGGGAGTTTGGGAATAACCTGATTAAAAATAATTTTAATGTTTTGACGCATTGCAATGCAGGCTGGCTGGCATTTGTTGACTGGGGCAGTGCAACTTCTCCTTTATTTCTTGCAAACAGAAACGGAAAAAAGATTTTTGTCTATGTTGATGAAACAAGGCCAAGAAACCAGGGCTCAAAATTGACTGCATGGGAGCTTGTAAATGAAAATGTGCCTCATGCAATTATAGCTGACAATGCTGCAGGATTTTATATGAAACAAGGGAAAATAGATTTATTAATAACAGGCGCGGATAGGATTGCTGCTAACGGCGATGTTGCAAACAAGATAGGTACTTATGAAAAGGCTGTCTTGGCGAAAGAAAACAATATTCCGTTTTATGTCGCTGCTCCGACAACAACTTTTGACTTGAATTGTGAAAGCGGGGATAAAATACCTATAGAGGAAAGAAATGCTGAAGAAGTTTCGCATATGTTCGGCGTTGATGAAAAAGGCAACTTTGCAAAAATAAGGATTGCGCCAAAAGAAAGCCAGGTAAAAAATCCTGCTTTTGATGTAACGTCTGCAAAATATGTGACTGGGATTATAACGGAGAAGGGAGTTATAAAGCCAACGAGAGGAGATATTGGAAGGTTTGTTAGAGACAAACGATTAAATAAGCAATAAGCTAAGTTTTGAATATTGATTTTTCAGAATTTTGTTATCTATTTCTCCTATCTTCTAGGGACTCTGCCCATCTTGCAAATCCGCTTAATAACCGCCACTTAAAATTTGGGTGTATTTCAACTCCCCGTTCATAAATATGCCCGCCCAATTGAACAAACTCCGTTTTATTGCTTAAATGCCCATTTATTCTGATGACTCCGCCTTTCATTTCATCGCCTACATCATCAACATTACACCCTATGCTAATTAAACCTCCATCCATATGAGAACCAACCGAGTAGAGTACATACCTTCCATATTCATGTCCACGCTGTACAACATTTTTGCCAACATTAATTGTGCCACCCCTCATACAACTTCCAATGCTTAAACCTGCATCCCCTTCAATTTTGATAAGGCCGTCGTACATACCGTCTCCAATTGATTTTACAACACCATCACCTCCTATGAGTATATATCCGCCTTTCATATAATCGCCAATAGATACATCGCCTGATGCCCCATTTTTTACAATTATTGAACCGCCTTCCATAGAGTTGCCTAGCTTCTTGTAACCGACTTCATTAGTGAATTTTCCACTTATTTTAATAGTACCGCCAGCCATACAATATCCAACATCCCAAATGGAATACTGCCCAAGTTCTACATTCTTCTTAACATGTATAAACCCTTTTTTCATTTCGTGCCCAATTTCCGAACCGCCAGTAACACTTCCAGATATACCTATCATCCCACCCCCCATTCTTTCCCCTATTTGAGTATCTTTAATATCTCCATCATAGATTATAGTGCCTCCTTGCATGTCAGAGCCTAATTCTGTAATTTTAATTCCGGGCTTTATGAAAAGATATCCACTTTTCATTTTATAACCCACCAAAGACAATCTTGGTTCTTTTGATTCTATGTCAACTACTAAATTTCCAGCATCAAAATCGCATAAATTAGCTGATTCACAAAATGTTAGAACAACTGTATCTAAACTCATAAAATTAATTCTTGCTTTAATTGAGTGCTTGTCCAAATAGGCTACTTGAGGCAATAATTTTTGCGGTTCAAAAAATGGGTGAAGTTCTGCCCCAGCAATACTCGAGCAGTCTTGCCGTGATTTTAGGTTTTTAGCAAGCGCAAACATAAATCCGAGATATTTAATACCCTCCTTTTCATAATCATACGGAAACTCCTCAACTTGACTTGGATGCTGATGATGGGGAAAAATTTCATGAAATCTTGACATATCAGAAAGAGTTAAAGGGATATCACTTAATTTGCCCTGTACGTTTTTTATGCGCTCTTCAAGGCCAGAACAATGATAATAATCTGCCCAATCCTCATAAACTCTTGCCAGTCTCACAATTGGATTGGTTTTATATTCTTCTTGTGTTACTTCAGTTTTACCATTCTGTCTAGCTCTATCTCTAGCTCTTTCTTGATGCTTTTTGAATGCATCAGTCAACTCACTTTCAAGATTTGGCTTTACCATTTTTGTTATACTCGTTGAATACTTACACGCTCTAATTTTCCAGCGATACGTGCCATTAAGCCTGGAACTATTAATCTTCCTCGTTCGTATACTTTACCTAAGCCACCATAAGCATATTCATCGATAAATGTGCCATTAATATAAACTTTGCCACCATACATAAGATTACTGATTGTGTGCACATTTCCATCTATAATTATTTTACCACCATTCATACAACTTCCAACTGGATAAAAGTACTTTTCATCTTCTTGTTGCACATTTTTTCCAATATAAACTTCACCTCTTTCCATATGGGATGCAATATTTGCACCGGCATTCCCACCAATTTTAATTGTGCCACCTTCCATTAAACAGCCGATTTGATGAACAATACAGTCGCCTTTTATGTCTACCTTAGAACCGTCTTTATTGTGTGTACCAACATCAATTTTTCCATTAACGTCGCCGTTTACTTTTACAATGCCGCCAGACATGTAGCATCCAAGGGACCCATACCCGCTAAAATTACCATTTACCTTGATTATGCCACCCTTCATACCATAACCGAGTCCCCATATACAGCTCTCATTGTTGTTATAGTTGCCTTCAATAACAATATCTCCAGACTCCATTTCACGCCCAACATCCGATTTGCCGCGTACATCTCCTTTGATTAGTATGGTTCCACCTTTCATTCGTTCTCCTATACTTTCATCAGCAAAATCTCCATCATAGGTTATAGTACCACCTTGCATCTCCCAACCTATATCCTGATGTTTAACTCTTTGTGTTATCTTAAGTGTTCCGGATTTCATTCTACTGCCAATACTCATAAACGGACCGTCACAATCTACAACCAATTTTCCACCATCATATTCTGACAAGCTCGCCCACTCGCAGCCAGTTAGAATAACGGTGTCCAGGCCCTCAAATTTGACTTGTGCCTTGCCAGAGTGCTCACTAATGTAGAATAGCTGCGGCAATACAGATTTTGATTCAAAAAAGAGATGCAATTCAGTCCCGTCAGTTTGAGGTTTTTCTCTCAATCTTAAAGATGAGCCTATGGCACACATAAAAATTGAATACTCTAAACTGCTATTCTTATGGACTTCATGAAATCTTTGAACTTCAAAAAATGAGAAATTAACTTGCGCAAGATTGTTCATTAAAGAAGAATATTCTTTTTCGATACCACTGTATAGATGCCACCTCTCATAAATCTTTTGAAGCCTGATTAAAGGATGAGATTCATATTCTTCTTGTGTTACTTCAGTTTTACCTTTCTGTCTAGCTTTCTCTCTAGCTCTTTCTTGATGACTCTTAAATGCTTCATGCAATTTTTCCTGTAAATCATTTTGTGGCATTGGGCTATAAATTTACATTCACTACTACTTTAACCCCTTTTTGGTGCAAGCCTGTCAAAAAATGGGAAAGTTGGGACCAAACGGCATTTGTATACAGTGCAAAATAATTAGAAGGGCTGTAAGTTCCATCCTCATTTCTTTCAAAAACTCTCAATGCCGAAGCCTCAGACGGATTTAATGCTACTTTACCCAGCCTCGCTTTAGTGTCATCAATTGCAGTTCGCTTATCACCTATGCTTCCATCAAAGAAAGCTAGGAAATAACCAGCCGCAATATAAGCTGCAATCTTTTCAGGCAACTTTATTGAGTATAAATCCCATCCTGATAACCGGGTTGGACTATGTAAAGGTATCAACTGCGCGGATGAAGATTCTGTTTCAGTTATATCTGTCAATTGCTTGCCTCCAGTTTCTTTCAAATAAATTCTATAAGCCCCCATCCTAATAGATGTGTCGTCCATAAGCCTGTCTCTTTCCTTAGGCTCGATAAATCCGCCACGATCATTATACAAATGGTCATGCAATATCTGAAAAAATCCGTCTACTCTTTGCCTTGAATTTACAAGCCCTTGAAGCTCATTTTGTTCTCTGGACAATGTAGACTGTAAACTTCTTTGTTGCTCTTGCCTTTCATATAAGGTTAAAAAATGCCTTAGCTCATCAACCCTGAGGCTTTCTAAACTAGGAACCTGAAGATGATGAGTTCTGGCAAAGTAATTAACAATTCGGATATGATAATCAACAAGTTCATGGGGTGTCATTTTCCTATAATTTCTTTCTAGATAAGCCACCATATCTTCTAATTCACGGTGGGAAAAACGAGTCACAAAATCCCAGAAAGTCTGTCCTGTCGGGCTGCCAGTTCTGCCCTTGCCACTACCAAAAACTTGTGCAGATTTTACATTTTGAAATGCTTCGCGAGCTTTATTCAACTCACCTTCCAAGCCATTGTCTGTCATTTTTTGAAATCACCTTACTTTAATTCTTTCATGTTCTATATATTTGCACCTGAACCACACTAATGGATTTGAAGGGCACCCTGTCTGTTTATACACAGTAGTCAACAGATGTGGCAATATCCTTCTTTCTCGAATCTGTTCAGCTATGGTACATCTTCTATACACCCCATCCTCTTCTTGACGTTCAGAAATAACATTCTCTGGCCCACCTTCGCGGTATGTGCATTTCATTTTTATTGGGGTATTTACATGTATGGGCAACGCTGTTGCTTGAGGCGGAATATATCTTTCTGTAGACGCGGGAAGCAAGGCTTTTTGCGGTTTTAGCCCTTCAAGATGGTATAAAATTTGCCCGTCCATTTCTCTTAAACGAGCTGCAATCTCTTCGAAATAAGTAGCCGATGCTTGACCTAGTCCGCCCAAGTATGCCCTTGTTTCTTGCATCACTTCATCTCTAATTCGCTGAGTTTGTTCTGTAATACGCCTCTCTGTCCTTAGTTCCATCAATTTAGGCCCGACATACCCAAGAACCAATTCTGTTAATTGTTCAGCAGACACATCTTCCCTTCTAAACCTCATATTTAGTTGTATTTCTGCTTGTAATTGTGGCGATAAAGATTGCCATAAAGCTTCAACTTGCTCTTCAAGATACCTATCCATAGTTACTAGTAAGTGAGGTCTATATTTAAGATTATTGTTATCCGAATAACAAAAATTTGGCCCTATGGACTCTAACATCAACCATAATAAAGTTTATATAGCCACCTTCTTTTGCTATACTAAAATGGACTGGGGGCTTAAGAACAGGTTATCAAGGATATTTAATCCTAAATCCGGCAAAACAGTCATGCTTGCAGTTGACCATGGCTATTTCCAGGGACCTACAACAGGGCTTAAAGATTTTAAAAAGGCGGTAGAACCTTTGCTGCCTTATGCTGATTGCTTGTTTATTACAAGGGGCATGCTGAGGAATTGTGTTGATGCCAATACTGATGTTCCGATTTTCTTAAGAGTTTCTGGCGGCCCAAGCATTTTAGGAGAGCTTTCAAATGAGGATATAACAACGTCAATGAAGGAAGCAATAAGGCTTAATGCGGTTGGTGTTGGATTGTCTATTTTTGTGGGAGAAAAGAATGAGGACAGGACAATATCAAATTTAGGAAGGTTGGTTAATGAAGCAGAAGAATATGGAATTCCTGTTTTGGCAATAACTGCAGTAGGAAAGGAAATGGAGAGAGATGCAAGATATTTAAGCTTGGCATGCAGGATTGCCGCTGAAATGGGCGCGCATATGGTAAAAACTTATTACTGCAAAGAAGATTTCAAGCAAATTGTTGAAAGCTGCCCGGTTCCTATTGTCATAGCTGGCGGCAAAAAAATCCCGGAAAAAGAGGCCTTGCAGATGGCTTATGATGCAATAAATGAAGGGGCTGCCGGGGTTGATATGGGAAGGAATATTTTCCAAAGCGACAATCCTGTCGGGATGATTAAAGCAATAAGGGCTATTGTGCATGAAAAGAAATCCGTTGATGAAGCCTATAAAATTTATGAGAAAGAAAAGAAGTAATTTTTTATTTAATTTTATTTTTTAATTGGTTTTTAAAAATGGAAAATGTTTCTAAATTATAAAAATGAAAGTAGCAATGTACTACAACAACAATGACCTCAGAATAGAGGAAATCCCAAAGCCTGAAATAAATGAAGATGAAATCCTATACAAAGTCGAGGCTTGCGGAATTTGCGGCAGCGATGTCATGGAATGGTATAGGATTAAAAAAGCTCCCATAGTTTTAGGGCACGAAGCTGTTGGCACAATTATCGAAGTCGGGAATAATGTAAAGAATTATAAGGTTGGGCAGAGAGTTTTTGTAAGCCATCATGTGCCATGCGACAACTGCCATTTTTGCAAAAACAACCATCATACAGCATGCGAAACGCTGCACAAGACCAATTTTTATCCTGGCGGCTTCTCTGAATTCATAAGGGTCCCAAAAATAAATGTGGACAAGGGAATCTACCTATTGCCCGATAATGTTTCTTTTGATGAAGCAGTTTTCATAGAGCCGCTCGCTACTGTTTTAAGGGCCCAAAGATTGCTTAAAATAAATAAAAATGACGCTGTTTTAATAATTGGAAGCGGAATTTCAGGCTTATTGCACATCCAGATAGCAAGATTCAACAAAGCAAAAAGAGTCATTGCAACAGACATAAATGATTACAGGCTGAAAGCCGCAAAAAAGTTTGGGGCTGATTTTGTTTTCAATGGAAAAGAGGATATCAAAGAAAAAATAAAAAAAGCAAATAATGATAAACTGGCTGATAAAGTAATTGTATGCACCGGCGCTTTGCCGGCAGCAAGGCAGGCTTTGGAATGCATAGAAAAAGGAGGCACAATACAATATTTTGCAGTTCCAAAGCCGGAAGAAAAGCTTGAAGTGCCTATAAATGACTTCTGGAGGAATGAGGTTACAATAATGACTTCTTACGGGGCTGCTCCCGATGATTTAAAAGAGGCATTGAACCTGATTAAAAGCAAGAATATTGATGCTAAAGGCATGGTAACACATAAATTCCCCTTAAAAGAAACAGAAAAAGGATTTAAACTTGTTTCAAATGCAAAAGAGTCTATTAAGGTTATTATTGAGCCAAATAAGTAATTCTAGAATACTTAAGGAAATGTCAGGATGAATAAATCCTTAAAATAGCCCAATATCTCTTCAACAGAGTTTTTATTTTAAGTTTTCTGAACAAAACCGAAATACTTAAATATAAGTTAGTAGTAATATTTAGGGAATTAATATACCTTTTTGTATATTAGTTCTTCACATTAAAACGTTGGGGCTTTGCACCTGATAATAGCGAAGCCGGCTCAATGCAAGTGATAAAAATTGGCTACTGACCTCATCAGCATAGGCATACTCTTCATCTGCGCTATAGCAGGAGGGATAATAGCTGCAAGGCTAAAGCAGCCAACAGTATTCGGTCTTCTTTTGGTTGGGGCCATAATAGGCCCTAACGCACTAAACCTTGTCAGGAACGCTGAAATCATTAATATCATGGCCGACCTTGGGGCAATACTGCTTACTTTTGCAATAGGCCTTGAATTTAATGTTTCCAGGCTTTTTAAATCCGGCGTAAGGGCTGTTTTAATAGCCTTTTTGAAATTCGGCATTGTTTTGTTCATGACTTATAAGATAACACTTTTCATGGGGCTTGACACAGGAACTTCACTGTTTATTGGGATAATCCTTTCCTTCAGCAGCACAGTGGTTGTTGTCAAGATACTTGAGCAGAAATCCATGTTTGCCAGAAAAGAAGTCCCCTTATTAATTGGCATTCTTCTGCTGGAAGATGTTTTTGCAATCATCGTGCTCACAATATTTTCATCAATGAGCAATCCGTCAGCCCGCTTATTGACTACGTTCGAGCATATAGCAGTAGCAATAAGCGCCCTGATAATCCTGTACATAATTTTATTGAAAATATTCAGGCACATAGTGGATTTGATATTCCGCCATCATAACGATGAGTCTGTGTTTACTTTCCTTTCATTGGGCATAGGCGCCCTGTTCAGCTATTTTGCAGTTTTCTTGGGACTGCCTGCCTCATCGGGCGCGTTTTTGGCAGGAAGCCTTATAGCTTCACTGCCTAATGCAAGGGAATTTGCAAAAGTCACAAATCCGTATGCAATAATGTTTACGTCCATATTTTTTATATCAATGGGCACATTAACTGACTTTGGGACTATAAGGACGCATTTCTTTTTATTGATGGGGCTTTTAATTGCAGTCTTTATCTCAAGGCTTGTTGCGATAGGCTTAATGAGCTATCTTATTGCCAACTTCAGGAAAGAAGGGCCTTTCTTTGCAAGCATTGCCATGATTCCTGTTGGGGAATTTTCATTGCTCATAGCCAAAGAAAGCAGGAATTTTGGACTAGGTGGGATTGATTTGGTGACAATAACTGCATCGCTTATATTTATGAGCGCAATATGCATGTCAATAAGCATCAACCACAGCGAAGGCATTTACAAATTCATAAGCTCAAAAGTCCCACTGAAAACAAAGCTCAAAGCCGAGCGAATCTCTGATTTCCTGAGGGCTTTTTTCGACCAGCTCGAGATAGAAACATCATTCAC
This sequence comes from Candidatus Woesearchaeota archaeon, assembly GCA_018303625.1. GTDB lineage: Archaea > Nanobdellota > Nanobdellia > Woesearchaeales > GW2011-AR4 > JAGVXV01. The sequence goes on from JAGVXV010000028.1 coordinate 9,901, forward strand.
AAATAAGCTGAAAAAAGAATCCAAGATACTGTTTTTTTCCTCAGTTATTGCTCTATTTGGCTCTTTCGGCTTTTTCAGAATAGTTGAATTGGCAGGCAAAATGCAGAGCAATCTGCTGACATGGCTTATTTACGCCCTTGGCGCTGTCCTATTGTTCCTGTCCTTAAAGTTCATCTACAAAAAAATCAAGAGCGTGCATTATCTGCTCGGTGTTGTATTGACAAATGTTGATAGCTCCAGAAACCTGAAAAAGTGCACGAAGATTCTGAATATCCTGGTTATTGCATTTACGCTGTTTTTCATTGCATTGATTTTTCCGTTTGTAATCTTTGGATTTAAGCTGGGCTCGTGGGCGAACTTTATACCCTTTGTTCTGGGCTTCATGGGATTCTATTATGTGGAGAAGCTGATAGCCCTCATACTTGGCAGCCCTCATTATCCACAATTTGGAAGATTGGTATTTTCTTATCTAAAAAAATTTTCAAAGGCCGGGAATGCAAAATAGATAAATTTTTAATTAATAGTGTTTAATTGCAGGCATGGCATTCATTGAGTTATTGCTTATATTTGCGGCAGGCATAATTGGGGGAGTTTATGGCACTCTTGTAGGGGCAGGCAATGTTCTTACCATACCACTGATGATTTTTCTTGGCATTCCCGTGCATGAGACAATAGCCGCAAACAGGTTCGGGACAATAGGGTTGGTTGGGACCGGCTATTACAAATTCCAAAAGAAAAAGCTGGTAAACCATAAAATCGGGCTGTTCATTGCATTCTTTGCTGCAATAGGCTCTTACTTTGGGACAAAATTGGTTTTAAGTGTAGATGCAAGAATTTTGGAAAAAATCATTTCAATTGTGATTATAGCCCTGCTTTCGCTTACATTATTCAACAAAAACATAGGCTTGGAAGCGAAAAGAGTGGGAAAAAGACACATGCTCATGGGAAGCTTTGCAAGCCTGCTTCTTGGAGCCTACATAGGGTTTATGGGCCTGGCGGCAGGAACCTTCCTTATATATCTTGCAGTAATGGTTTTCGGCCAGACATTCCTTCAGAGCGCAGGCACAATAAAGATACCTGGAGGCATCGCTTCCCTTATATCGGCGATAATTTTCTGGCTTAACGGAAAAATCATCTGGAGCTTTGCAATAGTGCTTTTTGCTTCTTATTCAATAGGCTCTTATATCGGGGCACATTATTCTGACAGGATAGGAAATGTGTGGCTCAGAAGGATGTTTATTGCTGTAAGCGCGGTAATGGCTTTGACGCTTTTGTTCTAACCCGGAAGATTAGCTTATGACCGCACCTTTAATATCCTGCCTGCATCTGCAATCAGGGTTGTCTTTTATTTTCGGAATTGTTTCAATTATCAGTTTCTTCACGTTTTCTGCATTTTTTTTCATTATTTGCAAAACCATTCCAATATTTACCTCTTCCTCTGACTGATGCCAGCAGTCATAATCAGTTGACATTGCAACTGAAGCATAGCAGATTCC
>JAGVXV010000017.1 GCA_018303625.1 Candidatus Woesearchaeota archaeon
CGAAAGACGAGCACCAGTTTGATGCGCTGGCATCTTCCTTATTTGCTTTTAACAGCATTAAAAACATGGTGAAAAGGATTGATTTGTTTTTAAGTGAAAACAATAAAGATAGAATAAGGAATAGGGTTTTGGAATTAGTGCTGCTTAACGGAATAAGCCTAAGAAATGCCATTGACATTATAGAAAAGCCGGAAAAGGAGGAGGTTAGGATAATAAAAAGAGTAATAGAAGAGAATAAGCCGAATAAAAGTGACTTTATCAGATTATACAACAGATTAAAGCTGTGTGAGAGGGAAATTTTATTCCTGAAAAAGCAGAACATCAACCTGAAAAACAGCATAAAGGACACGGAAAACAGGTACAATCGCCTGCTGCGGAAAACAAATGACCAGAAATTTGATGAAAAGGCTGAAAAATTAATCTCCTATAAGGAAAAGAGGATATTGCTGTTTGACAGTAAGCTGAAAGAGAAGGACGACGAGCTGAATTACATGAAGGAAAATTCAGGGAAACTGGATTATTTTCTGGCTAATATGGGGAATTTCTATTTCGCGAAGAAATTGAAGAATCTGGGAAGCTCTGAATTCAATGAAAAGAGCGCCGTTCTTGGCATAAGGGACGGAGATATGCTGCTTGTTGATGACCCAAATACAATAAGCGAGAATGTCATTAGCATGCTTAAAGGCAGGATTGGCGTTATTCTTCATAAAGGCGCTGCAAGTGAAAAAACAAAGGGCATTCCTGGCTTTATGTTTATTGACTGCAAACCGGACTTTGAGACCAGGCATTTTGGATTTGTTAAAAAGGAGGCTATTGACAAGGAGATTAAAAAGATAAACCTGATAAGCAAAGTCATAGAAGACTATAAAAAAGAAAAGTGCTGAGGCTCATAAATCCCTGAAGTCCAGCGTAAATTTCCTGCCGGTCGCCATGTCCTTGGCCAGGATTTTTTTGCCCATTCCCATGATTCTGATATTTTCTCCTTTATAGCTGATGATATCTCCTTTTTTAAACTCGGGCATCCTGAACATAACACTAACCCTGTAAACATCCTTGCTTGTAACCCTGTTTCTTGTATGCAGCTTCACGCTGGTCTTTAATTCGCCGCGGAAGTGCTTTTTCAGCTTTTTTCCCAGGTGCCTCAAAAATTTTTGCGAAGTGAGGTAGATATCAATCCCATTGGTTACATTCTCCTTCTTTGAGATTAAGCTTATGTCTTCTTTCTCTATTAAATTAAAGACAAACTCCAGTACGCTATTGTTAGGGTTCCTTAACTGCAGTATCCCCTCATAATATCCGCTATGCCTCATTTTATTGAAATCTACCTTAAAGAAAAACAAAAAGAATAAAAAGGTTTTGGATAAATCACGGCTGATGGATAAAAAGAAAGCAAAGAAGATTCTTAAGGGCGTATGGTACTTTATATGGGAGGATGACAGCATCTGGAGCTGGCTTGTCAATGTAATTCTGGCATTTATTCTTATAAAGTTTATAGTCTATCCGGGCTTGGGCTTATTGTTAAGCACTTCGCACCCGATTGTTGCGGTTGTGAGCGAGAGCATGGAGCATAAAGCGAATTTTGATGAGTGGTGGAACAAAAACGGCGGATGGTATCTGGAGAAGGGCATAAAAAAAGAGGATTTTCTGCAGTTTTCATTGAAAAACGGATTTAACAAAGGCGATATTATGGTGCTGGTTGGCAAAACGCCCAGGGATGTTGAGGTTGGCGAGGTCATTGTTTTTATGAGCCATAGGGAAAGGCCAAGGGCTGATCCTATAATCCATAGGGTAGTGGCTAAATCTGAAAACAACTCCAGGATAATATTTGAAACCAAAGGAGACAATAACAATAACCAGATTAATACCTGCAATGGGGATAGCTGTACAGACGAGACTGATATCTGGGAAAAGCAGGTAATTGGCAAGGCTGTATTAAAAATACCGTTTTTGGGATATATAAAGATATGGTTTGTCGGGATTTTAGGATTTTTAGGCATAAAATGAAAAGATTATTAAACAGATGTTAAGAATATTCAGTTAAAATGTTTTGTCCTAAATGCGGCTCGATTTTGCTTCCAAAAAAGGAAGGCAGCAAAAAATTGCTTGCGTGCTCATGCGGCTATAAGACTTCTGATGTGCAAAATACAAAGATAAGGGAAACCATAACAAAAAAAGCCTTGCCTGTCGAGGTTATAAGCAAAGGCGAGCTTGAAACCCTCCCAAAGACCAAGGTCCAGTGCCCAAAATGCGGCCATAGCATGGCTTATTATTGGCTTGTCCAGACAAGGGCCGGAGATGAGCCTGAAACAAAGTTCTTAAGGTGCGAGAAATGCAGCCATACCTGGCGGGATTATAATTGAGTCTGTGTTTTAGCCTTATACCTCTCAAAAGCGTTTAGCACTTTACCATGAAATTCTTCCAAAAGAACAGGTTTTCCTATTTGGTCTTCAGGTAAAGGGTGATGAGTTTTTTGGACTGCGTCATATTTTCTATATGATGTCTTTAAAAATTCTGGGTCTGTGGGGTTGCTTCTATACTCTAAAAATAATTTCCTGATAGAGGTTTTTAATCCTGGGTCATCTACTTTTTTTTGGTCGATAACTACGACTGCGACTTTATCTAGAGTAGAAATATCATCAATTTTCTCTCCATCACTGATAATACTTGCTAGGGTATGTTGATTAAATGGCAATACGCTAAATCCAACTAAAGCTAATTCCCTGCAATACTCTGCGACAATATTTCCATCATCTGATACAACCATCACGTAAAGGTCTTTTTCTATTTTTTGCTGTTCTTTCATTTTATTTAAATTATATTAAATTTAATATTATTAACTATTATATAGTAATAACATACCTATATAAACCTTTCGGTTTTTAGCCTGTAAATGCAAATCAATGGGAAATCATTCAAAATAATTGTAAAAGCGAATGCCCCAAGAAACGAGATAGTAAGATTTGACGATGAAAAGAAAGCCTATATTGTAAATATCAAGGCAAAGGCTGAGCAGAACAAGGCAAACATAGAAATCATTAAATTCTTTTCAAGGCTTTTAAAGAAAGATGCCAGGATAATCAAAGGGTTAAAAAGCAAGGAGAAAATCCTAAGGCTGGAATGAGGCATAATAAAAAAATATTTAAACAATAAAAAAACTTTGGCTGTAAAAGAGGTGGTTATTTATATGCTGCAAAAAGGCATTGGCAGGTTTCTGGCTGTTGCATTTCTATCAGGAATTTTAAAGAGGAGGGAAGAAGGGATTTTGCCACCGCCTCCTCCTTTTCCTAAATTTGAGCTGGAAGGTACTGAAGAGAAAGAAGAATTTGTGCCAAAAAGGTTTATTGGGCAAAAAAGCCAAAGAGAGCCGGAAAAGGAGAAAAAATTAAGCCAGAAAAGGGAAAAAGAAGAGCTGATTAAGCAGAAAAAGATAGCCGAAAAAGAGATGTTAATGGAGTTAAAAATTAGGCAGAAAGAGGGAAAAAAAAGAAAAGAGCTTGAAAAAGCAGAGAAGCTAAAGGAAAAAAAGGAGCTGATAAGGCAAAAGGCTGAGGAAGAAAGGGAAAGAAAAATAGTTGAAAAGGAGATTAAGGAAACTAAAGTCAGGGCGGGACAAAAGCCCCAGATTCTGAAAAAGCCTCTTTTTGAAGATAGCAGATTTGACAGGGAATTAAGGGAATTGGAAGAAGGATTAGATGTTCCAAAGGCCATGCCTATAGACAGAAAAATAGAAGAGAATATAGTAAAGCCGCATGAGGTTATAAAGGCAGAGGAAGAGATTGAAAGGGCCATCCAGGGAATAAAGAATTACAAAGAGAAAAAATCCATATTTGGCGGATTATTCGGAAAAAGGCCTAAAGCTGCGGAAGAGCTGCCAGTGGAGTTTATGCCAAAAACCTTTGAAAAAATAGATAAGGTTGAGGACATTATGAATAAGGTACACGCAGCCAGGAGCGCCCTGATGGACTTTAATCTTGACAGGGCAAAAAGCATTTATATAGGAATAATGGGCATTTACAACAGTTTATCAGTGCAAGAAAAGAAAAAAGTTTATCAGGAAATTAAAGACCTTTACGACGAAAGGAAAAATGCTGAATCCCTGGCAATAAGATAGTTATTTTATCTCTATTTTATCCCCAATGGCAAAATTCAGCTCTTTATTGGCATTTCCGTTTTTAATTGAAATCTCCAAAGTATTGGAGCTGCCTTTTATCAAAAAAAGCCCGTTTTCATTGGCTTCAGTGTAAGTTTCAAAAAATTTTAGCGTTTTTTTAATGTTTTTTATTTTGACGCTGTATGAATTTTTATTTAAGTGATGTAGATTGGTTATTATATCCCCGAAATTGTCTATCCTTACAATTTCTCCAGTCCTGTTTTTTAAATAAAAATTTAATTTGTCCCTTATGATGGTTTTAGCTCCTAATTTGTTTATACTGATTCCATTTTCCAGTTTTGCCGCTGCTTTTGCGAAAACATCCCTGCCGTGGAATGTTTTTGATGTACTCTTATCTTTACTGAGCCCTATTACCTCCAGAATTTTATCTTCATTGGCTGCGGGAAACATCAATCCATTGTCAGGCCCCACAAAAAAATAGTTTTTTGTCTTTATTGCAATGCCCCGCCTCCCAGTTCCAACGCCGGGGTCAACAACACATAAGAAAACTGTTTTTTTTGGAAAATATCTGTAGGAGTTCAGCAAAATCCATGCCCCTTCCCTGATTTCTTGGGCGCTGACGTTGTTGTATAAATCAACAATTCTGGCATTTTTTGCTATGGAGCAGATAACTCCCTTTATAATACCGAGATATTCAGAGTTTCCAAAATCGCTCAAAATTGCTATCATTGCCTGCAATTAGTTTATTTTCTTTTAAAATATTTCTTTTTAAGTGCTATTAATTCAAAAAAATTAATAAATAGCGTATTTTTCTGCAGGCATATGGGGAAAAGCCTTTTTATAGTAATAGACGGCTTGGACGGCTCGGGCAAAAGCGAGATAGTAAAGATGCTTCATAATTACCTCTTCTCAAAAAGCAAAAAATACAGGATTTTGACAACAAGGGAGCCAACAAACGGCACTTATGGGACAAAGATAAGAAAGATTTTAGGTGAAGAAAAAGATCCGGACGTGAATGCCGAAAATCTGCTGGAACTGTTTACAAAAGATAGGGATGAGCATTTAAAAAACGTCATTTTGCCTTTTCTGGAAAAATCAAATGAGCACGAATTAAACATTGTCCTATGCGACCGCTATTACTATTCAACAATTGCTTTCCAGTGCACTCAAGGCCTGGATGTCAGAAAAGTAATAGAAAAAAACGAAAAATTCAGGAAGCCTGATATAGCATTAATCATGGATATAGAGCCTGAAATTGCCCTGGATAGGATAAAATACAGGGAAAAGGAGAAATTCGAGCAGATAGGATTTATGAAAAAATTAAGAAAGAATTTTTTAAAGCTTCCAAGTTTATTGAGCGATAATATTAAAATTGTTGATGCATCTAAGAGTCTGCATGAAGTGTTTGAAGAAATAAAAAAAGAAGTTGATAAGCTGCTTTAAGCTGCTTTCTTCATAGGCATTAACAGGTAACTGGAATTTATCGTCATAGTCGGCTCAAAATTATGGTATTTTGCCTTTGCTGTTTGCCTGATTATATCTCCTAAAAACCTTGCATCTTTGCCTACAACTACGCTTGAATGCACTGTTGTTTTTGGAAGGGTATATACAGGGCATATTGTCGGCGCTTTTGAGTGTCCGCCAAACAGCGCCTCAAAAGGCTCCATTAATGGGGTGTTGGTGCTCACATAAACAATCTTTTTTGGGTCTACATATTTTTCCATATCCCCCTTGTCACTATCTACACAATAAATCATGCTGATATTGTCATGACCATATTTTTTCACATGATCGCGTATATCATCGTGACCACTGCTGTAGGCTATTACAATAGGAGCTTTTCCTACTGTTTTCATGGAGTAATTCAAAAAATCATTTAATCTTCCATCTTTTCTCCTAATCCTTATTGTAGGGATTCCTGTATATCTTTCTATATGCTTCCCAGTTACCGGAAAGCTTCCTAATCCTGGAGCTAATATAGCTATCAAATCTGTATGTTTTGAGGCTTCCTGGATTTTTCTGTATGCGTCTTCCTCAGCCTCCACATCGAGATAACCTTTGACTATATTTGCAGTTTCCTTTACCCACAAGCCTATCTCAGAATCAAGAAAATGATCTTCGAGAACATCCTCCAGGTTCTTATCAAAAAATGATTCAAACTGTGACGCTTTTCCAGCACTTTTTACAGTATCAGAAATATCTTTGCCTTTTGCGCCTTTCTCTCTTGACCTTGCTCTTGCCTCTTTTAGGCTTATAACCTTGCCATCGTAAACTGGCTTATTTTCTTCGCCATTCTCATAATCTCTAGAACTAACACTCCATTTTTTCCCTTCGCCATCTTCAGCTTCTTCCCCAGAACTATAAGTATCTTTAACATCCTTTTCCTCATTTTCAGCTGAAGCCTTTTGGATTTCTTCCTTTTGGCTTTCAGCTTCGATTGTATTTGCTTCAGCAACAGCTTCAGCAGCGCCATCTTCACTCATTTTGACCCCTATCTTGTTTTAATATTGAGGTTACAGCATACTCTATCAGATGGCTCTTATTCCTGAATCTTCCAGTCTTAAGAGCATCCTCTAATTGAGAAACTGTTTCGCTGTCCATTGATATGCTTAGTTTTTGTTTCATTTTAATACTACTAAGTAGTAGGAAATACTACTATATAAATCTTTTGTTTTTTGACTACCAGAAAATGGTTATAGAAAGCCTGCAGAGGCAAAATTTTAGGTTTTTAAAGAAAAAGCGGACAATATTTATTTTCCATATTGAAATTATATGTAATTATTTTACTACTAGAAAAGCTTAAATAAGGTATAATCAATCTATGATAAATGCCTATAGAAAATCTAAACAGAAAATTAAGCGAAGTTCTTGAAAAATTGCATTATTTGGAGATGGTCATAAGGAACCTCAAGGAAAACCACGACTCTTATCTGGTTGATGTTGAGGGCATTGATGAAAAGCTGTTTGCCGAGATAGCCACCTATGAGATCCTGACAGAAGAGATGAAAAAGGCTTTTTTGGAGCTTCTGATGAGCGATGCCATGTCAATAGCAGCGAGAGCGGTGCAGCAGCCTGATTTTCATGAAAAGGCATTTGAAATGCTAAGTGGCATAGAAAGAATGCTGCACAGCCTTTACAAGCATGAGAAGATTGACATAGACAGAAGCGAGGTATTGAAAGGGCTGGCAACCAATGCAAATCAAGAGCTGACTAATATCAAAAACGAGATGGAAAAGCGGCTAAAAAAAGTTGAAAGTGATAGGAAGAATTTCTCAAGAACCCAAGACATTCATAGGATATCAAAATAATTTTATAGCAATTTTCTAATGCTTTTTTATAATGTTGTTATAGCCCTTGACTGCAATATGAAAATTTCTTTGTTTTTAACCGCGAATTCTATGTCCTGCGGCTTTTTGTACAATTTCTCAATTTTAGCCCCGATTTTGGCAATTTTCACAATTATACCTTCATCGATATCCTCTGTTACCTGCCTGTTTTTTATTTCAAAATTTTTCCTGCCGATAAAATAGCTGTTTGGAGTCACTTTCCCTGAAACCAGTTTTTCCCCAATTCCAAGTGTTGCCTCAACCAGAATGTCCTTTTTATAGATAGGGTCTACAGTGAACATAACTCCTGCAAAATCCGGCTTAATCATTTCCTGTACTACTACTGCTATTCCAAACAAATTGAAATGCATTATCTCAAGAGTTTCTTTTATTATACCCTTGATAAAGCTAATATCCAGAGAGTTCTTGACAAGGCTTACATGAGTTGCTCCAGGCACCTTGAAAACTGGCCTTTTTGTCCTGCCACCATAGCCTTCGCCATATCTCAGTAAAAGTTTGTCATAGGCAGGAGCAAGATTGTCTTTTTCTCCATTTATGTAGAAAACTCTTTTTGGATCCATTAATTCCTCTACCTTGCCCTTGTCAGAGCCTATCCCGTAAAACGCACTTACAATATTATTATCTCCGAATTCCTTCAGATAATTGAAAAAGTACTTCTCTCCATCGCTGTATCCTATTACTATCGGGCATATTCCTGTCTTTTCAGCCGCAAGCATCAATGAATTATGGATGACTTCAGGATCTCTTGAATCAACCCTTATAGTCTTTATTCCAGAATGTTTTTCTATATCATCTGCATCAAAAGGGTACTTTCCCAGTCCAGGCAGGAATATTATCGACAGTTTGTCGTATCCCAATTTTTTTGAAACCGGACTGAATATTTTTGTGCCTTTTTCCCTAAGCTTTGAGCCCTGCCCTATGTTTTTCTCTTTCCTGTAGAATATCGCCCTTGAGGTATAAAGCGAGGCCCAGCATTTCCTTATATGCTCAACAATTTTATTTTTTTTGATGAAAAGGTAAGTGTCCTGCTGGCCTGCAAAGCTTGCTTTTGGCAGGTCTTCTGCAGTTGCGCTGCTCCTCACTGCAAAATTATCAGCCTTGATTTTTTTTAATTGGTCTTCTATTTCTTTTATTAAATTTTTATTTATTTTTCCTTTTAATATCAAATCTCTGATTTTTTTGGAATTTGCATCCAAATTTTTAGTGTTTTTGCAGTTAATTCCCATGATTATTGATCCTATTTTTTTATTTAATTTGTTCTCATCTAAAAATCCGTAATAAGCTTTTGTAGTTGCCGTAAATCCGTCTGGAACGTTAAATCCGCTGTTGAATAATATGCCCAGATTTACTGCTTTGCCTCCTACAGTTTTTATGTCGTTTTTTTTCGTTTCCCTGAATGTAAGTATGTCTTTTGGCATTTTTGATCACTTTTCAAGCAATATCACAACACCATGATTTGCCTTTACTTCGACTAAATTGCCATTCTTAAGCTGTTTTGTCGCTGTTTTGGTTCCTATGATGCAGGGTATTCCAAGCTCCCTTGCAACTATTGCGGCATGGCTCGTAATGCCGCCCTCGTCTGTCACAATCGCTGCTGCTTTTTTTATTGCAGGAAGGTATTCGGGCCTTGTCATTGATGCAACAAGAACTTCGCCATTCCTGAAATTTACAATATCCCCATGGCTTTTGCAGACCCTTACTTTTCCTGCTGCAGAGCCCTGGGAAGCGCACATCCCGCTGAGCTCCTTAAATTCCTCTTTCTTGTATTTTTTAAGTAAATTAAGGTATTGTCTGTATTTGTTTCCTGTTAGAACCTCAGTAACGAGTACTTTTGCATTTCCTTCCGCAATAATTATACATCCTTTCTTCCTGTTTTCCAGAAATTTGTTATCTATTTTAGATAAATCTTTCTCTCTCACTTCATAAGGAAGAAGGTATCTGACAAATTCTTCCTTAAGGCTGTGCCTTTTTCCTATCTCAACCAGCAATAAATCAAGGTAATGGATTGTTTTGAGAATATGCATTTTCCTGTCATCCTGCCATGCTCCAATCTGGTTGGATATTTCTATCAAGTCCCTTAATTCTTCTGGAAAGTTTAATTTTTTAAGCATAGACTTCTTTTCTTTCAGACTGTTTTTTAATTTTCCCTCTTGTCTTGAAATTAATTTTTTTGCATACATTCCTTTTTTCAGCATTATTTTCAGCTCGGAAACAAAGTTATTAAGCGTTAAGATTTTGGAGCCAGCATAAAAGTTTTTTATCCAGTAGTATTTTTGCCTGTGGCTTTCAAGCATAGAATAAAATTTTTTAAAATCTTTTAATCTTGATAAGATAATTTCTGCATTTTCGCTTTTGAAAATCCCGGATAGTTTTTTGTTGTTCTGTATCTCAGCTAAAATCCGCAATAAATCCCTGCCTTCTTCCAGCATAAATGAGGATTTATCAGGCATTGTTACAATATTAAAAACCTCGCTGGGCTTTTTATTTGTTTTTTTCTTAAGAAGATGCTCTTCAATGCCTTTCTTTATCTTAAAATCGTATGTCAGCGCAAAGCCCTCTATTATATGGGATCTGTCAAGCAATTGACTATAATAATTCGATGTCTGCTGGTACAATTCAATCAGTTTTCCTGTCAGCTCATTTTCCACATTAATTGTATCAAGATAATTAAAGAATTTGAATATTTTTTTAAAATCGCTATTGTCTTTTTTTATAAGTGATTTTATATAGTTTCTGTTTTTTTTGAAATTATCTACTATATTCTCCCCAATCTTTCTTAAATCATCAACACCATAATGGTACTCGTTATAGTCATTCTTGAAGGCGTGAATCATTGCGCTGTAGCCATAGCCTACTTTCCTATTGCAGCCGACCATTCCTGAAGTCATCCCGAAAAAAATTAAATTTGGTGTGCAGTTAAATCCCTGTATGTACCATTTCCTTTTCGCGAGATGCTCGAATTTCTTTGCCTTGTTCATCTTAAAGATTCTTGTTTGCCATAAAAGCGCATAGCATAACAGTGTTTGCAATGTCTTCTGGCTTAAAAGTCCTTCCAAGGTCATTTACAGGCTTCCTGAATCCCATATTTAGAGGCCCAATATACTGCACATCCCCAAATTCCATCCATAATTTAAGGCCGATATTAGCAGAAGTTAAATCTGGAAATACTAGGCAGTTAGCATCGCCTTTAACAGGGCTTTCAGGGCATTTTCTCATAAATCCTTCCTTCAAAATAGCGGCATCAAGCTGCAGTTCACCATCTATAATCAAGTCAGGCTTTTTTTCCTTGGCTATTTTTACTGCATCCCTGATTCTTTTCAGGCTTGGATGCTCTCCGGAGCCTTTTGTTGAGTAGGAAAGCATTGCAACTTTTGGCTTCATTCCTAAAGCCTCTGCTGCCATTGCTGTATTTACTGCAATGTCTGCAAGCTGCTCTGAAGTAGGTTCTATATTTATGTCAGCATCGGCGCAAAGGAAAACCTTATTGAACTTTTTGTCAAGCATTATGCTTACTCCGGCAACGGTGCTTACTCCCTCTTTTGTCCTTATTACCTGCAAAGCTGGCCTTATCAATGAGGCAGTAGGATAAACGCATGTCCCCGTCATGGCATCGGCTTTTCCTCCATAAAGCAGCATTATTCCAAAATAGAATTGGTCATTGAGAAGCTTTTTAGCCTCTTCCAGTGTCAGGCCTTTATTTTTTCTCAATTCATACAACAAGCCTGCAAGCCTATCTTTTTCTTTGGAAGTAGAAGGCGTTATTATCTCGGTATTTCCCAAATCAAGATTTAATTTTTTGATGCTTGCCTCTATTTTCTTAATATTTTCTCCTATTAATATCGGCACTGCTATTTTCTCCTTTAGGATGATGTCTGCTGCTTTTACAACCCGTTCATCATCCGCCTCCGGAATTATGACTCGAGCCTTTTTTTGCCTTGCAGTTTCCAGCAGAAATTTTTTTATATCAACCATAGGATCTCCATACTATGCTAAGGAATATGGCCCTTTTAAAAATTTTCTGTATTATTAACAATAACTTAGCCCAGTATCTTAATAGTTCCGTGATTTGCATTTACTTCCACAAAATCCCCATCCTTTAGCATCAAGAGAAGATGCTTTATGCCGACAATACATGGCTTCTTAAGTTCCCTTGAAACAATAGCGGCGTGAGATGTAATCCCGCCAGTTTCTGTAAGTATGGCTTTTGCCTTGCTCATTATAGGAAGATAGTTTACATTAGTATACGGTGCCACTAAAATATCCCCATCCTTAAACTTATGGATATGGCTTATATTGAGGATTATGCTTACCCTGCCTTTAACATTCCCGGGCGAAGCAGGCAGCCCTTTCAGCTCTTTTGCCTCGCCCTGTGAAGAAACCAGAATAAAGTAATCATCTGGAGCGTTTGAAATTGCCTCATTTTCTATAAGATACGCCCAGCGTCTATTTCTTTTTTCTATATCTTGTATGCTATACCCCTTTAGATAATGAATAATTTCATCAGGAGACAATTGGCATATATTTTTTAGTTTAGAAATTGATATACGCCCTAACTTATATTCCATTACCTTCCTTATATAAACATTAACTTTATTGAGAACTTCTTTCTTTCTCTCATTGTAAAGGAAAAGCAGCTCCTGTATCATATTCACTTTCTGCAAAAGCTCTTTCGGCAGTTCTTTGTTAAGTCTTTTAATTTTGCTGATTCTCTCCAATGAGCCATTTAAATGCTGTTGTAAGCTTTTCCTATCCCGCCGGAATTCATTCATCTTCTTTTTCACATAATTTTCATCAATAATATGCCCTAAATAATCATGTATCAGCCAATAAAACTCGTCTGCAATTTCTTTTTGGGCTTTTTTATTCTCCAATGCCCCTGAAATCTCAAATAAAAACTTTTCATAATTTGTTTTTCGAACTGAAGAAATGGAATAATGAAAAATCTCTTCCTTTTTATCATTTGGCAGATTTAATTTATCATATATTTCTTTTCTTAATTTATCAGTCAGATAGACCTGAAATAAAAACCCTGGGCCATCGACAATTTGCGCATAACTTGAAATCAAGCTGAATAGCTGCCTTAATTTCATTTCTCCGTTCTTGTTTAGCCGCTTACCTATAAAAAGCTGACTTATGGGAGTTTTGATCGTTTGAAGTAAAATAAGGGATACTTCTTTTTCCTTTTCTCTGATTTTTTGGATATATTTGGGGCGAGAAAAAATATAATCAAAGACTTTTATGGCAGTTTTCTCCAGTTTCCTGTCAAAAAACCAGTGTTTGGAGCCATCTATGATTATTACAATGACTTTAGCTGGCTTAATGCCCAAACCTATCAGTTTCTCGAATTTCCCGCTGAATATTTTTCCCACTAAACAACTCGGAAAAAACGGAGTTGTTGATGTTTTATATACCAGATGATATTGCTCAGGGTTCATTTTATCTTCCTCACAATTCCCTTGTCTGTATCCACTTCAATAAGCATGCCATTTTTCAATGATTTTGTGGCGATTTTTGCCCCTACAATGCAGGGTATGCCCAGCTCTCTTGAAACAATAGCTGCATGACTAGTCATGCCCCCTTCGTCTGTGATAACAGCGGCAGCTTTTCTCATGGCAACAACAAAATCCGGGGATGTCATTGGAGCGACTAAAATTTCGCCTTTTTTCATTTTGTTTACGTTCCTTGGAGTAAGCAATATCCTGACTTTACCTTTCACGGATTTTTTGCCAAAGCTCACTACCATTCCTTTTATTGAATCTGTGTCCTTGTTTACTTCCTTCTTTAGAAATGGATTTACTTTCTTCATTATTTTTTCTCCTGTTTCAAAAACTAAACTTCTCTTATGATAATGGAATAAGCACTTTCTTTTTCTTTGATTTATTATTGAAGTATTTACTTTTTTACCATCTTTCATCAACTTTGCAAGGTCATCTCCAGAATAGTACTTTAAGTCAAGAAACCTTACCTTCTTTCTCCAGGAAATCTGCCTGAGGAACAGGTCGATATAATGGTTTGAGGTGAATATCTGCTCTTTTCTTGCATCCTGCCACCATATGGAATAGCTTAGTCTTTTTGCTATTTTCATTATATCTTTATCCAGATTATAATCTCTTGAAATTAACATTTTTTGCTTTAAAGTTTTCGCAGGGATTTCCATTATTTTCTTTATTTTAATCTTAGCCTCGCTGCTTTTGATCTTCTTTAACTGTTTCCTAAAGTAATTGTGGCCTAGTATTTTCTGCTCAAAATAGCTGTTGTTAATCCAGAAATATTCCCTGCAGTGGGAGTTAAGCAGCTGATTGAAGATTTTTTTATTTTTTGACATTTCTTTGATTTTCAGCAGATTTAATTCTTCTTTCTGGTAAAAGGAATAATCTTCCGGGGCAGTTAATTTCTCAAACAATCTTAAAAATTCTGCTTCATTTTCGATAATTTTATGCAATTCTTCCTTTAGTATCTGCTCCCCTCCCCAGTTTGAAAGCTCAGGAACAAGGCCGACTGTCCAGAATTTCAGATATAGGGAGTTCCATTTCTGGAACATGGCATTGAACTGCTTTTCACTTAGTGAATCCAGGTGTTTTTTTGTTATAGTTTTCTCGATATCTCTAAGCTCCTTTCTTGCAGCCTTATAGTCTGTTTCCAGCTTTTTCAGGTTTTTGTCATCCATAATCCATTTCGTAAATGATTTCTTTCCGGCATTCCGCAAATCTGTGTAGTCTGCTATTAAGGTCATCTTTGTTTTTGAGAAATAAAAAAGAAATTCCGGCCAATGATAAGTATATTTTGGCTTTTGGTACATTATCACGATGAAATAGGAGGTGTATATCGGCCTTCCGTCAATAGGGCCCCATACGAACAATTCTTTATCTGGGCTTATCATTTTATCTTCCTTATAATCCCCTCTTTTACATTAACCTCTACCAGGTCTCCATTCCTCAGGGCTTTGGTGGCAACTTTTGTGCCTATAATGCAAGGTATGCCTAATTCCCTGCTTACAATTGCGGCATGTGAGGTTATTCCTCCTTCATTCGTTATTATTGCTTTCGCCTTCCTCATCAAAGGCACAAATTCGGGCCTCGTCATAGAGGTTACAAGTATCTCATCCTTGTTGAATTTTTCCTTATGCGGGTTATTTACAATTCTTACATTGCCTATTACATTCCCATTGCCCATGGATGCAACAATTCCGTTCAATTCCTCTTCCGAGCTTGATTGCAGTGACTCTGCAATAAACATAATATTTTCTGCTTTTTTCCCCTTGAGCAAAAGTTCCCCATCCCGATAAACCGCAAGTATGCAGCCTTTTGTCCTGCTTTTTGCCTCATTTATGTAGAAGTTTTTTTCTTTATAGAAAATATGCTTTATGTCATCAGGAAAAAGCTCTTCCACATATTTCAGCGGGATTTTTGACCTTTTGGATATTTCCTTTTGAAGAAAAAACAAGTAATGGGTCGTTACAAGCATATTCTTCTTTCTTTGGTCCTGCAGCCATACAAGCTTGGAAAGCAACTCAAATAATGCCTTGTATTTTTTTGCCAAGCTTAGTTTTTTAATTAGGGCATTTTTCTTTTTTATTAAATTTTTAATGCTTGATTGTAATTTTCCCAGTTCCTCTTTTATTGCATTAATGCCCCTGTCTTTTGTTTCCTCTTTAACATGAATAAGAAAATCATTTGGAGATATAATTTCAGTCCTCTCGTAGTTGTTTCTTATCCAAAAATATTTTCTTGAATGCTCATTGAGCATTTTTGTGAAATCCTTTTCCTTATCATAATAAGCAATGCACAGCTTAAGAAAGCCTATTCTCTCTTCCTCTATAAATGACCTTCCAATAGGTGATGATAATATTAAAATGTAATCGTGCGCCATGCTTAAGTTTATGTTGAAATATTTTGAAAACTCCGGCGCAACCTTGGCATCAACATAAATGCCAGTTCCCTCTGCGCAGAGCGGTATAGAAAACTCTTTGATGTATAGTTCATTTAGTTTCAGATACATTCTTATCAAAGAATTATTGGAAATTTTGCTAAGAGCCGATTTTTCTATTTTTTGGCAATAATCTGTCAACGCTTTGCTGTAAGCCTTCCAAAGATTTATTCTTTTTTGGAAGTATTTTCTATCTTTCAAGTGTTTTTTATACAAAAAATCGGCAATTTCTATGCTTTCCTTTTCCATAAGAAGCTGGAGTGTATACCTTTTTTTGCATGGGAATATTCCAATAGAATACCCTTTAAGGTATCTGTTCATTTCTATAAAACCTTTGATGGGAGGGTACACTGTTGACAAAACGCACGGGCCTTCGACAATCCACCATTTCTCATTTCTGAGCAGGTTAATTATTTTTTCATAGTTCATTTTCTCAGTATTCTTATAACGCCATTATTTGCATCAACTTCTACAAGGTCTCCATCTTTTAATATAGAGGTAATGTGGCTTACTCCGACAATGCAAGGCACTTTCAGTTCCCTGGAGATTATGGCTGCGTGGCTTGTAATGCCGCCTTCCTCAGTCACTACAGCAGCCGCCTTTTTCATTATAGGAACAAACTCAGGCCTTGTGGCTTCCGAAACAAGTATTTCTCCTTTATTGAATTTTTTGAAATCCTTCTGCCCCATAACAATTTTGACAATGCCTTTAGATTTACCCTTTGATGCTATAACTCCTTTCAGTATTTCTTTGCTATCTTTCCTTATTTTTTTTATTGCTATGCCTTCAAGATAAAAGACCTTATTATTTACCCAACCCATTGAGACATTTTTTCTTTTCAAAAGCTTTTTCTCAAGCTTTTTTGGGTTTTTCATAAAATCCTTAAATTCAAACCAGAACATCCTTAGGAGAATGTCCTTTTTATTCTGTAGGCTCTTTCTTCTCAAGCCTTCTTCAAGGAACCTTATCAGTATAAACTGCCCTGTCTGATTCAGCCTTTTCCTTAAATCGCGCAATGGCAGGGATTTTGCAAGTATTTTAAGGATTATTTTTTCCTCTTCATTTAATTTTGTGATAAATTGTGAAATTTCAATCTTGGGGATTGTTTTATGTTTTCTTTTATTAATATGCAAATACTCCATGTCCTTTTTTATTGCATTCTTGTTAAGGAATTTTGAATCATGATAATTGGACTTTATATAAAAAAAATTGTTTATTATTTTATTGCACATAGGTATATTATTATTCATGGAAAGTCTTCTTAGGCTATCTTCATACTCTATCATATAGCTTTTATAGCCCTTGTTTTCGCTATCAATATAGGAAAAAATGAAGCTTTCTGCCTTTTTGTTTACCGGACTTAATTCCGACATTAATTTCTCGGCAAGGTGGGATTCATAAATATAAGTTACAGCCCCGACTCCGAAATAATGCACATAATCCTTGATGAATTTTCCATACAAGTCCAAAAACCTTTTATCGGATAATTGTTTGAGATTCTTCATTCTAATCTTCCAAAAATAATCCAGCTTTCTTATCCCATTATCAACATCTTTTCTTACCTTTTTGAAGAAATCGAATGACAGATTTTTATTTAAAATCAAATTAACAAGCTTTTGACTCTCTTCAGCAAACAAATCTGAGCGTATATATTCCTCAGCATGCTTGTTATTTCTTAAAACTAACCCCCAGTCCATTATATATACAGGAAAAAGGGACTTTGTTTTTTTTACTACTTCTATAGTGAGGGATGCTCCGAAAATAGAGGCTTCGAAGCCGCTAAGCTTGTCCATCTCTGCTAGGTATTTCATTTTTAGAGAAATTGATTTAGTTCATTCCTTATATTTTATGATTTCAATGTCTTTCTTCAGTTTCATATCCTCTGGAGTTAATTTCTTTATAGGCTTTGCAGGTATTCCTCCAACAAACATATTATCCTCAACATCACTGCTTACAAAGCATATGGCTCCTGTTATTGCATTTTCCCCTATTGTCACGCCTCTTCTTATTATAGTGTAGCCTGAAATCATCGCATTTTTCCTGATTATAGTCCTGCCAAGAGAAAATGATTCGCGAAGAAATTCATGAGTTGCAAGCTCGCAGTCAGAGCCTATCATTACGCCATCTTGGATTGTTAAAAGTTCTGGAAACAAAGGATCCGGCAGGACATTATAAGCTATGGAAACGCCTTTGCCTATCCTGACTCCAAAAATCCTGTAAATTGCATTCTTGATTTTGCATGGCGGTGTTTTCCGCAAAATCTCAAAAATCAAAGCGGTAAAAAGCATCCTTAGGGGATTTCTCAGCTTATGCCAGTCATTCTGGGAGCTGGATTTATTTCCCTTATACGCAAAATTCACCAGTCTTATATCTTTATTGTTAAGAATCTGTTTTATTACCCTTCTTACTTCTCTCCAGTATTTAGACATTTTACCCCCAACTGCTAAGGCATTAGAAAGAGGCTATTTAATTATTTTTCTCTTTAGAATTGTACATTATCACTTCGCTGACTTCGCCATGCTGCTTCCTCTCAGCCAGATAAGTCTTTTTGTCCAGCATCTTAATAACTTTTGCCGGAATCCCTGCAACAAAGCTGTAGGCAGGAACATCATCCCTGCAGTAAGAGAACAGGCCTATAATGCTTCTTTCACCGATATCAACCCCTGGATTGACGCAGACCCAAGAAGCCAGCATTGCCTGCTTTCCTATTCTAACTCTGCCGAGCATAATCCTATCTATTATGAATTCATGGGTTGCAATTATCATATCCCCTCCAACTAAAACTCCATCATCAATCGTTATCAGCTCCGGGAATAGCCAATCAAGGATGACATCAGGGCTTATTGTAACATCCTTCCCTATTTTAACTCCAATCATCCTGTAAAGGTTGTTCTTGAATTCGCAAGGAGGCAGTTTCCTGCAAACCTCGACAATAAAAGCGGTCCATAGCATCCTTAATGGGTTCCTTAGCCTGGACCATTCATAAGCAGAATTAAGCCTGTTCATGTCATATTTTATCTTGACAATCTTGGCATTTTCGTTATTCAGAAATTTCCTTACTTCTTCCTTTATGTAGTCTTTCGCCATTTAAGATAAAAAAACTATGGGGTTTTTAATTTTTGCGTAAAACTTTCTTCCTCTGTGCTTTCTTTCTTAGCAAAAATTTTGTTTTTCAATGAGGATTTATTCCATCTTAGGATTAATGCAGCTATTACAATTGCAATTCCGATTATTATAGAAGGCACTACAAGGTTGTTCTGCACAATAGTTTTTTCAATGACTGGAATCTGGTGGCATGCAAAATCGCTTCCGCAGTAAAATTCATTGCCGCAGTCTGTATTGCTTCTGCATTCTTTCGAGCCTAGATTAGCAAGCCATCCAAGAAATATGACTACTATTATGACAACCAATACTACAGTCAAGCCCCCATCTGCCCTCTTAAATCTCAAAATTAACCACCCGGCATATGTAAAAGAGAACTGATATTTAAATCTTTTTATATTAACTACTAAAAAGTTAGAACTATTCTTCTTCAGCAGGCATTTCTTTCTCCTCTTCTGCGAAATCTTCCAGAGTCTTGTTTTTCATTATTGTCTTATAGCTAATTTTCTTGCTCGTGTTCATTTTAGAGCCCCGTGCTTCCAAAGCCTTTTTCGTCTCTTTTGGTTTTGTTTAAAGAATCTGCCTCAACAAGCTCCGCGCTTACAATAGGCTGTATCAGCATTTGAGCGATGCGCATGCCTTTTTCCACTTTGAAAACTTCTTTTCCGAGGTTTATCATGACCACTTTGATTTCGCCCCTATAGCGAGAATCTATAACTCCTGCAAGATTATGCAGCGAATGCCTTGCAGCCAAGCCGCTCCTGTCCCATACCAGGCCCACATAGCCGTCAGGAATCTCTATCTTGATTCCGGTAGCCACTAATCTGCTTTCCATGGGGCTTAAAATATGGTCTTCGGCAGCGTACAAGTCAAAGCCAGCATCTCCTTCATGCGCGTACTTTGGCATAGAAATCCCGTTCAGTTTTTGTATTTTTATTTTCAGAGTCATTTTAAGAATTGATTTCAAAATTTTTTAATTAAGCTTATATATAAATAATGCTGAATTAAAAAATATAGTTTAAGTTAGCTATTTTGATTGCTTCAGGTTATTCCTTCCTGAAATCGAAAATGGAGCTTAACTTGTGCTGCAATATCCTGCCGTTTTCCGCATCGACCTTTATGTTCAGGGTATTGAATGTCTTTGTTATGTAAGTCAGGTTCCAGATATCGCCAAAAGGCTCCAGGTTCTGCAAAATTGCGATTATCTTATCGTCTATTTCCTTGGGGTATTTTTTTTTCTTGAAAGACTCTGCCTTGTTAATGATTTTATCGAAAGGCAGCTTTAATTTTGCCGTGTTTATTTCATTTACCTTCATATCGGGCTTTTTAAAAACTTCTTCTTCCTGGTTGAGCTCTATCTTATCTTCGTTTATGGAAAATGTGGTTATTTTATCATTGGCCTTATTGTAGAAGCCAATCTGCCATCCTCCAAAGCTTTCTTCCTTAAGGATTTTGAAGGCATAGGAAAAGAAGGTATTCTCATTTTCCTTTTTCCAGTTTTTGAATGCGTTGTCGTTTTTTAGCTTGTCCAATGCCGCCTTTAATTCCATATTAATTAGAATAATAGTAAAAATTTATATATGTTTGTATTGTTCTTAATATCATGCAACTTACTGTTTTGAATGAGCAGCAAAACCAGCAGGAATTGAAGAACATTAAAAGAACCAGTGAAGGCTACAGGATTGTAGGCAACCATAGCGCTATAAAGGTCTGCGAATACTGCAAAAAAGCCATAAAGGGCCAAGATGTCTGCTATAAAAATACCTTCTATGGCATTGAAAGCTGGCGCTGCATCCAGATGAGCCCTACATTTTACTGCAACCATCGCTGCGTGTTTTGCTGGCGTGACATAGACTACACGTGGCCTAAATGGCAGGGCATTGTTGATGAGCCTGAAGAGATTGTTGATGGCTGCATCAAAGCCCATATTGAATATTTGCAGGGGTTCAAAGGCAACTCTAAGGCAGTTGAGCAAAAGCTCAGGGGAATGGAAAAGCCATTGCATTTTGCCATAAGCCTTACTGGAGAGCCCACAATGTATCCCAAGCTGCCGGAAATGATTGACTACATCAAAAGCAGGGGCATGACTGCTTTTCTCGTCACAAACGGCACAATTCCGGAGATGGTTGAAAAACTGCTTGAGCATCAGCCAACTCAACTGTATATCAGCGTTTACGGCCCAAACAAGGAAATTCATTCCAAATCATCAAATCCAATCCAAAAAGACGCATGGGAAAGATTGAATAAGTCTTTATCTTTAATGAATAAGTTTAATAGAAACGTAATGAGGTTAACTTTGGTAAAGGGAATTAATCTTGTTGATCCAAATGGCTATGCAAAATTGATTGAGGAATACGGGCCTATGTTTGTTGAGCTTAAGGGCTATATGCATGTCGGGCATAGCCAAGAGAGGCTGGAAAGGGCAAATATGCCGCTTCATGAGGAAATTATGGAATTCTCCAGGGAAGTTGAAAAAAACTCCAGTTATAAAATAATAGATGAAAAGAAAGAAAGCAGGGTAGCTTTAATGGTAAAAGAAGACTTTGAAGGAAGGAAGATGGATTTTGAGGGGTTATAATTTTATAATCTTCCCATAAGGCCCTGGATTCATTACAATCGCTTTCTTTATTTTGCCAGTTTTCCCGAAATTCTCGTGCAGGTGCCCGCAAATGGCATAATCTATCTTATTCCTTTCAATAAAGTCCCTCACATCCTTATTTCCGGCATATTGCCCTACAATCTTATCAACTTTAGTTCCGTATGGCGGCCCGTGCAGCAGAAGGATTATTTTTTTGTCCTTGTTTTTTGCTATTATTTTTTTGAATTTCTTTGAAAATTTTTTAAAGGTTGAGTCTCTCAATTCAAAACCTCCGCCCCCATATCCTAAAACAATAATGTTATTCTTCTTATAGCATTTTTTATGGATAAAGGCAATATTTTTGAATAGCTTGCAGGCTTTCACCATAAACTTTTCCCTTTCATGGTTCCCTTGTATTATTAAAACAGGAATTTTCAGTTTATTCAGGAAAAACAGGGAATGCTGAATGCCATGCTCAAATATTGAAATGTCCCCGGCACATAGGATTATGTCCGGCTTCTCAGTTTTTGCTTTCTTTCTTATCCTTTCAAGAGCCTTTAATGATGTATGAGTATCAACAAAAGCAAGTATTTTCATTTTATCAAAAACCACCTAAGCTGGTGGAATTCCGTTGTTTAAATTATTTTTCGATAGTATTTAAATGTGTATGCAATTACTTATTGATGGTAAAAATAGAAATCTTTTTAAAAATATCCTGATTAACGCTCATTATGTATGATAGCAGTTTTGGTGGAGTAACAGATTGTGAAATCGGCCATAACGGGGTAATTGCTACTGCAGGAAATCACTTAAGGCAGTTTGAAGCGGATGGAGAAATGCCTCCTTTGGGGATTGTTCTCTTCAGGGAAGGCTATGATTTCTATTTGGGAATTTTGCCTTTTAAAAAAGCAGATTTGCAGGCAGAAGCTGCCAAAAAGATTCTAATGCAGAAAGGCTTTATGAGCTATGGCATCGTTCCTGCTGCGTATAATCCCGAAGATTGCAGCATAAAGATACCCCAAGAGCTTAGAAGTCTTGCTGGACTGGACGAATTGGCGATATTGGCGTCATTCGGTGATGGCGTAGTTGAAGTTTTTTGCAAAGAAGTATTTGAGAAGATTGATAGGCGCATGAGCGGGGAGGAAAGCACCAGATTGGACTTATTGCTTCAAACCAAATACTAATCCAGGCTGTAATAATCCTCCAAAACTATCTTGTCAATTTTCTCCGTATCTCTTACGACATAAAGCCTTCCACGGCCTATTTCAACTATTTTCTCAGCAAGTTTTCTGCCTTTCTCATTGAGATTAATTCCTATTAAGGAGATTGTAATGCCGTTGTTCCTTGCAATGGAAGCTTCTTTCAAAGTTTCATTTTCAGGCTCTTCCCCTATTGTAGGCAAAGCGTCTGTTATCAAGATCAAATGCTTTGTAATATCCTGATTTGGAAACAGCTCTATTGCCTTTTTCAAAGTCGCGACAATATCTGTCTGCCTTGATGCCCTTATTTTTGCTATTTCCATTAAAAGCAGTTTAAAATCTCTTGTCGGCTCAACAGCTTCCTTGATTTCAGAGCCGAAAACAATCAATCCCACTTTGTCTTTTTCATTTATGGCTTTGTAGGCTAATGCTATCCCTGCCCTTTTGCACGCATCTATTTTTGCCCCTTTCATGCTGCCTGAAGCGTCCAGTGAATAAATAATGTAGCTTTGGCCTTTTGCCTGCCTTTCAAAAACCTTCAGGTCCTTTTCGCCCAGGTTTTTATGGCCCCTTCTTATTGCAAGCTTTGCTGACTTCTTTATTGCAATATCCCTGTATCTGTCTCCGGACTTGAAATTCCTGAAGTCATCCTTGTCGCCGTAAATAAATGCCTTTTTGTGGATTCTCTCCCCAAAAAGCCCCTTTGGGGTTATATTGTCAAGCTCTTCAAAGTACATGACCAAAGATGCCAATTCGATGCCTTTTTCAGAAATGGTATTTTCATTCGTTATTAGTTTTTTTTCCTTTAATTCATCGGCATTTTTCTCTATTTTTTCTTTCAGCTCCTTTTGGAATTCCGGGATGTTTATGTTTTTTTTAATGTAATCTGGATTATAGCCTGAAATCAATTTCATCAATGAATGGCCGTAAATTTGCCTTGCCACAGAATAATTTTTTACAAGCTGCTGGAACATCAAATCCGGAGTGAAAGAATTCAGCCCCTGGTTAATGGCCTCCATTATTATTTTGCCGTCCTTTATGGCTTTTTTGTCATTCTCCAAAACAGAATGCATAAGCTTTTCTTCTTCTGCCTGGTTCTTAAGCTTGCCGGCCAATTCCTCAATTTTCTTGGTGTCTTTTAATTTGACGCTTGTGTCAAAGGAAACCACCCTTTCCAAGCTCTTCTTCCCGCTTTTCCTCAGCAATATTCTTCTCGAATTTCTGCCTTATGTAGTCTTCAGGGCTTTGCAGATATTTGATGGAAGGCTTCAGCCTTATCCTATGGCTTAAGACGGAGATTATTACTTCCTTTATGTCATCAAAATTAGCCTCTTTCCTGCCGCTTAGAAGTGCATTTGCCTGGGCCCTTTCATACAGCCCCAAAGAAGCCCTTACGCTTGGCTTTTTTTCCAAATTTTTATCTTCTCTAAGCAGCCTTACAAAATAAACAATTAAGGTAAGCAATTTATCGCTTATTTCGGCTAATTTTTTGCCTTTTAGCCTTACTATTTCCTTTTCAAGCTGCAATGTTTCCGGGTAATGCATATAAACAAGGTCGAACCTGTCAAGCAGCACATCGCTTAATTTCTCAGTTGAGGCATCCTCGGGGTTCATTGTGCCTATAAAAATAAAATTAATCTCAAAATCAACATCATAGCTGCCAATAGTGGCTTTTCTTTCCTCAAGAACCTGCAATAGTGCATTCTGCAGCTTTTCAGGGCACCTGTTTAGCTCATCAAAAAACAAAATGCCTTTGTCGGCCTTGAAGATTTTTCCTTTTGTAAATGCCTCTATGCTCAAAGGCCCGAATTTCAGGGCTTTTATCGGGTCTATGTCCCCAAGCAAATCTTCTACAGTCAAATCCGGGCTTCCCTGGATTCTCACAAACGGGGTATTATTTTTTCCTTTTTGAGGCAGTAATTTCGCAATGTTTTTCGCCAAGGTTGTTTTTCCAATGCCAGGAGCTCCAACCAAAATAATATGCCTGCTGCTAAGCAAAGCAGATTTCATCGCCTTTTTTGCCTCATTCTGTCCCAGAATGTCTATAAAAGGGTCTTTGTCTTCCAGCAATATTCTCTTGAATTCTTCATCAGTCATTTTAAAAGCACAATGGTAAAGCTTGAGAATTTAAAAAGGTTGGGGTTTTGCAGATTATTTCAAAACAGCCTAACAACCCAGATTGCTATTCCAGCCACCAAAGGAATAACAACATTATCATCAATTTGGGTTCTGCCTAGTTTTAATTCAATAGATTCAACGACCATAGCTACCAATGAAGCAAATAGTGCCTCGTGCCACGGCAAAAAAATCAAAGCGCCTATAAAAGCAGCTATAAATCCTGCAACGCTTCCTTCAATGAATTTATCGCCATTAAGCAGATGCTTCCTTTTCCCGTAATGAATGCCAAAGAGACGGCTTACAGAATCCCCAAAAGCCAGTATAAGAATGGAAGGCATCGCAATATCCATGGGAAAAAATAAAGCAGCCAGAAAAGCCCCAATAAGGTAGCTGATGGCTCCTTTTCCGGGAAATTTTTCCATATCTTCGCTTCTTTCAAAATTCTGCAAAAACCAGCTGATAACAGGTATTTTTATCCTGGTGCTCAAGAAAGAGATAATTATGCCGATAATTGCCGAATAAAGCAGGATCCATTTGTCAATAAGGCCATACATCAGCAAAATAACTATAAAAATGCCGAATAGAAAATGGAATGATTGCCTTTTGAACTCAAGATTGTTCATTTTTTATAAACTTTTTTAAAAATATTATATTTTTGTTCTAAATTAAGGAACATTAATCCCGCCGCATACCCGATAAAAGCACCTCCGACAACATCGCTCAGGTAATGATAATTAAAATACAGCCTGCTTACTGCGACAAAAAACGCAAACAATATCCAGAAAACCCTTAATTTTCTGAATTCTTTGTCCAGAATCGGCAGGGCGGCAAACGCAACCAATGCGTGCATGCTAGGGAATGAGTAATTTAAGATTCCGATAAAATTTCCCTCCAGTGGTCTAGGGCTTGCAAAGATGAATTTTAATAAAAGTGAAATAATGACTGAAAACAGGAAGGAAATCCATAGATAAAAGACATGATTATACTTCTTTTCCCTTAAAGAGAATAAAGTTGGGATCAGAAACAAGACAAAAAACAAGCTGCCAAAATTAGTAATCCAGTTAAGGGCAATGTCAAAAAAATAATTTCTTGCATTAGCAAATAAAAATGCAGCTTTATTATTAATAAAAAAGGATATTAGCAATAAAAACAATGCCGCAGCAATTATCAATATCCTTTCTTTTTTTTTGCCGATTTTGACCATTATGCAAACTGCCTCATTCTACATCGTTATTTATTTCTCCGCTGATCTTTTTATTGGGCCATATTTTGCAGCCGGGCTTTATAAAAACATCTTCCGCAGCAACTTTGTCCGCTATTATTGCTCCCAATCTTTCAGCTAAAACCGGCTTTTCCTTCACCATTGAATTTATGTTTCTCCCAGATTTCGCAGCGCCTTTGAAATAGACATTTTCTCCTATGATAGAATCCTCGACAACGGAATCTTTTTCTATGGTGGTATTATCCATTATCATCGAATTTTTCACTTTTCCTTTAATAATGCAATTATCACCTACAGAAGAATTCTCCACTTTGCCTTCAATTTTTGTGTTTTTCCCAATAAGGTTTTTTTTGTTTCTTAAAATATCATCAGCTTTCAATAAATCCCATGGATAGCCTATTGGGAGCCAGCGCTTGGCTTTAACGCAGTAAATGCTCTCCTCCGCGGCAAGCTGCCTTACTGCATCAGTCATCTCGTACTCTCCCCTCTTGGATTTTTTTATTTTCTTTAGCATAGAGAATATTTTTTTATCTAAGGAAAAAAGCCCGCAGCTTATAATATCTGAAACAAACAATTTAGGCTTTTCTATAATATTGGCAACGATATTATTATTTTGCACTATGACCCCGAACAATTCCGGGTTTTTTACTTTTGAAGTCAAAATGGAGTATTTATGCCTAGTGACTCTTTTCACATCATCTTTATCATAAATATCATCACCAAACATAAATATGAATCCGCCTTTGATGTATTTTTCCGCCAAAAGCAGGGCATGCCCAGTTCCAAATTGCTCCTTCTGCTCAACAAATATTATTTTGGTGTTTTTGTACTTGTCTTTCAAAAAATCCCTGATCATGCCGCCCTTATAGCCAACAATGATTATTATCTCATCTGCAAAGCCTTTTAGGCTGTCTAAATTGTGCTCAAGCAGGGTCCTGTTTGCAGCCTTCAGCAAAGGCTTCGGCTTTGTTAAAGTCAACGGATATGTTCTCGTTGATTTCCCTGCCGCCAGAATTACCGCCTGCATCTTATCAAGCTATTTTTATTTTTTTAACATAATTCTTCAGGTAATTGCCACTTATCAACACTCTGATAAGTTTTTCAGAGTCCCTGAAATTTCTCTTGGCAATGGCAAAAACCCTGTTTCCTCTTACCATTGTCTTTTTGTGCTTTTTCATGAATTTATCGTAATGAAATTTTATCCTCACAGGAGGCCCTGCTATTTCTTTCGTTTCCGGCAATAACCTATTTTCAAATGCAAAATAGAAATAAGCAGCTTTTTTATCCCAATGCCAGTTGCTTTCTATGATTCCAAAGTCATTTTTGCCTAGTTCTTTTTTCAGGAATTCGAAGGCTTTAAGCAGTTTTGCCCCGGATATGTCCTCTTTCCTTTTCAAAGGAAAGACTTCAAGCAGGATTAGCTTTTCTTTCCTGAATTTTTCTTTCAGGATGCTTATGTTAAATTCCCTGATCTCGAAGAATTCTTTTGAGGGGCTTTTAATGAACTCTGTTGACTTTTTCTTGAACAGATAAAATTTTTCCATGCTTAACGCTGCTGCCGCATTCCTGTCTTTTTGCACCGGGTCTATTACCACCAAAGGAGAGGCTAATTTGGATTTGTTCATCTCTTTAAAAATGTCCCGGGCTTTATAGTATTTTTTAATGTCAATAACAACCTTATCCTTCCATTTTGCCGCATTCTTAACAAGGCTTAAAAATGAGCCGTAGTGAATTGTCAGGATTTCGCATATATATCCTGAGAAGCCCCTCATATAGCTTTCAGCCCCATAAATATTATTTGCTTTGCAGAATTGCTTTGTAAGCCTTATCTCATCCGCCATTTTCTTGTGCTTTAAGACGAATTTTGAATGCAATGGGCTTACATCGGTTATGTTCTTTGCCTCTTCGGCTTTCCTTATGTCCAGTATGGGGATTATTTCAAAGGTGAATTTACCATCCTTTATCTGGAAATAATCCCTTGAGCCGTGAAGCCTTGCAATTTTCGGGTAAATTTTTTTTAAGGCTTTTTCCAGAACTCCTGAAAGCTCATCGCTCTTATCCTCGTATTTGGGATAATTAAACTTTACAAATATGTCGGCATCGAATGTCTTAAGCCACGTCTCCTTGGCTCCGGAGCCGCCTAAAATAGCTTTTGCATCTCTGAGGTTTTTGTTTATTTTCCTGATGATATCGTTTGCCTTGCCCAGTATCTCTTTTTGGTATTTCTCATCAGGCTTTATCGCTTCTATCACTTCTGAAAGCAGCTGTTTCATATAGAAAAATAAAAATGCTGAATATAAAAAGTTTTGTTTTTCAAGCGATAACTATAAATATTAGGTTTTGGCATTAAAAGCAAAAGAGGTGCTTTATGGCAGGTGTCTTGTTGTTTCTCACGTATCTTGCGGTTATACTGCTTGCCGGGATTTTGATATCCATACTAAGCCGGAAATTGGGGCTGCCTAATGCCCTGATGCTGATTTTAGCCGGGATTGTTTTAAGCAATATAAACTACAATAACGCCCCGCTAATATCGTTTCCTGATATATTTTTGAGCGCCATAAGCATACTGGCTTTGGTGATGATAGTATTTGACAGCTCTTCAAGGTTCAGCCTAAGAAGGCTTGACAGGTTGTCATTAAACACCTTGGGGCTTTCAATTACCTTTTTGGTGCTCAACATGGTTTTTTTGAGCATATTCCTTTTGCTGATTTTTGATGTTAAGTCCATTTTCCTTGCGCTGCTCTTTTCAGCATTGATGTCGGGTACAGACCCCGGAGCAGTTTTATCCATGCTTGGGAATGCAAAAGCCCGCATCTTTGATTTTTTGAAGATAGAAGCCCTGTTGAATACTCCATTGGTTGTATTGCTGCCTTTTATCATTCTGGACCTCAAGAACAGCCTGAAAAACAGCTTTATTTTGCCGGAATTCATAGGGCAGATTGCGCCTTTTCTGCAGCAGTTTGTCGTCGGAATAGGCTCCGGAATCCTAATCGGGCTTGTCATGTTTAAATTTATGAAAAAGGAGTATTCCAAGGTTTTGTCTCCGCTGGCTATGATAACAGCTGCGTTGCTTACATATATAATCGCCGAAAACCTTAAAGGAAATGGCGTTCTTGCAGTTACCTCAATGGGATTGCTTTTTGGCAATGTCTATCTAAAACAAAAGCTCCAGCTTCAGGAATTCTCGCTTGTTTTTTCCAATTCCCTGGAAATACTGGTTTTTATACTGATAGGGTTGATAATAAAAATGCCTCTTTCACTGGACTTCCTCATAAAATCCCTTGCATTATTCATAGCCTACACCATCATAAGGTATTTTGCAATAGAGGTTTCCTTAAGGGCGCTTAAATTTAATTTTAAAGAAAAGCTGTTTATGGCCTTAAATGTGCAGAAGGGCATAGCAGTCGCTGTTGTTGCATTCTCGCTCGCAAATTTGGGCATAGAAGGCATGCAGATGATTTTGAACATAGTGCTGGCTTTTATGCTTTATTCCATAGCCCTGTCAACGATTACAATAAAGTTTTCAGTGTTTTTTGTTGGTAATAACGGGACAAAGAAAAAAGCTAATCATTGATTATTTTTGCGACTCCGACAACCTTGTCGTTTTGCTCCAGCTTCATTAATCTGACGCCCTGTGTATTTCTTCCTATTATGGAAATCTGCTTTACGGGCATCCTTATAACAATCCCGTTTTTGCTTATAAGGATTATCTCATCATCATCTGTAACAGAGCTTATTGAAACTACATTGCCGTTTCTTTCCGAGCAGATTATGTTCCTGACGCCTAAGCCTCCCCTGCTTATCAGCCTGTAATCAGAAACTTTTGTTCTTTTCCCGTAGCCATTTTCTGTCACAGTAAGCAGTGTTTTTTCATCGTCAGCAACAACCATTCCCACTACCTCATCATTCTCCTTCAGCCTTATTCCCCTGACGCCCTGCGCTGATCTTCCGATAGGCCTTGCATCATTCTCATTGAACCTCACTGCAATTCCTTTCCTTGTTGCGAGGATAATCTCCTTGCTTCCGTCTGTCATGCTTACATCAATCAGTTCATCATTTTGGTTCAGGCTTATGGATATTATGCCGGAGTTTCTTGGCCTGCTGTAGGCTGCTGAATTCGTTTTTTTGACAATGCCTTTTTTTGTTGTCATAACAAGATAATTTTCAGAATCAAAACTTTTTACAGGTATGTATGCAGTCACTTTTTCATTCTCTTCGAGGCTGAGCAGGTTTATTATGGCTTTCCCCATTGCCTGCCTGCTTGCTTCCGGCAGGCTATAAACCTTCAGCCAGTAAACCTTTCCTTTGTTTGTGAAGAACAGTATATAAGAATGGGTATTGGCTATAAAAACGTCCTTTACAATATCCTCTTCTCTTGTTGTTGTCGCTATCAGCCCCCTTCCCCCTCTCCTTTGCTGCCTGTATGTGTTCAAAGGCAGCCTTTTGATATAGCCTGAATGAGTTATTGTTATTACCATATCCTCGCTTTCAACCAAATCCTCCATGTCGAGCTCTGTAAGTTCTGTACCTGCCAGTTCTGTCCTTCTCTCATTGCCATATTTTTGCTTTAATTCAAGAAGCTCATTTTTGATTATATCAAGAATTTTTTGTGGATTTTCAAGTATGGATTTTAATTTCTCTATTAGTTTTATCAGATCTGAATGCTCCTGCCTTATTTTTTCCTGCTCCAAGGAAGTAAGTCTTTGCAGGCGCATCTCCAAAATTGCTGTTGCCTGCTGCTCGGACAGGTTGAAGCCAGAAATCAGGGCTGCTCTCGCTTCATCAACTGTTCTGCTTTCTTTCACGATTTTTATCGTATTGTCAATGCTCTGCAAAGCGATTATAATGCCCTCAAGGATATGCGCGCTCTGCTGCGCCTTGTTTAAGTCAAACAAAGTCCTTTTTCTGACAACATCCTTTCTATGCTCTATATAGCTTTGAATCAGCTCTTTCAGATTGAGGACCCTTGGGATATTATTGACAAGGGCAAGCATTATAACTCCGAATGTTGTCTGGAGCCTGCTGTGCTGGTAAAGCTGGTTCAGCAAGACATCAGGATTTGTTTCCTTTTTGAGCTCTACGACAATTCTTACCCCGTCTTTGTCAGACTCGTCTCTTATGTCGGAAATTCCGCTTATCTTCTTGTCTTTGACAAGGTCAGCAATCTGCATTACCATTTCAGCTTTATTTACCATATAAGGTATTTCCGTGACAATAAGGCTTTGCCTGCCCCTGGTTTCTTCTACCTTTGTTTTCGCCCTCACAACAATTTTGCCTCTTCCGGTCTTGTAAGCGTTTAATATTCCGTTATTTCCGCAGATTAAGGCGCCTGTTGGAAAATCCGGGCCTTTAATCAGCTGCATCAATTCCTCTATGCTGATATTCTGGTTTTCTATCTGCTTTATGACGCCGTCAACAACCTCCCTCAGGTTGTGCGGCGGAATGTTTGTCGCCATTCCGACTGCTATGCCTGAGCTGCCATTCACAAGCAAATTTGGCAATTTTGACGGAAGGACTGAAGGCTCTTTAGCGCTGTTATCAAAATTCTGGGCGAATTTAACGGTTCTTTTGTCTATATCGTGCAGCATTTCTTCAGCAAGCTCTGTCAATCTTGCTTCAGTATATCTCATGGCTGCTGCATTGTCCCCGTCAATGCTGCCGAAATTTCCCTGGCCATCCACCAAAGGGCATCTCATCGAGAAACTCTGGGCCAGCCTTACTAGAGTGTCATAAATTGCCGCATCGCCATGGGGATGGTATTTTGCCATGCAGTTTCCAACAACATTAGCTGATTTCTTAAATGGCTTGTTATGCATTAAGCCATTTTCCCACATCGTGAATAGAACTCTTCTATGAACAGGCTTTAATCCATCTCTTGCATCTGGCAAAGCTCTTCCGACAATAACAGACATAGAATAATCTAGATAAGATTGCTTCATTTCATCTTCTATAACACGCTGGACTATAACAGTTCCAGAGCCAGAATTTTGTTCTTTTGCATGCTTGTCTTTTTCATCCATTCTAAACCATAAAAAAATCTTTTTATCGTCGACAACAGGTATATTTTTGGCTTTATAAGTATTGTGTTTTTTATGAACCTATTTTTCAAATAAGCGGATATTATTTTCTATATTGAAATTAATTATTAATACTTGTTAAAACTATTCAGCAATGCTTTTAAATACTTCAAAGTGCTCTATTCTAATATGAAATCAAAATTAAAAAAAGAGGCTAAGGAAAAACACTTTCGTGTTGCTGTTTTCGGCTCTGCAAGGATAAAGAAAAATGGTTTGGAATACAAGCTGATTTACAAGCTGGCAAAAATGGTTGCAGCAGAGAACATTGACATTGTTACTGGCGGAGGCCAAGGTTTAATGGCTGCTGCAAGCAGCGGCCATCATGCAGGAAGGAAAAATAGGAAGGTGCATTCAATCGGATTAAACATAAAGCTTCCAATGGAGCAAAAATTCAATGGGCATCTTGACATTAAAAAAGAATTTTCGCGATTTTCTGAAAGGCTGGACAATTTCATGCAGCTTTCAAATGCTGTTGTAGTTGCTCCAGGCGGAGTTGGAACAATGCTTGAATTTTTTTATACATGGCAGTTGGTGCAGGTAAAGCATATATGCGACATTCCAGTAATTCTGCTTGGAGAAATGTGGTTAGACTTATTGAAATGGATAAGAAAATGGCCATTAGAAAATGGATTGATTGACAAGAAGGACTTTAATCTGCTATTCTTCGCAAAAAATCCTGAAGATGCAATGAAAATAATCAAATTGACTCATGAAGAGTATAAGAAAGGAGGAAAAAACATTTGCCTAAATATAAAGAAGTACAAGATTACATAACTTAAATTTTTTCAATTATGCTGTTTCTA
This sequence comes from Candidatus Woesearchaeota archaeon, assembly GCA_018303625.1. Lineage (GTDB taxonomy): Archaea > Nanobdellota > Nanobdellia > Woesearchaeales > GW2011-AR4 > JAGVXV01. Next base: position 32,484 of record JAGVXV010000017.1, read on the forward strand.
ACATTATATGTTTTTCCGCAATAAACGCATCTTTTCCTTTTGCCAGTAAGTATCATATTCTGGCTTTGGTATTTCATCTGGTTGCTGCATTTTGGGCATTTCAAAAGCAATATCATTTTAGTTTATTTTATTGGTTTTTTATTTGATTTATTATTTTAATTTTTTAATTGATTTTAATATATTATTGAAACTTTGCTATTTTTCTTCTTCTCTTTCTTTTTCTTCTTCCATTTCAGCTTCAAGCAAGTCTTTTGGCTCTTCATCTTCCGGCGCTTTTCCTTTAGACTGATTTTCTCTGATTTCGGGTTTTATCTCCCCAATGCCAGATTCTTCATCCTCTTCTTCTGGATGCAGGATTTCCTCAACTCTTTTGTCCACTTCCTTTTCCATGTCCTTCGTTAATTTGATTCCCTGGCTTTTCTTTTCCTCTTTTTTTGGCTTCTTCTGCTTTATCTCCTGTTTTTTAGCCTCTGTTTTCTCTGTACCTTCTTCCTGAATCTTTCTTATCCTTTCCCTCTCCTTTTCAAGCTCTTCCTCTGATGCCTCCTCAACTACCTCCAGATTTCCGATGTCTTTTTCCGTAAAAGTTTCCTGGTTTTCCTGCTGCTCGATTTCTTTCCTTGACTCCTCTGAATTGTATGTTTCAAGTTCAATTTCATCGACATTTTCTGCTGCCTGCCTCATTCTTTCGTCCTCTTTTTTTGCCTCCTCAGCCGTTTTTTTCTGCTCTTCCCTCGCTTTTTCAATCTCCATTTCCTTTTCTTCAATCGCCTTCGCAATGCTCCCAAAATCCTTGAACTGCTCTCTTAATTTGTCCTGAGGTAGGTCAAAATACTCAAAAAACCTTTCTGTCAGCTTTATCAGCTTTGTCCTGCCATGCTTCTGCCTTGTTATATATCCAGATTCCTCCAGGTCCAATAAGTGATCATAAGCCTTGTTTGTCCTTATCTTAATCAGGTCTGACTGCAGAATAGGGTACTTAAACGCGATAACGGCTAATGTCTCCAGGATTGTTTTGCTTAGCTCAGTTTCAGTCACGACTTTTTGCACTATCGGGAAATACTGTTCATGTACAGTTAATTTCCAGAAATCATCGTCTTGTATAAGCACCAGGCTTGTGTCTTTTTCGTCATATTCTTTCTTGAGCTCTGCCAGCGCTTTTTTGACCTCTTCGGCTTTGGAATTGCATATCCTTGCAATTTCCTCTACATTCATTCTTTTGCCTGAAGAAAACAGTAAAGCCTCTACTCTTTTTTTGATTTCCATCTTAAGCCAGGCCGTAAACGCCGTCTTCTTCCTTTATCTTTTTTTCATCAAGAAGGCTTTTCAGGAACAGCTCAAGCTCTGTTTCGTTTATGCCAGTTATTTTTGACAGGTGCTCCCCGTCAAGCTTGTTTTTTGCCAACGAGATTAAAATAATATTTTTAACTGAAGTATTCATATTTCTTCTTAAAAATTCGTTCTCATTTCTCTGCTTCTTGACCATCATGTCAACTGCATGCAGCCTTGCCTGCAGGTCATTGATGAAGTCCTGTATTGTTTTTGCTTTCATTGCAAATTCCTCTGGCTTTAAGATTTCTATTGAAGAGGGCATATAGTCGAAACAGAAGCCTATAAGCTTGTCAACTCCCTTGATTACCATTTCAAGCTCTGCGAAAACAGCCCAAAGCTTGTCTTTTTCCTCAGCATCGGAAAAAGTGGCGTTAAGCACAATTAATTCCCGGTCTTGCTTTATCTTGTCTATGTATGCCCTTATTGTCTTTTCCACATGCTCTTTCGGCTTCCCAAGTATCTCAATTATTGTCCTGCACCTTATATGGGTTTTTTCGCTTTTTTGTTCTGCTTCTGCCATTTTTATGCACTTAAGTATCGTATATGATTTAAAAATGTTGTGGAAATGGCTAAAATAGCGAAAGTTATTTATATGTTTCTGGGAAACTTTTCAATATGGCTAATGTACTGCACTGGCTTGTCCCAAAGGAGCTTGAATTCTTTGACATGCTCAAGGAGCAGTCTGAAAATGCCGTTAACGGCGCAAGGGAATTCAGCAGGCTGGTTGTTGACTACCCCAAGTTAAGCTACGAGAAGAAGCTGGTTTTTTCTGAAAATATAAAGAGGCTTGAAAAGAACGGCGATGAGATAACGCATAACATACTTGCAAAACTGGACAAGACATTCATAACTCCTATTGACAAGGAAGACATACACAGCCTTGTTATGCTTTTGGATGATGTTACTGATTTAATTGACTCTGTGTCAAGAAGGTTTGTGATTTTTGGCATAGAGAAAGTTGACACTTTCGTAAAGCGCCTTTCAGAAAATGTTCTAAAGGCGGTTATTGAGGTAGACAGCGGAATTCTTGAGCTTAAGAAGCTGAGGAATATGAAAGAGTTCTATGTAAGGCTGCACGCCATTGAGAATGAAAGCGACGAGATTTACCATAATGCACTGCGCAGCCTGTTCAAAAACAAAAAAAATGCCGTTGACATAATAAAATACAAGGAGATTTATGAGTTCCTGGAGCAGATAGCTGACAAATGCGAAGATATAGCAAATGTGATTGAAAGCGTAGTGGTCAAACATGCCTGAATTGTTTTTTCTTGTTGCTTTGGCAGTCATAATTGCACTGGTTTTTGATTTTGGCAATGGAATGAACGATTCTGCAAATGCGATAGCAACAGTCGTTGCAACAAAGGTCTTAAGCCTGAGAAATGCCGTTTTATTGGCAGCTTTTGGAAATTTTGCAGGTGTTTTTTTCTTCGGGGTTGCGGTTGCAAACACAATAGCAAAAGGCCTTGTGAATCCTGCAGTAGTTGATGTCTATGTCATACTTGGCGGCCTGGTAGGGTCTATTTTCTGGGTTTATTTTACGACATATAAAGGGCTTCCTGTCTCCGCATCGCACGCTTTGATTGGCGGCTTTGTCGGTGCAGCTTTGGTTAAAGCAGGGACTTCATCTTTGATATTTTCAGGGATAACAAAAGTCCTTATTTTTATTGTTTTTGCGCCTTTGCTTGGAATGGCAGGTGGCTTTATCTTTTTTACATTAATAATGTGGATTTTCAGGAAAACAAATCCTAGTAAAATAAACAAGTATTTTAAAAAACTGCAGTTAATCTCTGCATCCTCTTATGCCATAACCCATGGCGCAAACGACGCCCAGAAGACGATGGGGATAATAGCTGTTTTGCTGTTCAGCTCGGGCTTTCTTGGCAGCGAGTTCTTTGTTCCTGTGTGGGTTATTTACGCTTCCTACATTGTTATTTCGCTTGGCACATTTGCAGGCGGATGGAAGGTCATAAAGACAATGGGCATGAGGCTTACAAAGCTAAGGCCAGTGCATGGCTTCTGCGCTGAAAGCGCCGGGGCTTTGGTTCTTGCCTTTACAAGCTCAACTGGAATCCCTGTAAGCACAACCCACGTAATTGCAGGCTCGATAACCGGAGTTGGGGCAACAAGAAGGTTAAGCGCAGTAAGATGGAACCTTGCAAGAAAAATAGTTTACGCATGGATCTTAACAATACCTGCAGCAGCAACAGTTTCCGGGATTAGCTATTATTTGATAAGTTTGGTTGTTTGATTTATTTTTTTAGTTTTACTTTGCTATAAATTCTTTTTCAACAACAACTATGGGTCTATTGCTCCAATCATAAGCATCAACTAACATCAATTGAAGTTTTTTAGTTAGATTAAGATCGTTAAATGCTATATCTGTAATAGCTTTTTTTGTTATATGTTGCCCTACATCAAATCCGAAAATGTCAAATTCAATTTCTGCTTTTATCTTACCCCATTCTTCTTTAGGATCTTTTTTATCATAAAGCAAAACCAATATTTTAGGTTCAAAGGCATTATTGCCATTATTTAATACAGTAACAGTTAATTCCGTTATTTTACCCCAATTTTCTCCTTTTATTTCATATTTTAAATCATCGAGAGAAAGCGATATACCATTCTGCATATTTACGATACTATCTGGTTTAAATTTAAATTCCTCTTCTTTTTTCTTTGCTCTTTCATCTGAAGGTAACACTTCATCGAGGATTTGTTCTCTTTGTTCTTCTATTTGTTTCTCTAATCTTTGTACTTCTTTTCCCACTTCTTGCTCAAATTCTTGAACTTTTTGACTTGACTGTCTTTCTATTTTGTCTGCGTTACTTGAAATTAAGATACTACAACTCACAGCAATAACAATTAAAGCTAGAAAGATACCGACAGTTATACCAAAACCTTTGCCTATGCCACTTGAAACATTTTTTCTTGTGATAATTTCTGCTTCTACTTTAACTTTTTTTTCTTTAGTCATCAAATATACCCTACTCAAATTTCGTTTACCGACCCCTAATAGTCTATTTTAAAGAGTTATTTAAAAATATTTCCTTTCACCTTCTCCAAATCAGAATCACATTCAAAATGACAGACAAAACCATTAAAGAAATAAGGATAAGTTCCTTTGCCTTTTCAGTTGATGACTCGTAGGAGACAGCATTTTTAATTGCATTCTGCGTTATTTTGTTTTTTTCCAAATTACCATTTTTATTCGCATCAGATTTATTCTTCAAACCAGTTTTTTTATTTGTTATTTTAATGTCTTCAGTTATCTCATTGTTTGTTTTCTGGCTGTCTTTGTTTATGACAACTTTTAATTTATAATCACCATCTTCCGCTGCCGGAACAATGTTGCTTAATTCAACTATATCGGAGATTCTTGCCTTGAGCAGAAACTCTTTTTTGTTTTCCTCTCTGTCGCCAGAATACGATTTTGAGCCGCGATAAACATAGCTCCATATTTTTATTGGAATGCCAACATCCTGATTGTTGTCCAATCTCACTATGACCTCAAATTTTTCACCAGCATTAATGCTTTCGGGCATCTCAATTATTTCATAATTAAAGCTTTTTGAGGAAGTTGTTTTTGCTTTTGCCTCAACCTTTATTTCCCTGCAGATTGTTGTGTCTATGCCTTCAACTTCAATTTCCTCTTCGTCCTCGGCATCCAAGCCCTCAATCCTTATTGTGTATTCATCATCATCAAATTCATTGTTGCAGTTTGGCTTTATCTGTATCGGGACTGTAAAGGAATTGCTTGTGAATTTCTCAGGCATGCTTATTCTTGACTCCTTGCTTAGCCTGCCGCCCTTGTTATCCTCAATCCATAATACAACAGAATTTTTTGCTGTATCTCCTTTGTAAACATTTGCCCTTACCCTTATTATTTGCCCGAATTTTGCTTTTTTATCTGTGCCTAAATCCTGAAGCGAGGATTCTTTGGGCAATGGAGCACCTTTTATGGTTATAATCCTCGTATCAAAATTATTATCCGGGCTGCTGTCAGTGCATTGCGTTGTTATATTTGCGTTCATTTCATAGGATTTGCCCTCATCAAGGTTTGGAGTAAATTCGGCTGATGTTTGCTGCCTTGTAATGCTTTCATTGGTAAATGGGCTGTATTCTTTTATTAATGTTCCAAATAAGTCTTTTATGGATGCCTTTGCAGTAACATTTGTTGTTGTTCCCTTTACTTTTGAGACCCTTACCTTAAAGTTAAACGCAGAAGAATTTTCAAAAACATCTGAGGCAAGGATAAACTCCACCTGGAAATCACAGCCTCCTTCAGCCAGAATGCTTCCATTATTATTAAAGCCGGATGTGGGAGATGAAAGAAAAAAGGAGCCATTGACAAAAGCCCAGCTTAAATCTTCTGTTGTGCTATTATAAGTAACTTTGTCAATTAGGTTTTTATTATTGTCATAAAGGTAAATAGTATCGCCTCCATCATTTTTTAAGCCATTTTCTGTTATTGTGCTACCATTAAGGTAAAGTCTTATGGCACCATCGCTTACATTGAAATTATTATAAACTCGTGTTTCATCATCAGTTATTATTGCAAAACCGTTGGATGGTATTATTGTTCCTTCTCCATTGTAAAGACCGCCCTCAATGCTTTTGTTATCATTATCTCCCCCTATAAGCCAACCACTCACATTTACAGCAATGCTGCCATTATTATAGATTTCCAGCCATTCATTTAAGTCTTCATCATCAATAGGATCCGCCATTATCTCATTGATTATAACATTTGCATAAGAAACCTTAATTAAAAAAATAAAGACAATAACAAAAATAATTTTATTCATTTTTCAGCTTTTGGAATAATCTGTATTTATTCTTTATTAAAAGGTTATTTTCCATATTGAGACCATATAAATATTTTTACTATTTTATAATGCTACTAAAAGTTTTTAATAAATAGGTAGTTTAAAACAAAAAGGTGGTTTGGTTTGGGGTTTTTAAAGTTCTTAAAAAAATCTAGGGGGGAGAAGCTCGAGATGCCTTTTGATGATTTGGACATACCTCCGCCGCCTCCTGTGGCAAAAGAGCTGCCGCCAATGCCTAAGTTTGATTTTTCTAAGAATGAGGAAAAAATGCCCGAATTCGGCATGGACGAGGAAATTGAGCCTGAAATCAACGAGGAAATGCCTGAAGAGGTTCCAGAAGAGCTGCCAGAGGAAATGCCTCGATTTGAGGAAAAGCCAGTTATTCCGAAACGAGCACCCATGCTCACAGCAAGGAAAATGCCTTTTGAGAGGATGGAAAAGGCTGCGGTCATGGAAGAAAAATCCATTTTAAGGCATGAAGCGGTTTCCGCAAAGCCTATCTACATAAAATTGGGCACGTTCAGGGGTATAAGAAAGAGCATGAGTGTCATCAAAAATGACCTGAAAAATGCCGATGAAACCCTGGTGAAACTGCAGCACAGGAAAGATGTCCATGACAAAGAATTCACCAAATGGCAAAAAACCATGGAAGACCTGCAGAAGAAGGTGATATTTATCGATAAAACTTTATTCAAAGGTGGTTGATATGAAAGAAAAAAGCGGAGCGCCGGTTTTTGTCAGGCTTGAAGAGTACAAGGATGTAATAGGGATGCTGGAGCTTATAAAAAACAAATTGAATGAGGCAAAGGAGACTTTGGGAAACCTGAATGAGCTGAAGAACGAGGAGGATTCTGAACTGGAGCTTTGGCAGTCAACAATGCAGGAGATCGAGAGAAAGATCGAGAATATTGACAGGGTATTGCTGGAGCCGGAAAGTTCGTTTTGAAAATGAAGGAAGAATCCAATATTTTTTTTGTGGGGGTTAGGGAACCTGAAGAAGTGAAGAAGAACCTTCTTGAATCGCTAAAGGAGGTAGTAGAAAGCCTCAGAAGATTTGAAAAATTCAAGGAGATAAGGGAAGAAAAGGCCAGAAACATAAGTAAATTAAGGGATGATATTAAAGAGCTGGCCGGGGTTGCTTCAAGGCTGAAGGCTGCTTTGCCCGAAACCAAGCTGAGAATAGCAGTTGAGAGCTTCAAGAAGCCAAAAAAGAAGAGGCATGCTGGCAAAAAAGCCGAGGCGCAAAAAACAGAGGTAAAAAAAGAGGCAATTGATAAGGTGAGAAGGCCTGTTTCTGAGCTTGAAAAGTTGGAAGCTGAGTTGAGCGCGATAGAAAGCAAGCTCAGCGCCTTGAAATGATTTTTTCTCTAGTTTATATTTTAAAGAATATTGCAATAAAAGAGCAAGTTTTATAAACTAAGGATATGGATGGGCTTATGAGGCTTATTTCATGAATATACTCCTTATTTATCCAGAATATCCTGATACTTTCTGGAGCTTCAAGCATGTTCTGAGGTTCATATCAAAAAAAGCTGCTTTTCCGCCGCTTGGGCTATTAACATTGGCTTCTATGCTGCCCGAGGATTGGAACAAGAAGCTTATAGACGCAAACACGAATGATTTGGATGATAAAGATATATTATGGGCTGATTTGGTTTTTATCAGCGGGATGCTTGTGCAGAAAGCCAGCGCGCAGGATATTATAAGAAGGTGCAAGACTCTTGGCAGGACAGTAGTTGCAGGCGGTCCTCTGTTTACGACCCATCAAGAAAAATTTGAGGGTGTAGACCATTTTGTGCTTAATGAAGCCGAGATTACTTTGCCTCTTTACCTTGAGGACCTGAAAAACGGGATTCCCAAGCCGATTTACACTTCCACTGAAAGGCCTGATGTAACAAAAACTCCGGTTCCGCTATGGAATTTGGTTGATTTAAAGAATTACGCGGCAATGGCTGTCCAATACTCAAGGGGCTGCCCTTTCAACTGCGATTTTTGCGATATTATTGTCATGAACGGCAGAATTCCAAGAACGAAAAAACCGGAGCAGCTGACAAATGAGCTGCAGTCTCTCTATGATGTCGGGTGGCGCGGCTCTGTGTTCATCGTAGATGATAATTTTATCGGGAACAAGACGAATGTAAAGCAAATGCTTCCTTATCTCATTAAATGGCAAAAAGAGCGCAATTATCCGTTCAAGTTTTTCACTGAAGCGAGCACAAACCTTGCTGATGACAATGAGCTGATGCAAATGATGAGCCTGGCCAATTTCCACAAGGTATTTCTGGGCATTGAGACGCCAAATGTGGAAAGCCTGAAAGAATGCGGCAAATTGCAGAATGTAAAAAGAAATATCACTGATACAGTAAGGATAATACACCAAAACGGCATGCAGGTGATGGGCGGCTTTATTGTCGGATTTGACAGTGATACAGAGAGCATATTTGAAACCCAGATAAAGTTTATACAGGAGATAGGCGTTGTTACGGCAATGGTTGGCTTGTTAAATGCGCTGCCGCAAACAAGGCTTTGGTATAGGCTCAAGGCAGAGGGCAGGCTGGTAAGCGATACCAGCGGCGAGAATACAGACGGGACAATCAACTTTATTCCAAAAATAGGAAAGGAGAAGCTTGTTGATGGCTACAAAAAGATACTTTCAACTATATATTCCCCGAAACAATATTATAAAAGGATAGAGGAATTTGTGAAATACTACAAGCCAACGGTTAGGAGCAGAATCTCTGCTGAAGACCTTAGGGCATTTATGAGAAGCATCTGGATTATTGGCATACTGTCAAAATCCAGGCTGCTATACTGGAAACTTATTATGAAAACTATATTTACAAAGACAAAGGCTTTTCCAATAGCAGTTGAACTGGCAATATTCGGCATACATTTTGACAGGATCTGCAGCAGGGTGGTACGCACTTAATTCTGCTGATAGGCATAGCGGCATTACTCATGGGCTTTGTCAAGGTAAAACATTTTTTATCAATTCTTTCGTAATCTTTTTAAATAAAATTCTTATACTTTGTGTATGTTGGCAGCGGAAAACGGAATTTCCTCAATCCAGCTGTTAATCTCACTGCGGGGATGCCGGAGCGGCCAAACGGGATAGAGTTTGGCAAGGTGCTAGACATCCACACTCAAGTTTGGTAAAGTAATGAAGTC
>JAGVXV010000029.1 GCA_018303625.1 Candidatus Woesearchaeota archaeon
TGCATGGTTTAGATTGTATATCGTTGAAACAGTAAACAGCATAAAATCAGGGCAGCGATAAGCCCAAGAAACAGATTAAAAATTTCATTTTTAAAAATTTTCAATGCCAAAAAGAAACCAGGCGGAAAATGAAAAATAACTGAGCAAATAATTGTGAGCTAAAAATTAAAATTAATGCTAAAAAAGAGGTGCGTCATGGCAAAAAAAGCCCAAGTGTCAATATTCTTAATAATGGCATTGGCCATTGTGATCTTGGGAGCTATATACCTCTATTTTCAAAGAATAACAATTGAGGAAGGGGAGATAGTGCAGCCTGAAACAGCGCCGATAAAAAGTTTCATAGAGGGCTGCATTGAGCAGACGTCAACAGAGGCATTAACAATTTTGGGCTTAAATGGAGGCTACATAAATTTTCCCCTGGACATTGAAGCAAATCCAAGAAGCTACCTGCAATTAGGCCCGGTAAATGAAATCAAGAATCCTTACTGGTGGCATGACGGCATAAGCGCAATACCAACTGAGGAATTTATGGTAAGCGAAATTGAAAACTATGTCAATAATCAACTAAAGGCATGCATAAACAATTTTGAGGCTTTTTCAACAGAATATGAGATAAGGGAACTGGGCAAGGCAAACACTGTAGCAGCCCTGACAGAAAACAATGTTATTGTTGATGTAAATTACCCCGTTGATGTGCTGAAAAACGAAAACAGGACAAGGGCAAGATTTGAAAAATTCTCTACAACAATCCCCATAAGGCTGAAAAAAGCCCATAATTTTGCAAAAAGCATAATGGAAGCCGAGAACCGCGACAATTTCCTGGAAAAGAAGACCATTGACTTAATCGCTTTAGACCATGACATACCTACAACGGACATTGAGGCAACATGCGAAAAGAGGGAATGGAAATTTGATGATGTGCAAAAGAAATTAAAGCAGCTTTTAAGGGTAAACCTGCCTTATATAAGGGTTTTGGGCAGCAATTACGCCCAGAATATCTTTGTGCCGAATCCTTTCGGCGAAGACACTTACCAGGACTCATATTTCCAGAGCCATTACCTGTGGCAGGTTTCAGATGAAAAATTCCCTGATTTTAATGCGGCATTTTCATTCAGTGAAAACTGGCCTTTTGAAATGCAGGCAAGGCCCAGGGACGGCAATCTGCTCAAGTCAAATGTGGAGAAAGGGCTCGACTTATTGAGCTTTTTCTGCCTGCACATATGGCATTTTACCTATGATGTCGTTTACCCTGTAAAGGTCACAATAATTGAAGCCAACGAGAATTTTAAGCCATACTCTTTCAGCTTCGCGTTCAAGGTTGCAGTAGACCACAATCAGCCAAACAGGCAGAATTTTGCAACAACTGTTTTTGAAAATGTTGAAAGGCCGTCAAGCGAAGAGTTTTGCAATGAGGTTGCAAACGAGGTTACAATCTACACAGTGAGCAATACCAGCAATGAGCAGCTGGACATAACAAATGTCAACCTAACACTGACATGCGGCCCATACGCATGCAATTTGGGAAAAACAGAATGGCTCAGCTTTGGCGCAGCCTCAGGCTTGATAAAAGAGGTGCCTTATTGCGTGAATGCAATTTTAAGGGGCAAGAAAGAAGGCTTTTTGGACGCCCAGATGTTCATACAGGCAGACACGCCAAGAGCTTATACCTTAAACATGAAGCCTGTCAAGGAATTCGGCAATTATAAAGTTGTAAAGCACCAGCTCTCAAACCCTTCTGTTCAAAGCGAATTGGCAAAAAATGAAAAAGCATCCATACACATAAAATCCGCCAGCAGCTCATTCGAGGCTTTCGGCGCCTATCCTACGGAAAGCAGCTTCCCTATAAGGCTCCCGGCAGAGGATTCCCTCTATGATGTTACGGTTTACCTTACCGACAATGATAATATTTTGGGAGGCTATAAGCAAAAATGGGCTGTTAATGCAAATGAATTAAAAAGCGCCAGCCAGATAACCTTTCATGTCATGGACCAGGGCATAGTTTCGGATGATGAAAGCGCATTGTTTATCGCTGGATTGGAAAGCTATTCAAAACAGATATCGGTGCCGGAATTAAAATGAAAAAGAAAAATGTTAAATGAAAAGTTCCAATAATAATATTTCAATGAAATAATCCAAAATTGATAAAGAATAATTAATAAAAATAAAAATACAATAAAAACAAAAAATCAAACAAAAAGCTTCAATAAAAAACTCAATAAAAATAATTTAAAATAAATAAAAAATGGACAAAAAAGCCTCATTGCAGATGATTGCATTGTTTTTGGTAGAGTTAATCATATTCCTGCCATTATACACTGCCAGCGCTTTGACAGTATCTGACATCAATGTGACCGGGGTAACTGCAAGCTCCTCAAAAGTAAGCTGGAAAACGGACCAGCATGCAACAGGGCTTGTTAGATATGGACCAACGGAAAATCTAGGGTATACAGTCACTCATTCCAATTTCCTCCAGGACCATAACCTTTTTTTGACAGGATTAAACAGCGAAACCAAATACTATTTTGATGTTTCCTCATTTAATGTCACGGGCGACCTTGTCAGGGACAATAATTCAGGCCAGTTCTATACATTCACAACCTTGGACATAACGCCTCCAAAACAGATTGCCGGCTTGAAAGTTGAGAACACAACTATAAATTCTGCCTTTATAGCTTGGAGCAAGGCAAACGAGCCAGACTTAAGCTATTATAATATTTATCGGGATAGAATCAGGATAGGAAACACTACAAAAACAAATTTCCAGGACATTAATTTGCAGCATTCAACATTGTATAGCTATAAGATATCTGCTGTTGACTTAAGCGGGAATGAAGGCCCTTTGTCTGATACAGTCATTGCGCAGACATTAACCCCAGATTTGAAAGCCCCGATAATAAGCAGCCTTCAGATTACTGAAGTTACAGATACGACAGCGACAATAAGCTGGATTACTGATGAAAATTCAACCTCAATAATATATTTCGGCTTAAGCCAGGCATTGAATAACTTTAAGGAAGACAAGCTTTTTGCAATAAACCACGCAGTAACAATACAGCAGCTGGAAAAAGGCAAGGAATACAGTTTCATTGCAAGCTCCTGCGACAGCGATAACAATTGCGCCAATTCAACAAAGCAAAACCTTATTGCTGGCAGGGATGTAACAGCGCCGCCGTTAAATATAACCATCCCGGAGTTTGTCAACGCAAAAACCATAGACATAATCGGCCTTACAGAGCCGTTTTCAGAGATAAAGCTGTATGTGAACAATCTAAATCTGCCCGTGAGGTTTCTGGATTCGCCAAAAACCCCGAGCGGAGCCTTCGAATTTTTAAACATTGCCTTAGAGAAGGAAAACGTAATAAAACTGACTGCCAGAGACAAGGCAGGAAATGGCAATGAGAAAATATTCAGGGTTTCTGTAGATACGGAAAATCCAAATATAGTTTTGGGTGATATTCCAGCTGTAACCACGAGGAAAAATATAAGCATAATCGGCACGGTAAATGAGCCGGTAAGCATCAGCATATTCCTGAGCGAAAATGCAAACACATCCATCCCGGAAAAAATAACAGGATTGAATGCAACAGTAAGGAATAATTCCATAGTGCTGACATGGAACAAATCTGATGCGCGGCATTTCAGCAATTATATTATCTACAGGAATGATGCAGGCGCGATTGCGGCAACAGATTCTGCAAGCTACAATACCTTTACTGACTTACTGGTCAACAGCGGCTTTACGTACACCTACCAGGTAAGTGCAGTAACGGTTTTTGGAAAGGAAAGCCTAAAATCAGAGCCGGCAACAGTAAAAATTCCTGCCGGAAGCAAAAAAGGAATTCCGAAGCCTGAAGCAATCAGCATTTTGCAGGAGGCAAAAAAAGAAAGATTAAGCATTAACACAACAGGCTCTTTTTCAACAAGCATACAACTAGGCAATGACGGCTTGTACAGCTTAATAATAGAGTTTGCAGACAGGGCCAAAAATAAGGTGGTAATTGAAAAAGAAATAGTACTTGACACAAAGCTGCCTGAAATAAAGATAACAAGCCCTCCAAAGGGAACTTCAATTTATGAAAATTATGCGAATGAAGTTGATATTGACGGCATAACAGAGCCCAATGCAGAAGTGCACTTGTTTGTGCAAAGGACTCCTTTAGGCTTTTTGAACAAAACCTTTGATGTCTCAGGGCTGCCAAATGCCATTGAAAACATCCCGGAAAACAAATTAAGGGCTGATTGCAGGCTGGCCCTCGGAGCAACGCAATTCTGCTCAACCGGGGCTGATTTTTCAACAACAGCAGACAATGAGGGCAGGTTTTTCTTTGAGGATGTGGATTTAACCAGCATCATTTCGGGGGCTATAAGCATAACCCAGGAGCCATTGACAGAATTCACGCAGGATGAGGAGCTCAAGGAATCAAGAAAATCCTCACTAATCCTGATTGCAACGGACAAAAGCGGCCTAAGAAATGCTATAAGGGCAGACTTTAATATAGTGACATGCTGGAGCGGCAACCAGACATGGGATATAATCCCCTTGACAGAATTTCAAAGCCCCCCTTTAGTGAGCACTGAAAGGCTGACAGAAGGCAATGAGCACATCTTCTTTTATTTCAATTACACCTACCACGGAAGAGGCAGCGACGGCATTATAGAAAATGTGGAGATAAGCAAGGCATGCAAGGGAAGCGAGCTTCTGGGTGAAAACCGCTTTAATGTAAGCTGCAGGATACTGCCCGAAGGCGCAACCTCGACCAAGGTAAATCCAGATGGAAAGGTAAGCTATACTGCAATAAGGCTCAATAAACTGCCCAATATGGACAGGTTTTTGGAAGATGACTGGAAAGACTTCTTTAAGCAGCTTGGCACTGAAATCACGTTCCCTCTCAGGGTCAGGATAACCTATAAGCATAAGGTTGGCGGCAGAGACGCAACAGAAGTGCAAACAACCTGCCAGGAAGTTTCTTACCTGGTTGACAACAGCAGGATTGATCCAAGAAAAGTTTTGCCGGACTGGCTTTTATTTGACACTGTTGATTTACTTGACGATGCGGTTAAGGAGCTGACTAAAGTTAAAAAGGAAATTGACCGAGTTTTGGAATATGTTGTTGTCGGCTGCGTCAGCTCATTTTTGTTGAGAGGCGTTGCCCAGATTATTAGAAGATGGGTTACATTTTGGGAGGAGAAGAAATTTGCTCTGAGAACGCTTATTAACATAGACCAAATACAGTTTTCCTCGGCAAAAGAGGGAGATAAGGATTATTGCAAGCAGGTTGCCCAGAATATTGTCAGGGATTACAAGTTAAGCAACTTCAAGGGGCTTAAATTACAATACTTCAGCGATAAAGATTTGAAAAGATGCTTTCCGGATATAGCGTCAGCGTGGGACACTGAAGCTAATTTGTATAAGGCGTACAGGTTTACCTGCGACAGGGTTTTTGGCCACAAAACGCCATCAAGATGGACTGAGACAAGAAGCGATGAAGAGCTTTCCACGAAGCTTCAAACAGCAGAAGGCTGCGCAATTGACCAATCAGCGCAAGGGCAGCCATTAAGGGCAATAAGCTGTAGGGAAGTAGCGGCAAGATTCAAGCCTGCGATTAACCCCGACAGGTTTAATTTGGATGAGAAATGCTTTGAATTTTTTGACAAGGATGGCAGGCAGGCGACATTATACCAATTAGGGGAGCAGGTTTCCGGAGCAGAAAACATTTACAGGATAAGCTATGTAAGCGGCCCGAGCAGGAGGGAAATACAATATGCTGTAAAGCAGACAGATACCCAATTCATAACAACGCAGCCGAAAACATGCGCGGAAATTTGCAGCATAACGCCTGGAAGAACTCCCTCTGACCAAAAAATTCTTGAATCAAGAGCAACAGTAACTAAAGGAGGTGGCACTTATACCTCAACTACATCGAATCCAGGAGCGCAATGGGCTTGTATTCAGTCATCGCAATGCAAGGCTTTGAGCAAAAATCCACAAAATGTTGAGGGAATAAAAGTCACATCAAGCGTTCCAAGAGGCTATTCTGAAGATTGCTTTTACCAGACAACGGCAAGTTATGCTCCTTCAGAAACCCAAAGCCCGAATTCTGTAAGCGACAAGCCTGATTTAAGGTTTGAATGCTGCTGCTTGAATGCAATAAAAGCGCCTCCGACAAAGTATTACCAGTTTACTGACGCTAATTTATACCAAAGCCCCGATGGGAACAATAATGCTTTTGAAGACAAAAACAATCCGGGCCAGACCGCCACAACTTTTGAAAACATGAAGTGGAGCTACCGCTACTGGAAGGAAAAATACCAGGCAAGGGGCTCTGACGGGGCTTTGCATATTGAATACAACCCAAGCAGATATATTGAAGGCAGGGACTTTCCAGCCTGCTTTGGCCAAAACAACTGGCTTTACGATGGCTGGAGCGGGCCGGAAAAAGATCCCGGAAATTTATTGATAATAGACCCTGCAAAGCAGCATGAAAGCGCATTCCAATGCGTTAATATAGCAGGAATCAACAACAGGATAACCCTGCTGACAAATCTAATGACGCAGCTTTCCGGCTGCTTTAAGCAGATAAGGACGACAGGGACTGCTGATGCCGGCGTTTGCAAGGAATTATTCACCCAATATGTCTGCTCTGCGCTCTGGAATATTATACAATACTTCACAAATGCCTGCCTTCCTTTCGGCACAGGCTATGATTTCTCAAAAAGCGATGACGATGTTGTGCAGTACATAAGCGGCGGCGTTAAAAGCGTCTGGGGCGCTGTGGCAGACTCGCAGCAGGAATTAATGCAGGAGTATGGAAACGCAAAGCTGGAAAACCTGCTGGGCGCAGGGGAAGAGGCAGTTGCAAGAAAAGTCTGCTTGGCGGCATTTGGCTATGACTGGGAAATAAATCTGCAGGATGTTGTTGATGCGGCTTATGCGCAATCTTTTGCCAGCCTTGTAACTGCTCCGACAGGAACAAGGGAATTTTTGACAATAGACCCTCAAAGCGGCCAGGCAAAGTACGAGTACAGGGCTTCGTGGATTATAAACCCGGGCTGCGAGATGGAAAATTACCGGGTTGAGTTGGCATGCGTTGGCAGAAACCAGATAGACAAATACAAGGGAATTAACTGCAAGTCTGTTCACGATCCTGGAGGAAATAATTGCGACTGCAAGAACCTGCCTGATGAAAAAACGCAAAGCTTCTTCTCCTCAAGAGGGAAGCTTGTTCAGAATGTTGTTGAAAACAGGGACCATCATGATGTAATAGACTCACTTTACCGATATGACCATCTGAAATTCATTTTAAGGCCAGACAGGAGAATAAAGGGCGACCTGAAGGATGCATGCTTCCCTGACGGATATTATGAAAATGGCCAGGGAATTTTCTATTTCCCGTTAAGGGACAGGACGCCAAAGGATATTGTAAGCTGCCAGGCTGATATAACCTCCGGATTGTTTAAATGCGGGGGCGCGCAAAGCTTCTGGGACAGCAAGGGCACTGCTTATTTCATTAGCGAGAAAATAAATGAGGAGGTTGTTGGAAGGAAGGAAATTGCTGTAAAATCAGGCGAGCCGTTGTATTTCCAGCCGACTATCTACAAGTCTCCAGGTCCGAACCAATGCCTTATAGTTGATATCAGGACTGGCTCAAGCACTGTAAGGAAAGTTGTTAATGTTGATTTGGACGGCCCACAAGCATACCCACCAATACAATTAATTCCAACCACAGAGTTAAACAGGGGCGTAAGGCCCAGAATAGAATTCCTTGACTGCGGCGGCTCAAGCGGAACCAGAAGCTGCACAGAAATTTTAAGGGACAAGAGGCTTACAATAGATGTGCTTAGCAGGATTAATGCGCAGGAAATTGATATAGAATTAAGATTTGAGGATGTAGACCATGATGGAGGCAGAACCGGGGAAATAGACCTGAACGCAAACAGCCAGGATAAGCTGATAGTGGACGGCGAAGATAAAATATTAGGAATTGGAGGTTGGTGGGACAATGAGCAGAGAGCAGCGATTGTTGATTTAAGCGACAAGGGAGTAAAGTTCAAGATAAGAAGTGTGGGCTACGACAAGAGCATTTCATTTGTAAGATACAATATCAATATCCCTGCTGCTACCGGCGTTGCCTCTGATGAAAGGTGGACGCTGACTTACGCTTTATATCACATAAAAGGGAATAACACGGATTGCACTAACTTTAATCCTTCAGAATTAATAACCTATCAGGGAACGCAGCAAAGAAAAACCCAGATAGTGACAGTTACGACCAAAGCCGTTTCTGCGGATAAGCCTAAAATTGATTTCAAAGTTGACAGCAGAGTGCAGCTGAAACAGGACGAAGATTTGGAGCTTAGGGCGGATATAACTGATAACAAGGAAGTGAATGAAAAAATAATATATACATTGTCGAGGCCTGATAATAGCGTTTTTACAGATACATCAATATGCAGCCAGGCTTCACCAGAAGCAGGAATTGGAGATAAAAAGCAGTGCACGGTTAAGGTAAGCCAGAGCAGCCTGAACAATCTTGCAGGGACATATAAGATTGAAGTCAGGGCAAAGGACAGCGACAATAATGAGGAATCAAACTCAAGGGCATTTGAAGTTGCTTGCGTAAGCAATGGCTATGATTCATATGGAATCTGCCAGAGAGCAGGGGACAGATGCGAGAGAGGAACAATAGATGATACCGCTTTAAATTGCGCACCTAATTTTCAATGCTGCAAATTCAAATAAGTTTTAGGTAAATGAAACAAAAAAAAATAATCTTACGCTCTTTAAGGGAGTCCTTTTCAGTTATTAGGAAGAATAAAAGAATTGTTCTTTCGCTGCTGATTCTGCAGCTTATCCTTTTTTCCCTGATGTTTTTTGTAAACATTAAATACCAGTCGAAGATGCTTGAAAGCACGCAGGCGATAATCGAATATATGGAAAAGCAGAAATTTGACCAAGCTTCGTTAGGATTAAGCCTCCTGCAGCAAAAAAGCGTTTTGGGCGATGACCCCTTGCTGATAAGCAGGAATTTCAGCGCCATTGCCTATAATTTAAAATTCCTGATTTTTTATACCTTAATCATATTTATTTTATTGAACGGGTTTATATGGTTTCTGACATGCAATTTAATCAATAAAAATTTTAAGTCATTAAAAATAAATATAAAAAATCTATTTAACTATATTTTTAAATTCGGCTTAATAGCCCTAATATTCTCATTTTTGGCCTATTTAATTGCATTTTCGACTTTAGAGTCTTCTTTAAACCCGTTTGAGGAAACGCAAAAAAGCAGTTTTGCGCCTTTATTGCTGGTGCCGGTATTGTTTTATTTTATGTACCTCGCTTTTCCATTATTAAATAAAGTGCAATTTAAAAATATTTTAAAAAATTTGTTTAATTTGGGAATCAAAAAAGCGCATATAGTTTTATTGGCGGATTTACTTACTATTTTGATAATCTCAGTTTTTTCTTTTTTATTATTTTATTTAGCAGAACAAAACATTTTTTTAGTGTTTGTATCTACAATATTGTTAACTTTGTCCTTTGTCTGGTCAAGGATTTTCCTGGCTTTGGTTGTTGATAAACTAAATAATTATTCAGAAGCCTGATTGCCGCCCGTACCTGCTTCAGCCATCTCTTTATCGCCATCTTTTTCTGCAGAACCTTCTCCTTCTGTCTTGTCTTGTGCTTTGTTGCTATATTCTTCTGCTTTTTGCTCAGCCTTTTCTCTGCCTTCTTCTTTTTCCACAATTGCCTCTAACCCTTCTGATTCTTTTAAGGCTTCTTTAGCTAATTCTTCTTCAAGCCCGGTTGCTATGTATTCTTCTATTTTACCTTCATCTTTTAAGCCGTTTGCATAAGCTTCAGCCCTTAATGCATATTTTGCATTCTCAATGGATTTGCCGCTGAACCTTATTCCTTTTTTCCCATAATTTTCCAAAACATCAGCTTCCCTCTGGCTTGCTATTCTTCCTATTTGCCTGTAGCTTATTCCTCTGCCGGAAGCTCTGCGGTTTGCTGTATTGTGCGGCATTCCGGATTGCTCTTCATTTGCAAGCTTTTCAGCAAACATTTTTATTATTTCCTCAAGCCTTTCCTCTCCTTCAATGCCTCCAGGTATGCCTGCAAGATGCCCGGGCTCATGGAAAGCTAGAAGATAAGCCATTACAATCTCTTCAGACACATTATAAGTTTTTGCCCATGACCTAACCATTGAGGAGAAATTTTTATTCACAAGGAGAATGTTGTCTCCTACGACGCCTGCTGCAGCATCATTTGGAAGAAAGCCGACACCATATCCTTTCTCTTCAGTTTGCTCTTCAAATCCAAATGACCTTACAAATTCGATAAATCTTTGGTATTCAAAAGAAGCTTTGTAATTTTTCCTGATTTCCCTTAGCTTCCATGCCCTTGAAAGGCTCTTTCCTAAATCATTTAGAGGCCCCTTGTAAGCAAGAATATCCGTAACATATTTGTTTAATCCCCTGTCTGCAACCCTTTCACGGCTTGCAACAACAATCCCTGTAAATTCAGGCCTTTTAACATATTCGATGGCATTATTCCTTTCAGTTGCAGCCAGCCAGGGCTCGATATACCTTCTGGCTTCTTCCCAGTGCGGCAAATTCGCTTTACTATCATTAATATGGAATTTAAAAACATTGTTTGATGTCCTGAAAAATTTATAATAGCCCGTTTCCGTACCTACTATCCTAGGGGTATAACTATAAGTGATTGCATCTCTGTGGAAGTGAGGAGTTGGATGGCTGGACTCAACAGAATGGGGGATTAAAACCCTGTTATCGAGATTATACTTGTTTAAGTCCCTCAGG
Organism: Candidatus Woesearchaeota archaeon; assembly: GCA_018303625.1. GTDB lineage: Archaea > Nanobdellota > Nanobdellia > Woesearchaeales > GW2011-AR4 > JAGVXV01. The sequence goes on from JAGVXV010000029.1 coordinate 10,828, forward strand.
GCATGCGCAAATAAAGGTCCCAAGTAGAAAGCAGCATTGCTTCTACTTAAATAGCCCAGTGTTTCGGTTGTAGGCATTGGCTGGCTAAAAGATACAATAGTGCTTTTTACAGCTGTTTCATGCTCTTCCATTTTATAAAATGTTACTATACAGAAGTGGTAAAACTACTATATAAAGCTTTCGGTTTTTAGAGAAGGAAATGAGAAAAAATAGAATAAATAAATTAAGATACAGAAAACAACATTAATTTTTAGACATTTTGAATTTACAGCAAATTAAATTTAAAATTACCCAATAGCTTTAGTTACTTCGTATATTTAGGCTCTGATTTAAGCTTTATACCGAAATCACTAGCTTTTAGGGGTGTTTTATGTTCAGGATGTACACCCCACTCACCTTTCAGCACACCTTTTTTAGTAACATGGTAAACCTGCTCTGAAGCAAGTGTGTAAAACTTGGCTATATCTGTAACTCTATGGCCCAAGTCTTCTATTACTTTTCTTCCATAGTGTCTAACTTCCACTTCAGGAATATGAGCAAGTTGAGTCATTCTATATGTCCCTTTTAGTTTACTAATTACATGCTCTTTAAAGTCAGGTATCTGTTTATCAAAATGGACTTTAATATCTCCAACAGTTTTTGCCTCATCGCCGCTTGCAGCACTATATCCCTCAATAAAATTCTCAATATAATTTTCCTTATGGCCAGCTTGTTCACTAAACTGATGCGTAAGAATTTTATAAACCTTCTCAGGATCCGTTTCACCCTTAATTCCCTCTAAAACGGAAGGCATACTCTTTTCAAAGTATTTTTTAAGTGCTTCAATAAATATTTTCTTTAACTCTTTCTTTTTACCATAGAGTTTTAATTTATCGTTTTTCTTGAATTCTTTATCCAATTCCGCACGTAATGTTGAGTAGAATTCTTCGAAAGCTGGTGTAAGGATATTATTATATATGCTATTTTGATTTGCATCACTTTCAAAGCCTTCAATTGCTTTAAATGCATCCTTAACCTTCTTATGTCTCTCCTCTTCCTGAAAAATTTCGTATAATTTCTCTAAATTTCCAGCGTCTTTAATCCTATCATCAATACTAGACATATTATCACCTAAAAATGATTGATTACCCTTATTTATCCATAAAAATATAAACCTTTCGCTTTTTAATGCCTTCTTTCATTACTTCCAAATCAACACAAAAATAATAAAAATTCAAACAAAACCTTTATATAATATATAAATATCCAAAAATATTGTTTGAAAATGG
>JAGVXV010000018.1 GCA_018303625.1 Candidatus Woesearchaeota archaeon
AATTTTCGGATGTTTGAAATGAGTGTAAGGTTATTTCCTAATAAGCAAATCACTTGTTTGCTTGGAACAAAGTTCCGATTATTAACGTGATTTGCTATAGCTAAATTATCATTAAAAAAGAGGTTTTGATTAATGAAAGTCCAGACAAAGTTAATTCTTGGATTTTTGATTATCTATTTGCTCTTCGGCCTTGCTGTATCCTTTTCCCTCTATGAAAGCTCAAATGCGCTGGAAAAAACAGTTATCAGGGATTTGCAGACTTTGATCCAGGAGATTACAGGGCATATAGACGCATATGTTAATGAAAGGATTGAGGATTTTATTGTATTCTCAAAAGATTTGACACTGCAGGAATTTGTCCTGCAATCAAATGCTGAATTTGAAAAATTAAGCGATATCCAAGGCTATATTGGGCAAAAAGACAGGGAATGGGTTTCTGCGCAAAAAAACGAAATAACGCCTTTTATGCAGCAGTTGATTAACAATAAGCTCGGAGATGAGATGAGGGAGAATATAAAATTTTACGGAGAAAATTACGGCTATAGGCTTTATGGCGAGGTTTTTGTAACAAACAGGCACGGGGCAAATGCCGCGCAGACAGGAAAAACAAGCGACTACAGGCAGGATGACGAGGAATGGTGGCAAAAGGCAAAAGAAAACGGGGTTTATGTTGAAGAGATGGAATATGACGAAAGCGCCGATGTTTATTCAACTGCAATAGGAATAAGGGTGGAAGATGAAAACAAAAACTTTATAGGGGTTATTAAAGTTGTGCTTAATATAGAAGGAGTAATAGGCGTTATCAGCGAGGCTGAGGCGGAAAAAAAGTACGGCAGCGAGGAATTCACTTTGGTTGATGCAAACGGCAATGTTATCTTTTCAACAAGGGAATATAAAATTTTTGAGCCATACAGCTTTTCTTCCGAGGTAAAAGATGGGCCAGGATACTTTAAATCAAAAGCGCTTGGGGCAGAAAGGCTGTTTATCCATATGCACTCGGAAGGCTCTAGGAATTTTAAGGGGCTTGGATGGATTCTAGTTGTTGATGTTGAAAAAAATGATGTACTGGAGCCTATCAATAGGCTGATAGTGGTAATCTTGGTTTTTACAATTATTCTGATACTGCTTGCCTTTTTAATTGGGCTTTACATCTATTCCGCAATTTCAAGCTCATTGAAGAAATTTGAAAACACCATCAACGAGATTGCAAAAGGCAATTTAGAGGCAAGAGTTGACATTAAAACAAAAGATGAGTTCAATGCATTGGCAATAGCCTTCAACTCTATGGCAGACGAGCTGAAAAACCTCAAGCGCACTGAAAAGAGGCAAAAAATGAAAAAAGAGCTTGAGGCCCTGGAAGCCTCCTACAAAACTGGATTCATATCAGAAGAAACCTACAAGAGGGAAAGAAAAAGGCTGGAAGAAAGCGTGATAAGGGCTGCCAATGTTGACGCCAAGCTTCTCCAGGAAAAAGGGTTAATTGAAAAGAAGGAATAAGGGTAATAGTAATTATTCCAATAGTTTCAGCATTTCTGAAGCCCTGATGATGGGGATTTTTTCATATTCTTTTAAAGAGAGCAAGTCATCATCTCCACTGACAAGGTAGCTGGCTTTTGCACTTTGTGCACATTCAAGGAGTTTATTGTCTTTTTCATCCCTGCAAACTTTTATGTTCAATTGGGGAGCAATAACCAAATGAGAAAAAGAGACTATCTTTTGAATAATCTGGTCTGGCGTTAAGTTAGCTTTTCCCATAACGTCATTGAATTTCGATCTTTTTATCACTTGTTCAATCTCGCTAAGAATATCACCCGTAATATATAACCGCGCCTTACCTTGCTCAATTTTTCTTAATAGCTCAGCCTCATTCCCTTCCCAAAAGAAGGCTGAAACGAGGGTATTAGTGTCAAGAACCAGTTTAAGCAGCATTTCTTATATCCTTAATGGCTCTTTTTACATCGGCTTTTGTTAACCCTGCTTGCTTTGCTGCTTGCTGCAATGGCTTAGCAATCTCATCAAATGTTTTTTTAATTGCAGGAGTTTCTATTTTCTTCAATATAACTGTTCCAGCCTCGCCAAATACCATAAACTGGTCTGACTTTTTTATACCCATCTCCTTCCTCAATGAAGAGGGGATAACAACCTGTCCTTTTTCAGATATTCTTGTTAGTTCAACTTGCATAGTGCATCACCTGTAAGATAAGTAAAACATATCTTACTTATATATTTTTCGATTTTGGGCTCCAGATTCTTGATATTTTTGAGAGTGTGCCAAATGAAGAGTTTAACGCACGTCTCCCAATAAGCTATTTTCCCTAATCTATCTTATCGCTATACTAAGAATATTGTCGTAAAGCTATTGCCAGAATAGGGATTACTTCAACTCATTTAGCATGTTTCTCAGCTTGAATGTGGCTATTGTAAAAGATATGATGCCAAGAACCAAGAATAAGTGGTGCAAATCAACGCCTCCCGGAAGGGGGAGGAGCTTAAGCCTTACAAACACCAAAAAATACGCCAAAGTCAGAAGCTGAAGCACAATGCCGTATATTATATAATCAAAACTTCTCTTCAAAGAGCCCTTAAATGATTTCACCAAGCTGATGACAAGTATTAAAGAGGCTATGCCAATCAAAATTCCAAACATCTCTAGGGATATTGCAATAATTTTTCTTGCTTCAGTTTCGATGGCAACTGCCACGCCTGTTGAGAGCACAAGAAGAAAGACCGAAACAGCCAAAAACCTTTCATGGATGATTTTTCCTATTTTGTGCATTTTTTTATAAAAAATCGCCTATTATGCCCTTTCTTAATGCGCATTAATAAATTTTTTGCTTTTTTAGTTGTTTTTCAATTTAAGTTATTATTTATTTTTTATTTTATTGTTTTATAGGAAATAACCTTAATTTTCGGATGGTTGAAATGAGTGTAAGGTTATTTCCTAATAAGCAAATCACTTGTTTGCTTGGAACAAAGTTCCGATTATTAACGTGATTTGCTATAGTATTGAAAATTCTTATTTTCGTTTATTGTTTCTTAATTTATTTTTTATTAAAGAAAAAATAATTTTTAGTGGCTAAAAGACCTCAAAATGCCCTCGGGTTTCATTATCTTAATTCCCTTATACTCTTTCAATTTTAATAAATGCCCGTCATAAGTTACAATATAATGAGAAGAAGGTTCAATAGCACATTCTATAACTTTGTTGTCGTCAGGATCATCTTTTATTATCTCTACCTTTTGTTTCGGCTCTATCAGTTTAGCAAAAAGCAATATTTTTTCAATTATATTTTTAGCTTCATTTTTGCTGTACTCAAAATCTCTTTCAAGCACTTCAGCTGTTTCGTCCAAAATATCTTGTGTTATGAATATTTTAGCATCTGAAAGAATAAATTTCTTCAATAATTTATGTGCAACGCTATAATCCCACTGAGTGGCTGAAATAAGAAAGTTTGTATCCACAGTAACTTTCATTTTATTTTCTTGATTCTCTTACTCGTTGAACCAATTCAGGCACGTTGCTTTCCTTGATGCCTAGTTTTTCTGCCCTTTTTCTGCCCTCTAATGCAATTGCCCCTAGCTCCTTAATCAACTCTTCTTTTGATGGAGTTGGTATCTTTTTCAATATAATTGCGTCTTTTGAGGAAACAACGGAAAAAATAGTTCCCTCACTAGCTTTTAATTCCTCCCTTATATCCCGGGGGATGACAATTTGCCCCCTTGAAGACATTTTAATAGTTTCTGCTGGCATTTTTGGCCTCCAATATTCTTATTTTCTTATAGTAAGATAAACTTATTTATAAACTTTTCTGTTTTCTCTGCCTTGAAACTTTTCTTTTTCAGAAAAAGAAGCAAAAACAACGGAACTCCCCCACGACTAACGACTAAAAGAAATGTCCCCCTAATTCTTTTTCTTGATGTTGCAGTAATGTTCCCACTTGCTATTCTTTTTGCTTATAGGGCAATGAATTGGGCAAATTTTGGTATCCTAGCCTGAATAAATGCCCCCAATCAATATTAAACCAAAAATTATTAAATATTGCAATTTTTTCCCCTTGTATGAAAAAAATAATTATTTTTTTAATTGCTTTTTTGTTGTTTCTGCCCGTTGTTTTTGCAAAGCAGGGGCATATGAAGCTTTTGGCTGTAAGCGAGGAAAACGAGCAGAAAGGGGGCATTGCCGACTTGTTTCTGCAGATAGAGCCGGGAACTGGCAGGGTTTTTCTTGAAACATTTCCACTGACAAGAGTTGACACGCAGATTTCAACAAGGTTTGCAAAGGAGATTGCATGCGAATTCTCCAGTGTAGAATGCGATAATTTTGATTTTTTCTATACAATAACTGCCGATTCCGCCATTATAGCCGGGCCAAGCGCTGGCGCCCCAATTACAATACTGACAATTTCCCTGCTTAACGGCTGGCCGCTAAAAGAAGATGCGGCAATAACAGGCACGATTAACTCCGGCGGCTTGGTAGGCCCTGTAGGCGGCCTGAAAGCAAAAATTGAGGCTGGAAAAAGAGAAGGAATGAGCAAGATACTGATACCGAAAGGAAAGCAGATAAGAGAAGGCAACAAGACCTACAGCATAGAAAACCTGAGCAGGGAGCTTGGAATTGAAATAATAGAGGTTGGGGCTTTAAAGGAGGCGCTTGAGCATTTTACAGGAAAAAAGCCCGAGAATAGGGCAAAAAATGTCAGCATTGACCCTTCTTATGAGGAGACTATGAAAATGCTTGCAATAGAGCTGTGCGCAAGAAGCACCAAGCTTTCCAATGATTTCTCCAAGCTAAAAATCAGCGCTGGAAATGAGACAAAAAATGCAGAAAAAAACGCATTAAACCTGACAAAAAAAGGGAGAGAGGCATTCAGCGAAAAAATGTATTACAGCTCTGCAAGCTACTGCTTCGGCGCAAATGTTGAATACAGTTATTTACTGCTGTCCGCAGGAAACCTTACAAAAGAGGGAATATTGGAAAAAGCAAGGCAGGTAAAAAATGATATTGAAAAGCTTGAAAAGCAGGTTGGCAGCTTTCAGATTAAAACAATAACAGACCTTGAATCTTATATGGTCGTGAAGGAAAGGCTTCTTGAGGCAGATGACATAATAGGCCTTGTTTTTGAGAATTCAAATGAGACTGAAACAAGCTTGAGAAATCTTGCCTTTGCAAATGAAAGGCTCAACTCTGCAAAATCCTGGGCAACGTTCATGGACAGCAGGGGCAGGGAATTCAACTTAAACAAGGAAATAGTCAAGGATGCCTGCAAGAAAAAGATTTCCGAGGTTGAGGAAAGGTTCCAGTACGTGCAGATTTACTTTCCCCAGAATCTCGCCAATACAAGAAAAGAGCTTGATTATGCCTATCAAGACTTGAATAAGGAAAATTACGAGCTGTGCCTGTTCAAGGCAAGCAAGGCAAAGGCTAATGTGGATATTATCCTGAGCGTTTTTGGCATAGAGCCAGAGCAGGTAGATGATGTATTAAAAGAAAAGCAGAAAATTGTAAAAGAAAACCTGATTGATGAGACAAAAAAAGGCATTTTCCCTATACTTGGCTACAGCTACTACGAGTACGCAAATGCCTTAAGCAACGATGACCCTTTTTCCGCAATGCTTTATTCCGAGTATGCGCTGGAATTGAGCAATCTGGACATTTATTTCAAGGATGGAAAGAAAAACATAAAGAAAAAGCTTGGCATAGACAAAAAAGCATTGTTTGGAACATTGTTTGTTTTTATTTTTGGCTTTGTAATTGGGATTGCCTCAATAAAAATTATTGAGTTTCAAAGAAAGAAGTATAAAAAATTCAGGGCAAATAAGAAATAATGGTTAAACCCAGAGCAGAACTTGCGTCCTGCTTGGGAAAAAGAGGTGATAGATAGCTATTTTAAAGTTCTCACTTTAAAATAGGTTATCTTCTTTTCTACTCTATAGTGGAATGCTTATATTTAAATTTTTCGCTTTAAACATCAGAAAATGAAAAAATTCGCATTATTTCTCCTGACTGTTTTTATTATTCCAATTATTATTGCAGGGTGCAAAAGCAGTATTAGCGGGGGCGTTACAGCGGATATCCCTGTTGAGAATAATTTAGAGCCAATTGCCCTATTTTGCCAAAAAGACAGCTGCAGTAAAAATCTTGAATTTTTATTGAATTTCGCAAAAGAATCAATAAATTGTGCATTTTATGATTTGAATTTAAAAAATATAATAGATGTTCTGGAAAGGAAAAGCAGTGAGGCAGATGTAAAAATTGTCATAGACAACGAAAATTATGATAAGCAGGTCAGGGGCAATGTAAAAATCGATAATAACAATCAATTAATGCACAACAAGTTCTGCATTATTGACAATAAGGCTGTATGGAGCGGGAGCTTCAACCCGACGGAAAATGACAACGAGATAAATGACAACAACGCAGTTGTTTTCTATTCATCATTGCTGGCTGAAAATTATGAAAATGAATTCAATGAGCTTTGGAATGAAAATTTTGGCTCCGGGAGCAGGGTAAAAAACCCAATTATTTACCTGAACAATAAAAAAATTGAGAATTATTTCTGCCCGGAAGATGATTGCGAACTGCACTTGATCGAGCAGATAAGGAATGCAAAAAAGAGCGTTTATTTCATGACATTCAGCTTTACAAGCGAAGCTATAGCAGATGAAATCCTTTTCAGGGATAATATAGGCATCAAAGGGGTTTTTGAGTCAAGGGGCATGAGCCAATTCTCGGAGTATGAAAGGCTTAAAGGCTTTGGATTGGACGTGAAAAAAGACAAAAACAAAGGCAATATGCACCATAAGGTGTTTATAATTGACAATGAGACTGTTGCAACAGGAAGCTACAACCCCACGGAAAGCGGCAACAGCAGGAATGATGAGAATTTGCTTATTATACATGATAAGGAAATAGCATCAGCTTATCTTGAGGAATTTCAAAGAATCTTTAACCAATAAGTCAGTTATTTCTTAAAAATTTGCTGCCTGATGAATGAAAGATTGCATTTATTATCTCGCTAAAGGCTTTTTTTGATGCTTCCTTTCCAACAAAATCATCTATGGCTAAAGGCATGGGCTTATCCGGAGCGGAATTGCTTTCCTCAATGCCGGCAGCATCCGCATCCCTTTCTGCATCTTCAATTTCGCCTGAATGCTCAATTATCCTGTCATCCAGCCCGTAATCATCATCAGAGGGCTCATCTTGAATGTTAATATTGCCCAAGTTGAAGTAAGAGTCGCTTGTGTAAATCTCTTCTTGGGTATCCTTGAGCGAGAAAAAGTAGCCGTGAAATTCGTATTTCACGTCATCTTCGCCTTCGTCAAGGCTTATATCTTCTATTTTATCCCCGTCATTCCTGAAAGAAACAAGCAGCTGGATGTCCTGGCGGTAGCTTATAAGCATCAGCTGGGAATCCTTCAGCTTTTTGAGGCTATGCAGGGGGTCCCTTGTTTCCTTCCACAGCTCCCATGAGGTTTTTGTGCCGGGAAAAAGGCCTGAATCAGGGCTTTGAGCGCTATAGTTCTGAAACATTTCATTACAAGCAGTATTTTAAATCAATTTTTTCAATTTCAATGCAGCAATTAATATTTAAACTTATTTATTTTTTAGTAAGTGACATTAATTTTAGGGCAAAATTCAATCTGTTCGCTCCGCTCACAATAAGTTACACTCGGCAAAAATTGTCTTGCCACTAATTTTTGCCTCGCATATTGATAAATAATTAATGCATAAATAGGCGAGGCTGAGGTTAATGGCAGGAAAACCGAAGCCGAGCACAAGACTCTGCGAACCAAGTGAGCGGATTGAAGATAAAATTTAATTTTAAAACTTATTGTCCAATTACTAAATATTTTTAAATGCTGGTTTATCTCCAATATAATATGGTTGAGCTTGTGGTAATAGGCACAATGGCCCTGGATTCGATTGAAACCCCTTTCGGCAAAGTCAAAGACGCATTTGGCGGAAGCGCATGCTATGCCTCTATTGCAGCCTCATTTTTCTCAAAGCCGGGCATACTCTCGATAATCGGAAAAGACTTCCCAAAAGAGCACATTAAATTCCTGCAGAAAAGGGGCATTGACACAAGAGGCATAACAATAGGGGACAAGACATTCAGGTGGCAGGGCTACTATGAATTTGACATGAACGAGGCAAAAACCCTTAAGACAGAATTGAATTCGCTGGAATCCTATAAAGTGGAAATGCCTGAAGACTACAAAAAATCAAAATATGTTTTTCTGGCAAATATAGACCCGGAGCTGCAGCTGGATGTGATAAATTCCATTGAGAAGCCTGAGATAATTGTCATGGACACGATGAACTTCTGGATTCAGCATAAGAGGGAGCAGCTCATAAAAACAATAAAAAAGGCTGATGTGCTTGTTCTCAATGATGGCGAGGCAAGGCAGCTTTTCAAAACGCCAAACCTCGTCAGGGCGGCGAATGAGGCGCTAAAGCTTGTATCAAAAGCGGTCATTATAAAAAAGGGCGAGCACGGGGCATTGCTATTCACAGACAACAGGCATTTTAATGCTCCCGGATACCCATTGGAAAACATAAAGGATCCGACTGGCTGCGGCGACTGCTTTGGAGGGGCGTTTGCAGGATACCTGGCAAAAACAAAAGACCTGAGCGAATCGAATATGAGGAAAGCTGTTGTATACGGCAGCGTGATAGCATCGCATAATGCAGAAGGCTTCAGCATAGAAAGGCTGCAGAACATCGGGCATAGTGATATAGAAAAAAGGTACAATGAATTCAGGGATATGAGGGAATTTTAACTCATTATTCTTGGAAAAGACCGATTGCTGTAAATACTTAAGATGGATTAATTCCTCAAAGTTCCTCTTTAATGTTTGCAGTCACTACCATTGTTAAAGTTGTGTCTATGCCCTTCAGCTCTTTTCTGAAGTTCATAATAAAACTGTTGAACTCGTCAACATCCCGGAATTTCAGCTTTACTAAAACATCGTATTCACCGGTTATTCCAAATACCTCCTTTACATTTTTTTTATTGAGGAACATGTCATTGATATAATTGGATGTCGTGCCCTTAACCAGGATAAATGCTATAAAATTCTCCCCTACAGCCTTATTGTCAAGTTTTATAGTAAACTTGTCTATTGCCCTGCTTTTAATTAATTTTTGTATTCTCTGGTGGACTGTGCTGGGCCTCATGCCTGTTTTTTTTGCTATCAGCTTGACAGGCTCCCTGGAATTTCCTTTCAGTATTTCTATTATCCTCAAATCCTTGTAATCCATGCCCATTTTAAAGTAAGGCTCTCTGAAGCCAGAAATAAGAAGGGGGTGGTCAGAGAGCCTTTTATACTTTGAATATAGAAATTATACAGGATATATATAAATATTACGAATTTTTTATGATAATTTTAAAAATAAATAAAAAATTTCCATTTATTTTAGAAAAAAATATATAAATATCTATAAATTACCGGCTTTTTGGTGGTTAATATGGACCAAGGCAAAGACTATGAGGTAAAGGACATAATGCTGGCAGAGCAGGGAAAATTAAACCTTGAGATAGCAGAGTCGAGGATGGAGGCTCTGGTGAAGGTAAAAAAGAGATTTGAGAAGGAAAAGCCGCTGAAAGGCATAAGAATAGGGATGGCTTTGCATGTTACAAAAGAGACGGGGATTTTAGTCAAAACGCTGATTGCAGGCGGCGCGGATGTGGCAATTACAGGCTGCAACCCCTTATCAACGCAGGATGATGTTGCTGCTGCATTGGCAAAAGACGGCATTAAAGTCTGGGCTTACAAAGGCGAAACAAAAGAGGACTATTACAGGTATCTGAGCAACGTCATTTCTTTCAGGCCTACAATAACGATTGATGATGGATGTGACTTGGTAAGCGAGATTCATAAAAAACACACTCATTTGATAAAAGAGATAATCGCAGGCTGCGAGGAAACAACAACAGGAATTATAAGGCTTAAGGCAATGGAAAAAGATGGCGCTTTAAAATACCCTATGATAGCTGTCAATGACAATAAGACAAAGCATTTGCTGGATAATTATTTTGGGACGGGACAAAGCACTTTAGACGGAATTTTAAGGGCTACAAATATTTTATTTGCAGGCAAGAATGTTGTTGTCTGCGGCTATGGAGACTGCGGCAAGGGCGTTGCATCAAAGGCAAAAGGCCTGGGCTCGAATGTTATTGTAACAGAGGTAAATGCGTTCAGGGCTTTGCAGGCTTCTTTAGATGGATTCAGGGTAATGCCTATAAAAGAGGCTGCAAAAATCGGGGATATTTTTATAACAGTAACGGGCAATAAAAATGTGATTGATATAGAGCACATAAAATTAATGAAGAATAACCCTGTATTGGCCAATGCGGGCCATTTTGATGCCGAGATCAATGTGAAGGAGCTTAATAAAATAGCCAAGCCGAGAAGGGTAAGGCCGTTTTTAGATGAATATAAAGTAAACGGAAAAAAAGTTTACCTTTGCGGCGAGGGAAGGCTTGTCAATTTAGTTGCAGCAGAAGGGCATCCAAGCGAGGTAATGTCAACTTCATTTTGCGGTCAGGCTTTGGCAGTTGAATACGCAATAAAAAACAGGGGAAAACTTCCGGTAAAGGTTATACAGCTTCCTGAGGAGATTGACGATACAATAGCAAAGCTTCAGCTTGAGGCAATGGGCATACAAACTGATATTTTGACAAAAGAGCAGAAAAAATACCTTGAAAGCTGGCAGGAAGGGACTTGATTTCTATTTTTAATTTTTTTATTTGATATTTTTATTCAAAGAGGGTATGGGAGGGAAGATTTCTGGATGCACTTGATTTTAAGAGTAATGCCCTCCACCCACCAGTAATTTCAAGGCGCTATGACGCGCTTACTTGAATTCCTGCCCTTCCTTTTCCAGCAGGGAGAAAGGAGTCTGGTCAACCAGCACCTGACAAAGTCCATCATGTCAAATTCCAGCCGGTCCAAGTCTGTTATTTTCCTTTCAGAAACAGCCATGAATGTAACGCCTGCGCTCTTAAGCTTCTGCATAAAGATTAAAACCTGCCTCCTGTATTCCATCACATTATGGTTGAATTTGGGATAGAGGTATTCAAAAAATATCAACGAATCCAAGGCAACCCTTTTTATGTTTTTTTTCCTGATCAGGTCAAGCAGGCCCTTAACCGAGATAAGGCCGCCTTTAAGCTGCGTCACCGGCTTCTGAAACATGAATATTTTTCCGTTTTTTTCCAGCGCATTGATGTCCATGCCGAGGTTCTTTGCATTTTCCTTCAGGTCAGAAAGATTTTCCTCTATGGTTATGAAGATTCCATTTTCATTATAGTTTTTGGCGCCGTAGTAGATGAATTGCAGGGCCATGATCGTTTTTCCGGTTCCTGGAGCGCCTGTAACGAGAATTGTGGCATTTTTTCTGAAGCCGCCCTTAAGAACCTTGTCCAAGCCCTGCACCCCGGTCTTTATTCTTTCAACAGCCATTAAAACACCTTTTTGCTTATTCTTTGAAAACTAGTATAAAAGATTTGTGTTTGTGCCAAGAAAAAAAGTTTCGCAGTAAAATAAGCTATTTATTTTTATTTTATTGTTATTTCATTTTTATTGAAAATAATCAGGGGGAATAGATTGCTTCCTGCTCTTTATTCTGCTTGTGATGTTCCCCATCCCCTTGCGATTCTTTTTGCTGAAAGAGCGCGGATTTATATTATAGCCTCTGCATAACAAACTATACTCACAGATAAAAATATTTGTACAATAGTTGCCTGTTCGTAATACAAAGAAAACCTTATGGTTTTCGAGTGCTCGAAAATTGCCGAGACTTTGTCTCGGACAACCCGAGAATCTTTGATTCTCGACGTCTTCGATTTTCGACAAGTAAAGGACATATTTATATCCAAAAACTTGTGTCCTTTAATATATTAGAAAGATTTATATAAGCCGTTAGATAAAAATTATTAAAAAAAGTGGTGATAAATGGCTGAAGCCAAGGCTTTGTTCCGAAAAGAGGTAAGCAACCTGAGGGATTATGTTGTTCTGGTCATTGTTGATGCCAAAAAATACCAGCAGACAAATGTTGAGCTGATTAAATTCCTCGTCAAAGAGCAAAAAATCCCGGGAGTTTATGTTACGCTGAACAAGCCCTATGAGGCAATTCTGAGGACTTTTGAAGACAATGATATTGACACAAGGCTGATAATATTTATAGACGCAGTTACATCGTCCATTGGGCAGGCAAAAAAGGCAAAAAATTGCCTGTACATAGGAAGCCCGGAGAAATTAAGCGACATATCTGTTGCAATGGACCAGGCCGTCAAGGCCCTTCCAAAAGAAAAATTTGTGTTTTTTGATTCCATAAACACGTTAGCAATATTCAACAAGCCCGTAACAGTTGCCAGGTTTGTGCATTTCCTGGCGGAAAAGATGAGGGAATGGAAAATAAAAGGCATAATAATTTCGCTTGAGAAAGGCATCAATGATGCCCTGATGGACGAGCTAACAACCTTGGCTGACTCAAGAATAGATGTTGGAGGTAGTTAAAATGGTTTCAGTTAATACTTTAATCAGCATAACAACAGTGGTTTTTGGCCTTGCCTCATTATTGCTCATTTCAAAGGCAAGAAGCAGGCTTTCCAGGGGCTCCATAAGGGAGTACGTAGACAATTTCTCAATCTGCCTTGCTTTTATACTGATATTCTCGCTGTGGCAGACAGGAAGGACAATTTTCGGAAGGGAAATTTCAATATCGGAACTTGCCGGCTATCCTGAATTAATCTTCATCGCATTCGCATATACGGGCTTTATTTTGGTGTCCTACAGGCTGTTCAAAATAAGCAAAGAGTTCGGCTTTAAGGAAGAGGGCAGGGGCATAGAGCGGATTATCAAAGGCAGGAAAAAGAGATAATTTCTAAAATGAGGTGGAACATTGAAAGCCCAGGTTAGTGTAGAATATTTGCTAATAATCGGCTTTGTGGCTATAATCACAATACCCTTGATAGTCCTGTATTATAATTATACAGCAGACTCGAGCGACGAAATAGTAATATCCCAGATAACGCAGATAGCAAGAAAGATTGTTGATAATGCCGAATCAGTCTATTTTCTGGGCAAGCCCTCACAGACGACAATTAAGGTTTATATGCCACGGCAGGTGAAAGGGGCAAGCCTTGACAGCAGGGAAGTCCTGTTTAATGTAAGCGCCAAAAGCGGCGTTTCCGAGATTGTCCAGGTATCATCGGTAAATTTAACCGGAAATTTGCCTACAGGGCAGGGAATCTACACCATAACCTTTAAGGCAGGGGACGCGTACGTGAATATATCCTACAAATAAAATGATTATTAAAAAAAACAGCCAAATCTCCATAGAGTTTATGATGATGTCAGGATTGGCACTGATAACTGCGATAATTTTTGTTTCTGTGTCTTTGGCGCAAGCCAAAAACCTGCAGCAGACAAAAGAGCTTTTGCTGCTTAAGGATATTGCCCTGAAAATCCAGAAGGAGGTAAGCATAGCATCCTACACAGAAGACGGCTACTCGAGGGAATTCGGGCTTCCGGAAAAAGTTGTTGACAGGAATTATAATATTTCCATGGTAAATGGGACATTAATAGTATGGACCAACGCCTCAAGCTATTTCGTGAGGGTATTTAATATAACAGGGCAGCTGAAAAAAGAAAAAAACACAATTACAAAAACAAGCGGAATTGTATACGTAAACCAGTAAGATGGGCTTCAAAAAATCTCAGGCTTTTTACAGCGATTTCATAATATCTACATTCATATTTGCAGTTATCCTTTTGATATATTTTGCTTATATTGCGGATTTGCCGAATCGGGATGCTGTCTCACTGGGCAATCTGATTACTGACGCAAAAGCCATTTCATCATCCCTGATGAGCCCCGGCCAGCCAAGCAACTGGAATGCCAATAATGTCATCAGGGCAGGCTTTGTTGACAGCAACAATAAGATTGACAATGCGAAGTTCACAGAGCTCAACAAAATAAGCTACAATAAGAGCAAAAAATTATTCAGCACAAATTATGACTATTTTGCATTCTTTGCAAATGAAAGCGGCGATGCGCAGAATATCGAGGGCTTCTGCGGGTTTGGCAGCGCAGAAGTCAATATTTCCTATAACATAAAGGCTGCCTACTATTATAAGGATGAAGACAAATTAAGGCAGTTTATGACAGATGCCTTTGAGGCTGATATTTACCAATACCAAAGCGAGCAGGACATTGATGAATTGATTCAAAATATAGGCAACTACAATTTTATTGTGATAGAATCTCCGGAGTTTTCTACAAGCACATTTAACAGCATCAGGGATGACATAGAGGACTGGGCAAGCAGCGGGGGCATTTTCATGCTGAGCGCCAGGCCCGTGGCTGCGCAGGGGCGCCAATTGTTAGGTGCAAAGTTTTACAAAGTGAGCGGTGATGCCGGGTCTGACAAGCCCGCAACGGTCGTAAGGGAGGATGAATTTGTAGCCTTCAATTACGCAGACCAGATTATATTTAACCAGGTTTATTACATAGAAGATACTTTGATAGGCAGCAACTTGTTTGACATTGCAAGGCTTAATGAAAGTGATGTGGAAATTGAGGATATTATGGACAATAAAATAGCCATTGCAAGATGGCCTTATGGAGAAGGCAAAGTGCTGTTCTTCAGCGACTTTGATGCTGACTACCTTGCCGGAGACTTTCAGCAGGCTTTGGAGGCATCAACAAAAAAATGGATTAAAGCAAGGTGCCTGCCTGTTGACATAAGCAGGATAAAGAGGGAAAAGCTGGTAAAATTTGAGAGACTGCTGGTTTATAATTCTGATATAGTAAAAATGGTGCTTTACTTATGGCAATGAGAATAAAAGATTTTCAATGTTCAAGCAAGCTTAAACAAATGAAAAAGGCTGTATATTTCACAATGGACAGCATAATTGCAGGAGGCATAGTTTTAATTGCCATTATCCTCACCTCTTCTTTTTATATAGAAGAGCAGTCAAATGCCCAATTGGATTATTTATCGCAGGATTTAATCGGTGTTTTAGGCGGAATCGCTGCCAAGGACATTGACAACAGCTATATTAAAAGCCTCATAGATGACGGCACTATAAAAAACGCTGACAATACCATTTTGGAGCAGATAGGGGAATTCTGGGCTTACAGCAGGATGGATTTGGCAAATAAAATTGCAAGCAATGTTACCGATCCGTTCATACAGGAAAATACCGGCTTTGGCATCTGGATAAATGACGAGGTTATATATGAAAGAAACATCCAAATTAAAAAATCTCTGGTTTCGAATAAAAAAATTATAAGCGGGATTGCGAAAGGGCAAACGTCCCTCAACACAAGGCAAAAGCCTCCAACCTTATGGATT
>JAGVXV010000019.1 GCA_018303625.1 Candidatus Woesearchaeota archaeon
TTTCACTTAAAAACAAATCAATCCTTTTCACCATGTTTTTAATGCTGTTAAAAGCAAATAAGGAAGATGCCAGCGCATCAAACTGGTGCTCGTCTTTCGTTTCAGAACTTCCTACTAATGATTTTTTTTCAGTGATTTTCAAATCTTCTTTAGAATGAACTAATCTTGCCCCTACTTTTACTGCGAAATTCTCAACAAGAGAAGGGACTTTTGCCTTGTCGGTCCCGACAAGAATAACTTTTCCTTCTTTCACTATATCCCGGATTAAAGAGTTAATGCCAAGGTTTTTTGCCGACTCCAGCTTTATCACGCTTCCCTCAAAATCAATTATAGAATATGCTGTGGTTGTGCCTGGGTCTATGCCGACAATCAGAGGTTTCTTGCCTTCCATCTGGAAAAAAGTATAATCTGCTGATTTAAAAACCTTGCCATAAGCTTTATAAGCGAAATTGCACTCCTAGGCATATAGCTAATATGATAATAGAGGGCATTGCAGTCAGCGGCTTGGGGGAAGGCTCGTATTTTATGTCTATGGGGCACTATAGGAAAGAAATTAAAAAAAAGCTTAAGTTTGATGCTTATCAGGGAACATTAAACCTAAAAGTCAAAAAAAAAGACAGGGATTTGTTAAAAAAGCTTGGTTCAATTGAAATTAAAGGCTACAAAACAAAAGACAAGATGTTTTACGGTGCAAAATGCTATAAAGCAAGGGTTCAAAACATCAGCGGCGCAATAATAATGCCTGGATTGAATAAGCATGGGAAAGATATAATTGAGTTCATTGCTCCGGTGCATTTAAAATCAAAATTAAAAATCAAGGACGGGGACAGAGTAACAATAAACATTATTTAAGATAAAAGAATAAATTGCGAGCAATGCGGCGAGCCTAAAATTTGTTGCGAAGTCCTAAAAAATTCCATAAGAATTTTTGGGACACAAGCAAAATCAAAGATTTTGCTGTGCAGAAAATCCTAAGGATTTTCTTGCACCAAAAATGCGTAGCATTTTTTAGTGCAACCTATTAAAAAGAAAACCCAATAAAAACAATAAAGTTGCAATAAATAAAAACCATCATTAATAACAAATTAAAAATAAATAATTTCAAAAAATAATAAAATGAAAAATAAAATCGGCATTGCAGATACGACCTTCGCAAGGGTGGATATGGCAGGGCTTGCTATAGGTATAATAAAGAAAAACTCCGATGCCGAAATAATAAGGTATACTGTTCCCGGAATAAAGGACCTGCCTGTCGCATGCAAAAAATTATTTGAGGAAAACAAATGCGATATTATTATTGCCCTGGGAATGGCCGGGCCCAAGCCAATAGACAAGCAATGCAGCCATGAAGCTTCTTTAGGCCTCCAAGTGGTCCAGCTTATGACTAATAAGCATATAATTGAGGTATTTGTCCATATGGACGAGGCAAAAAATGACAATGACCTTTTTAAATTAACAAAAAACAGGACTGAAAAGCACGCTTTGAATGCCCTGGCGCTGCTGGATGGAAAAGAGGCATTGCAGAAATTTGCAGGCAGGGGAAAAAGGCAGGGCAGGGAAGATGCAGGACCGGTAAAATTGAAATAATACGGCTTGCAATAAAAATTCAATAAAATAAAAATAATCTATAAAAAATGAAACTCGGAATTGTTATCGCTGACTTCAATCGTGAAATAACCTCAAGAATGGAGAAAAAGGCTTTAGAGATAGCTAAAAAATTAAAAGTTAAAGTTGATAAAAAAATCAATGTTCCCGGAACCTTTGAAATCCCGATTATGGTTAAAAAATTATTAAAAAACAAGAATATTGACGGAGTTGTGGCTTTAGGCGCTGTAATCCGGGGAGAAACAAGCCATGACATAATTGTAGCTGAAAATGCCTCAAGGAAGATAATGGACTTATCATTGGAATATAACAAGCCTGTCGGGCTGGGAATTATAGGACCGAGAGCAAGCTGGAAGCAGGCTGAGAAAAGGGCAGAGGAATATGCCGAAAGGGCGGTTAAAACAACTGCCTATATGGCAACTCTACTAAGAAATTTATAATTGAGGCATCAGCAATATTTTTCCGCTGCTTCTTCTGCTTTCCAATTCGTTATGGGCCTCTTTTGCCTCTGAAAGAGGAAATTCCTTGTGTATATGGATTTTTAATTTGCCAGCTTCAATAAATCTGAATACGTCACTTGCCCTTTTTAGAAGTTCCTTTCTTTCAGCAGTATAGTAGTAAAGCGAGGGCCTTGTCAAAAATAATGAGCCTTTTTCATTTAAAACCCTTACATCAAATTTCGGGATGGGCCCGCTTGACTGGCCAAAAGACACCATTATGCCTCTGGGCTTCAGGCAGCTTAAGCTTTTTTCAAATGTAGTCTTTCCAACGCCGTCATAAACAGCATCAACTCCTTTGCCATCTGTAATTTTCTTTATCTCCTGCTCAAAATCAGCGTTTGTGTAAATTATTACTTCATCAGCGCCATTCTGCCTTGCAAGCTCTGCCTTTTCCTCTGTTGAAGCAGTTCCAATAACTTTTGCATTTTTCATCTTTGCCATCTGCGTTAATAATGAGCCAACGCCTCCGGCAGCGGCATGCACAAGCACTGTATTGCCCTTGCTTACATCATAAGTGCTGTTGCTTAAGTAGTGTGCTGTCATGCCCTGCATCATCACAGCAGCAGCTGTTTTCAGGCCAATTTTCTGCGGCACAGGAACAAGCATATTTGCAGGGAATATCGCGTATTCGGCATAAGTCCCTATGCATGAAGCGCAGGCAACCTTCTGGCCTTTTTTTACATTTGAGGCTTTTGCGCCGACTTTGTCCACAATCCCTGCACCTTCCTTGCCCATTGTAAAAGGAAGCCTTACAGGGTATAGCCCATTCCTATGGTATACATCAATAAAGTTGACTCCGGCAGCCTCAATTTTAACGAGAACTTCATTTTCCCTTGGCTCCGGAACCTCCATATCCTCATAGGACAAGGCTTCAGAGCTTCCGTATTTGTGCACTCTTACTGCTTTCATTTTATCTTATCCACATTATAGAAGGTGAAAAAACACATACTTTAAAAAAATTTGCTTAATGAGGCTTCTTTTTTTCTTGGAGCGAACTCCTTGTACACTCTCTTCATTTTTCTCTGCTCAAGCAAAGAGCTTAAGAAAGGTTTCCTTGTCTTTCTGTTCAAGATATTGTTTTCCAATAGCTCAGCAAGCTTTTTCGGATTCTTGAACGAATATTTTAATATTTCTGCCAGTCTTTCTTCGTTTGTTTTTCTGAATTCCTTTATTATCTCATCATTTTCAAGCAGCTCTTTCATGAAATCTTTTTTTTCATTTTGATTTAAAACATTAATAAGGGCAGATGCCATGTTTTTTGGATTGGCAAAGAGCATGTATTTAACCAGCTGCAGACTCCTTATGGTGTCATTCTTGTAGTATTGGGTGTCAAGCTCGTTAATAACGTCTGCAAGCACATTTTCAAATTCTATAACTTCAACATTATTATCCTTAAATTTTTTAATTATATTTTTATTTGAAATATTTGACAAGACAATGAATTCGTTGCTTTCCTTAAGGCTGAACTGCTCCAGGTACCTTTTTATTGCCTTCTGTACGCTCTTGCCTGAAAATTTTTCATTAATGATCTTCTCAAAAGAATTCTGGCTTTGGATATTGCCTGTCAGGGAGCAAAGAATCTCGTAATGCGCAATTTCCTTTACCTTGTCTTTGTCAAATTTCAGGGCAACAATGCCCAGGTCCCTATTGAAGGCTTTGATATTGTTTATAGTGAAAAGGCCCTTTTTATTAAGCCAGAAATTGACAATATCTTTTTCAGCGCTCAACAAAACCACCCCTTACAGCTAAGCTGATTTTAATGTATTTATAAGGTTTTTGATTGTGTTTTATGAGTCAAGGAAAAAATCAATTTTACTCTTGTTACCCATATTGCCTATAGCCCAACATATCAGCTGCTGCTTTATATCCTGCTAGTGAACATGGGCTCTTTTTTGCATAAAATTCGAGAGCGTGTTCACTCATCCCTTTTTTAGGAATTGTTTTTAATCCGATAAAATAAGATTTGTACGACGCATTAAATGATATTTTTATAATTCTACTAAGGATGGGTATATGAAAAAAACTGGTCATTCTCGTGAATGTTAATATTCCTTCAAGAGAGCCAGCATCTACTTTTTCTGTTGGAATATTCGCCCATAAATTTATACAATCAAATATCATAGCTGCGCCTACTAATGACATAACTGTAGCGTATGGGGCCACTTTCCAAGGCCTTAAAATACCCTTTTTACGGTTTTTCTCGTAATTTTCCAATTCTGACATTTTGTTTTATTCATTCTAACATTCTTTTAACAAATTCTGATGTGTAGTATAATCCAGCTGAAGCTCCCATAACTCCAGCAGCTCCAAATAAACCTTGATAAATGATAAGACCAACAAACCTTCCATACCGCTCTGGAGGAACAAACCTTCCAGTGCGAATATCTTTACCCACTTGGTAAACACCATAAATTGGAATCCATTCTTTCCAATCTGGTTTAAGTTTGTTTTCAAGTTGATTTGGTGTATTCATATTTCTCCCCCATACTTTAAATTACCTATACCCTTCTAGATACTTTAAACCAATATTATATTCAGAAAGAGCCGGGTTAAATCTTCTCCCATAAGATCTCAGAACTCTCTTTGTTAATTCTTCATTTGGAAATATAATAATTCCAATACTTCTAAAAATTTCTCTTGTTTCTCCATTAATAGCTTTTTGTTCACCAAATTTAGATTTAGTAATTAATTCCTTATCTCCCAATATGATAGTTTCTATAGTTTTTACTTCACCAATTTTCTCTTGGAAGTATAAATGACTCAAATACAAACTGTCTGTTTCTGGATTCTCTCCTTCAATAAATCTTACATAACCACTAGCTGAATGATCAACCCTACCCATTCTAAAATCAATAGTGGAGTCTGGTTTTAAGTCATGAACAAGTCTCATCATAAATGGTGTTAATTCACCAACTGTATACAAACCTTGTCTTGGCGCAACATGAAACTTAACAAAATGACCATAAATGCGATCATAAGAGCCCTTAGGAGGATCCATAGTAGTATATCCTTCCTCAGTATTAACCATAACGAGCCCAGTAGTTCTTACTAAAACTAGATCTTCATTTCTTTTCAAAGCATCTCGTAATGATGTTAATTTACTCATTTGGCTCTGATTATAGTCTTCAATTGATGTCATTTTAACCAAAATTTTGCAGTGTCGATTCATAGATATCCGTTGCATCTGATATCTTATTCTTCATCTGGAAGTATCTTACCCAAAGACTGCACTGTATAGTATGCAGCCTGATAGAAACTCTCGGCAGCCTGCTGAAGTGCATCGAGCGACATGTAATCCTGCGCATGTTCTTGACAGAACAAATATACGATCAATTGACGATTCTTCTCTGAGTCTAGAGTCCGATTACCTTCTGACATTTGCTTGAGTAGCACTTGTTTGTACTTGCTGAAGACGGACCGAACCGCATTCCAGGAAATTTGTGCTATTCCTTCTAGGTCCTTGTGGCCGTGACGAACTGTCGAGGATAAGGCTACTGCTGTCTCCATTAAATTACGCAGAGGTTGCTGGTTTCCTCCAGGAAGGGTTGCAAGTGCTTCCCCGGAAAGTCTTTTGACAACTATTTTATATGAGTTATTTAAGGTTAAAGGTATTCTCATGGTTGCACCTTGAAAATTTTATTATGTTTTAACCACTATAAAGCATCTGGATTTTTTGGTTTTTCATAATTTTGTGTCATTTTTATCCTCATTAATTAATTTTACCTGAGTAAATTATCTAATATTATAGCAAGAGCAAGATTATATGCCCCCAACACAGCATGTTTTACATTTTCTGGTTTGTGAAGTTCTTCCAGCGACATCTCTCTTCCCATCTTATGATAATAATCCATATATCTACCACTAAGTTGCCAAAATGCTCTGAAACAACCATAAACTGGGATAAAATCCTTCGGTTCGTACACTTTGGCGTATTCTCTTACTTTCTGTGCTAAATTATTAGCTTGTTTCATGTGATTCCCATTAATTATGTCTAATTATAACTTAGTAGTAGTTATGGAGTAAATTATTTAAATTTAATGTTCCCCATAGGTGAACAAAAATAGTAAAATTTAAAAATAATTTAAAATTATAATGCAATATGCAACTAGAAATCTTACAAAGAGTTGGATTAACACCCGGGGAAGCTAAAATTTATCTAGCTTTACTTGAGCTAGGCCAATCTACAACCGGGCCAATAGTAAATAAATCCAAAGTTTCAACATCAAAGACTTATAAGATTTTAGAAAGATTAGAGAATTAGAAGAGATATTACCCAAATTAATGAAGAAAATTGAGCAAACTAAGGAAAAACAAGAAGCTGAAGTTTATATGGGAATTAAGGGAATGATTTCTGTATTTAATGATGAGACAAATTATCTTAAAGAGCATAATGCAGTAAATTATGTTATCGGTGTTACAAAGAGTTATCCGAAAAAGATTTATGATTTCTTTGACAGATTGGAAACCAAAAAAGACAATCTTTTATTTAAAAGAAAATTTCTATTCGGAGAAAATGCAAGGGGAACAATGCCATTTATAGAGAAATCAAAATTTTGTGAAGTAAAATATCTGCCTTACTCTTCTATAGTATCGATTAACATTTATGGGGAAACGTCATTTATTTCAATTTTCAGTGAAGAGCCGATATTTTTTGTAATAAAAAGCAAAGAGATTGCAGATTCTTTTTTGGGTTATTTTAAGTTATTATGGAAAATAGGTAATAAATAAAATATTGATTAACTAATCACAAATCCAGCACATTAAGCCCAATTTCTTCGCTATGATACCTTGCAACTTTGCCTTTCATTGGAACAACGAATATTTCCCCTATTGTGCTTATCCTGCCTTCCTTCAGATGCCCTCCAAAAGCTTTCATTTTGTCATCTGAAACGACAATATGCGGGTGTATGTAAATTTTATTGTTCATTTCGGTTATGTTGCCGTGCAGGGAAATGATTTCAAGGGCATCTTCCATGACTATTGAGGAATATTTTTTTGTTTCTGCATTGAAATGCGCCAATTCAACCTTGTCTAATGCCCCAAGCCCGTTGAAAAAACCTAATTTGATATTATTTTCAGAGCAGAAATTAAGCAAAGACTCAACTATATTGTCGCCTTTCTCTAAATTCGCTACATAATTGCCGTCATTTAATTTTTTGGATTTCATTTTTATTTAATTATTTTTTAAAATTTTCAATTATTATAAATTTTTTTATTGATTATTATTGGAAATCTATTTACTGTAAAAATGTTTTTTATTGTTACTTATTCAAAATAATAATATTGCCCCTGCCTTTTTTTATTTTTCTTATCTTACCTTCTGACTCAAGCTGCGCTATCATAAGGCTTATTTTTGCCTCTGACAAGGGGATTTTTTTCCTGATGTCCTTCTGTGTTGCCCTGCCTCCCTCTTCTTTGATAATCCTTATAACCTCATCCAAATCGCTTTCTGCTTTGATATCCTTATATTCCTTTTCAACCTCTTTCTTTACAGCTTTTTTTCTTTTGAAAAAATAAATCAAAAAAGCGACAGACAGCAATAAAATAATCACGGGCAAAAAATCAAATCTTCTTTCAGGAATTTGTATTACCTCTATGTCATTTTCAAGCTCTTCCTCGATTTTCGGGAACAAAATAAGGTCAAGCACGTAAACCCAGTTGTCCTTTATGGTGATATTCTCGGTTACAGATGAAACAAGCAAATTGCCAATGTGCTGCTCAGCTTTTACGTTATAATTTCCAATAGGAACGTTAAAGGCGTAGCTGCCGTTTTTTGACACATAAAACTGCCTTGGCTCAGTATTCACTTCCACCTTGACATTATCTGCCTTATTCAATGATAAATCATATATTGTGCCGTAGATAGTGGCAGAAAAAGCAACAGGGATAAGCAAAAGCAGCATTAAAAGTAGAATTACCACCCTCATAGTACCAAAAATAACCTCAATATATAAAAATATTGTGAAAATGAAGAAATTCATTAAAAGCCCACTTTTAAAAAATATAAATTAAACATACCTCAAAAAGCAAGAAAAGGCAGAATAAAGCTTTGTAAAGTTTTAAAAGCAGAAATAAAGCATTGAATTTTTCGGAAAAAAAGTTTATTTATAAACAAATTAGTCTTTACAGCAGGAGAGCTTACGAAAAAGCTCAGGAGTAATGGCCTATCTTTGGTGTGGCGCAAAAGCCACATCATTTAATATCAACAAATATAATAATAATATCAACAAATATAATAAAAGAGGAGGTAAGCAAAAATGAAAAAAATATCTGCAATTTTTGTTCTAATGATATTTATTCTGAGTTTGTTTCCAGCTGTTATGGCTCAAGAGCGCGAGCTGGATGATAAAGCAGTTGCTGCTCAAGACAGCAATACAGATGATAGTGAAGATGCTAAAACAGCATTGGACAATTCTAATGATGAAGAGGTAAAATCGGCTGAAGATGCCGATAAAGAAAGGCTGAAAGCCGCACAGGAGCTGAACAAGGAAAGATTAAGGAGTATAAAAGAAGCTGAAAAAGCGGATTTGAGGACAGCAAAAGACGCAATTATTGCGAGAGAAAGATTTGCAAAATTAGAAGCTGACAGGCTAAAAAAGCTTGAGAAAATGAATGAAGAAAGGCTGGAGAAGCTTTCAAACTTAAAGGAAGAGCAAATCGACAGGCTAACGGAAGTCAAAGCAGAAAGGCTAAGAAAGATGGCCGGCCTTAGCGAGGAACAACTAAAGAAAATCGCTGATTTGGATGCAAGACAGATAGAAAAGCTTTCTAATCTGGACAGGGCAAGGTTGGAGGAATTTTCCAAATTAAGCCACGAAGAATTAAAGCAAAGGCTGGAAAAAGTGGAGATTAAGAAATTAGATGCAAAGCTGATATTCAAAAAAAGAATAGTTGCAGAACAAAAGGTAAAGCAGGCTGAAGATAATTTCGAGGAAGCTGAAGAAAAGCTGCATGAAGCGAAAGAAAAGCTGGAAGAAAGAAGAAAGCTTTTGCTTGAGGCACAAAGCGAAGGAGATGAGGAGGCTGTTATAGAGCATGCGAAACAAGGCTTGCTGAGGGCCGCTGATGCAATCATAAGCCATCTTGAAAAGGTAAAAGGCAAAGTGCAGGAATCAGAGCACTTGACTGAAGAGGAAGCTGCGGAAATGGTTGCAGACATAGATGCCAAAATCAAGGAAATACGGGATGCAAAAACCCAGGTTGAGAATGCAAAAACAAAGGAAGAAGTAAGGGAGGCTGCAAAGAAAATAAATGCCGCATGGAAGAGAATCAAAACAAAAACAGAGATTCATGCAAGAAAGCTGGTGAATGAAAGGGTAAGAAGCATAATCAGGAACAGCGAACAGCTAGAAAAAAAGCTTGACAGAATCCTGGCAGAGATGGACGAAAAGGGCATAGAGGTTGAAGGCATTGACGAAAAAGTAAAGGAATTCAGCAGCAAAATTGCAGAGGCAAGAGGTAAGCTAAAAGAAGCTGAAGAAAAATTCCTGGCTGCAAAAGAGACTGGAGTCAAGGAAGACAGGGAAAAACTGCTCGATGAAGCAAAGAGCCTGGCAAAAGAAGCGCATGAGGCATTGAAAGACGCTCACGACATTTTAAGGGATATAGTGAAAGAAATAAAGGCTGCTGACAACACAGTTGATTTCGAGGAAGAGGACGAGGAGCTAGTCGAGGTTGAGGAAGAGGAAACCGAAGAAAAAGAGCAGGTTAAGGTTGAAATTGAAGGTTCCTTAACAGAGCAGCAGCAATCCTTGGTTGATTCTTTAGTGAATAGCCTACAGGAGACTAAAACCAATGCAGAAATAGAGCTGGAAGCAGAAATTGAGGATGGGGAAGCAAAGGTTGACAAGAAAGTGGAAGGAACTTTAAGCGCAGAGCAGGAATCTTTTGTAACCCAGCTAGAAGAAGGTCTGTCTGCCACTGAAGACAAGGTGAAGATAAAGATAGAGACTGAGTTTGAAGGGGGAGATGGAGAATCTGAGGAAGAAGACGAGGAAGAGGATGATGATGAAGAGTAAGCATAGAATGATTTAATTATTTTTTTCAAAAAGTTTAAATACAAGATAGAGAATGAAACCCTGTAAAGAGGGGTGATTTTATGTCAAAGAGATTAATATTAATTTTTATGGTATTGGCATTGTTTTTGTTAGCAAGCTGCGCTTCTAAAAAGGAAACAGTAGCTGTAAAGACAACAGAAACAAAACCAGCTGTAACGACAGGAGAAATTCCCGCAACTGGCGAAGCCCCGGTTGATGCCGTTGCAGAAGACATTTCTGATGCAGGCAATGTTGATGAAGAATTGGACACTACTGAATTGGAAGATGTTGATAACCTTCTTGCAGACATAGAAAATATCTGATTTTAACAAGATTTAAATAAAAATTTTTAATTCTGTTTTATCATGCTTAAATTAGATGGCTCTTATCTTGAAGGCGGCGGCTCTATTGCCAGAATAGCATTAGCCTTATCTACAATAACCCAAAAGCCTTTTGAAATTGAAAATATAAGGAAAAACAGGCCCCAGGCAGGGCTGAAGAGCCAGCATCTGTTCTGCATTAAGGCTTTGGAGCAATTGTGCAGTGCAAAAGCCGAAGGCGCCTTTCTGGGCTCCCAAGGCCTGAAGTATACTCCGGGAAAAATACAGGCAAAAGACATTGAGATTGACATACAGACATCGGGCTCAATTTCCTTATTTTTGCAATCTGTCCTGATGCCATTAATGTTTGCAAACAAAGCATCAAAAATAAAAATAATTGGCGGAACATCCGGAAAATGGGCTGCTCCGATAGAATACTTCAAAGAGGTTTTTCTGCCTCAAATTCAAAAATATGTCAAAATTGATTTAAAATTGATAAAAAGGGGCTATTACCCTAAAGGCAATGGCATTGTAGAATTAAAAATCAATCCCATCTATAAGATGCAGGATTTTAAGGATTTTGATGAATTTCATAATAAATTAAAAAATAATCAAAATGAAATAAATTTAATGGAGCAGGGCCATTTGATCCAGATAAAAGGTGTTTCCCATGCTTCCAAAGATTTGCAAAATGCTCAGGTTGCTGAAAGGCAGGCAAAGGCAGCTGAAACAATTTTAAAAAATAAATTTAATTGCCGGGTGTCAATACAGGAAGAATATTCTGAAGCGCTGTCAACCGGCTCAGGCATAACCTTGTGGGCAATTTTTTCCCTGGATAAGGATGAGATTGATGATAAAAACCCGATAAGGCTTGGTGCAGACTCTTTGGGCGAAAGAGGAAAAAAAGCTGAAGATGTAGGAAAGGAAGCTGCCTTTAGCCTTATTAATGAAATAGAAAGCAAAGCCTCTGCTGACAGGCATCTTACAGACCAGATTTTGCCCTTTATAGCATTATTTGGCGGCAGAATAAAAGCTTCAAAAATAACAAATCATGCAAAGACAAATATTTATGCAATAGAGCAATTTCTTGGAAAGTGTTTTGAGATTGATGAAAAAAACAATATACTCTCTGCAATAGATTAAATAAAATAAAAACAACAATCTTTATAAATCAACTTCTAATCCCATGCTTTCATGGCAGAAGCAAAAGAAGTGTGTATTTCGTGCAAGAAAAGAATCACTAATACCATTGGCACTGCAAGATTTTCATGCCCAAAATGCGGCAAAAGGGAAATAATAAGATGCATGCATTGCAGGCAGATTGTCGCGAAATACCGCTGCCCGGAATGCAATTTCGAAGGTCCTAATTAAGATGGCTCAAGTAGTGGTAACTTTAAAAATAATGCCCGATGGCCCTGAATCCGATCTTTCTCCAATACAGGATAAGGCTAAAGAAGAGATAAGGAAATTTGCAGGCAAAGCTGAAATCAAGGTTGAAATAGAGCCTATAGCTTTCGGCCTGAAAGCCCTGAAAATATTCTTCACAATGGATGAAAGCAAAGGCTCTACAGACGAGCTGGAAGACAAAATAAGAGAAATCCCGGAAGTAAGCAGTGTCGAAGCAGTTGATGTAAGAAGGGCAGTAGGCTAATTTTGCCTAGCTGAACAGTTTCCAGGTAAGCTTTGCATTTTCTGTATCCTCCCAGATGCCACCTAAGGCTGCTATCTCGTTTTCTTTTGTTATAGCACACAGGGTTTTTCCCGAATAAAGGTACTCAAACTGGCCTCTTGCGTCAATGCAATCCTCTTTTTGCACATCATCAATGCCTTTTTCAATGGCCTTTATGGCTGCTGGCTCGAACCCAGTAAACACTATGTGCTTGTCAAACCTTTTTGAAAAAACATCCGAGTCAGGCTGCCTGTTTTCAGTGAATTTTCCCTCGCTGAGGTCATAGTAAAGCGCAAATTTATTGCCTATATTGACAATACCGTTTGCCTTTAAAGTGCCGATTTCCTCTTCCAATGCTTCAGGCTTTTCTTCCACAGCTCCCTTTCCTATCTCTTCTTCAGCAACGGCCTCTTCTTTTTCTTCAGCTTTATCCTCTTCAATCATCTGGACTAAATCAACTTTCAGGTAGCTTCTCTTTCCAGCTTCTATAACAACATCATTCACGGAATCCTCATAATCCTCCTTTTTTATGATAATTGTATGAGGACCTGCCTTTATGTTGTATAATGTTACCGGGCTCTTGTCCCTGTAGGCATTGTCAAAAAAAATATCGGCATTTGGCGGGTTTGTTTCTATGACCAGAAATCCCGAGCCTTCATCTGCCTCAACAGCTTCAATTTTCTCTTCAGTCTTGCATGAAGAAACAATTACAGACAATAGCATCAATATCAAAACACTCTTTTTAAAATTCATTTTAGCCAATTTACGGTTTTTATAATATAAAAATCTATCCTTTTTTTAAAATGGCTGCCAATCTTCCATAAGGAATATCCGACCTGATGCCGGTGCCTGAAAAATGCGTTTCAGCCGCCTTAAAGCCATTATCTTTTATTTTTTTCATCAGCACTTCTTTCTTCATTATCTCCCTTATTTTTTCCTTTTCCACAATCTCATGTATATCGTAAAATCCCACAGCATTTATTTTTGACTCCTCTTTTATAATTTTTAAGAAATTAATTAATTCTTTATTTTTATTATTTTTTTTGATTCTTGAATTCAATGGCAGACTGCCTTTGATGCAGCTTTTATGCATTTTATTGACTAATCTTTTATCCCATAAGCTTCCAAGCCATAAAGGCCCCGCATTATCGAGCATTCCGTGCATTTTAACTATTTCATCCACGTAACTTTTTCCCTTATCGCATCTCAAAAAAACCCTGAAATAATGGTCTTTAGAATAAGAGAAAATTGGCACCAGGGCTTTTTCGTATTGCGCGCCTATCAGTTGAATCTTCCTTATCAGAATCCTCAATCCGGTTTCATGCATCATCGCGTCTTTTTTTGGTAGCGCCCAGTATTTGCGCAAAGTTGCCTTGGGATATGTCCCGCTTAAAGCTGCTGTATCTGTTGCGGTTACAGCCAGTATGCCTCTTCTTGAAATCCTTTTTACTGCTGCATCCAGAAAATTGTTTGGAGTGCCAAAAGGGTCAATATCAATGAAGTCAAATCCATTTGAATTCAGGAGAAGCAGGTTTGCATCCATATTTTTAACTACAAATTTCACATTGTTTAATTTCATATTTTTTTTGATTAATAAAAAGGATTTTTTATTGTAGTCGTTTGCAATGATTGATTTAAAACTTAATTCTTTTGTAAGCCTTATTGCCCTGATGCCGGAAGCCGCCATAGGGTCGCAAATGCTTAAAGGCGGAAATTGCCTGAGCAGAAGTATTGTTATATCCCTGTTGAGTTTCATTACAGGATTGTAGAATACGGGCAGCTTCTTTGATATTTTTTCTTCTACTGGCACGAAAATTTCTGCAGAGCCTTCTTTGACTAGTTTGTACATAAAGGCAGAATATTCAGAGAAATTAAAAATCTTTTTAAAAATACATCATATTATTGTAATATAGCGGTGCTTCACTTCCCTGAACTCATCATTGCTTAAGGTTATTCTGGCCAGGTATTCCCCGGGCTCAACGTCGCTTGTGTCCCATAGCAGCGACCTTGCGGAATTATCCTTGTTCTCCACATCAAAAGTGCTTGTCACAATCATCTCGTCAAGGTCGTAAATGAAGATTTTTACATTCACATCTTCAATCTCTTCTTCGGCGTGATTTACAACATTAACATGATACTGCAGAGTTTCCCCTGCTTTGACAGTTTCGTCGCCCCTGATTTTCCCGAAAAAGCTGTCAAAACTACTGCCGAAAAAGAAGCTCATAACAATAAATGCGGCGAAAAAAGCCATCTTTTTTTTCATCAAAAGCCACCTCAAAAATGATACCATTAAACAATACTCACTATTATTTAAAGATTTCTATAGCCAATCATAACCTTTAAAAATCAGGAAAAAATCCTCAACAATAAGTGGTTAAAATGCTAAGGCAGCCGATTCTGGTTTTTATGGGCAATGTGGATGCGGGGAAAACCCAGCTTTTGGATACAATCAGGAACACTTCTATAGCCTTGTCAGAGCCGGGAAAAATAACGCAATGCATCGGCTGCAGCTTAATACCTCTTGAAACCATAAAAAAGATTTGTGGGGGCCTGCTTGAAAAAATAAAGATAAAACTTACAATTCCAGGCATATTAGCCATTGACACACCAGGGCATGCAGCCTTCACGAACCTGAGAAAAAGAGGAGGGAACCTAGCTGATATAGCTGTACTGGTTGTAGATATCAATGAAGGGATTAAGCCGCAAACTCTTGAGTGCATTGATATTCTAAGGCAGTATAAGACGCCGTTTGTAATAGCCCTGAATAAGATTGACTTATTGCCGGGATGGCGGCCAAAAAAAGGCATTTTAATCCAGGACATACAAGAACAAGGGGAAAGCACAAGGCAGCTTATTGAAACAAGGCTTTATGAAATTGTCGGAAAGCTTTCAGAATTGGGATTTGAAGCAGAAAGATTTGACCGGGTTGAAGATTACACAAAGCAGGTTGCAATAATCCCCACATCAGCGAAGACTTCTGAGGGAATTCCTGAATTGCTCATGGTTTTGGGCGGCCTGGCGCAAAGATTCCTTGAGAAGTCCCTAAAAATAAGCGTTGAAGGGCAGGCGAAAGGCACTATCCTGGAGGTAAAGGAAGAGAAAGGCCTGGGAACGACAATTGACGCCATAATCTATGACGGGACATTGAGGCAGGGCGACACAATAGTTGTAGGGACATTGTCAGAGCCTATTGTAACAAGGGTAAAGGCGCTGTTCGAGCCAATGCCCCTAAAGGAGATGAGAGAGAAGAAAATAAATTTCAGGCCCGTGAAATTTGTCACGGCTGCAACAGGAGTTAAAATTTTAGCTGTGGAAACAGAAAACGTTTTTTCCGGCATGCCCTTGCTTTCCGCTGAAAATGATATTGAAGGCGCAAAAGAGCAGATAAGAATGGAAGTGGAGGAAGTCTTGGTGGAAACAGAGAAAGAGGGCATAATAATAAAGGCAGATTCCCTGGGAAGCCTGGAAGCGCTGACAAAATTGCTGAAGGAAAACAATATTGCGATAAAAAAGGCCTCTATCGGCAATATTTCAAAAAAAGACGTTACAGATGCAGAGGCAAACTACGAAAAGGAACCTTTGCAGGCTGCCATACTGGGATTTAATGCTGTTTTAATGCCAGACATTAAAGTTCCTGAAAACGTGAAGGTAATCTCAAATGATGTCATTTACAAGCTGATAGAGGATTTCAAGGAATGGCAGGAAGCCGTCAGGAAGGAATTGGAGGCAAAACAGATAGAATTTCTGGCAAAGCCATGCAGGATAAAGCTGCTTAAGGGCTATGTTTTCAGGCAGAACAACCCGGCTATTGTCGGCGTCGAAGTTTTGCAGGGAAAATTAAAAGCCAATGCCAAATTGATGAAAAATGACGGCAATCCAATTACTGAAGCAAAAGAAATCCAGCTTGAAAAGAAAAACGTCAGCGAGGCTGAAAAAGGAAAGCAGGTTTCAGTTTCACTGCCTAAAGTCACTGTGGGAAGGCAGATACACGAGGAGGATATCCTTTACAGCTTCATTCCTGAGGATGATTTCAGGAAGCTCAGGGAGTTCAAGAAGCAGTTAAGCGAGGAGGAAAAAGAGATCTTGAAGGAAATAGCCGAGATAATGCGCAAAAAAAATCCGGTTTGGGGAATCTGACTTTTCAACTTAATAATTTTTGAAATAATAAAATAAATCGGTATTTAAGATGCAAAATATAAAAATTCTCAATAAAAAAGAGATAAAAGCCATACTGGAATTGATAAAAAACCAATGGGGCGCAAGCGCCGATATGACTTACGCTTTCCTGAAAACGGATAAAGGTAAAATTTATGTGGTAAACAGCGACATATCCAGGCTTGAGCTCGGCAAATTAAGGATAAACTCCATCGGCCTTTATTTCGCCGAAATAAGGGATGAGGGAATAAGGCTGAGCATTGAAGGCTCCCAGATT